>CAZBTQ010000356.1:0-2412 GCA_964494405.1 uncultured Iamiaceae bacterium
GCATCGACTCGTCGGGGACGCGCCACGCGGCGCGCTCGATCACGTCGATCAGCTCGCGCCCGTCAGCGACGACGGTCTGCACGATGCGATGGGTGCAGGCCAGCTCGATGGCCGAGGTCGTGTGCGCCACCACGTCGTCGGGCGCGGTCGCCGCGCGGGCCCGCAACAGGTCGAGCACGACCCGGTGGCGGACGTTGCGCGGCAACGCCACCCCGAGCTCGGATGCAGCCGCCCCCCGATCGTCGAGCGCCAGGTGGAGGCGTGCCCGACTGACCGGACCCCAGAACGGGTCGGAGAGCGATGCCGCACTGCGTCTGGCTTCGTCGACGTCGCCGCACGCGATCGCGACCACTGTCGCGGTCTGTCGCACCCACTTGTCGAGGTCGACGCCGCCCCTCGCTGTGTCCACCAGCGATCGCGCGCGAGCGAGGTTGCTGGTCGCGGCGTCGATGTCACCCTCGTCGACGGCGACGCCGGCCAGCGCGAGCATCGCCGCGACCGGGGCGTAGAGGCGGGGCTCGTCCAGATCGTCGGCGATGGCCTGCAGATCGGTCACCGCCCGATCGCGGTCGCCCATCTCGAGGCGGGCGACCGCCTCGGCGAGTGCCAGCTCCACCCGCAGGATCGACATCGTCGCCGCGGCGGGCCGCACACCGGCGGCGACGCGCAGCGCGTCGACGGGATGGCCGGCGAACGCGTGGCCGAGGGCCCGGACACCTTCCAGGGAGATCCCCCGCCGGGGATCTCGGCTCATCGCCATCGTGGCGTCGCGCACGAAGCGATCGTCGTCGTCCCACTGCTCTGACAGCGCCACGCCCCGAGCAGCGGTGTTCCACGCGAACCGGCCGGCAGGGTCGTTCCACCAGCGCACGTCGAGCTCGGCGATCGCCCGAAGCGCGCTGGCCCGGCCGGCGGTCCAGCTCCCTGACGCGGTGAGGGCGATGGCCTGGAGGGAGTCGAGCTGGGGCGACAGGTCGTGCTCGGTCCGCTCGGCGTACCACAGGGTGTGGCCGACGGTCTCGACGAACTGCTCGCGGGGGCCGAGGATGTGGCTGATCGAGAGGTCGATCAGCGCCGGGACGTCGCGGACCGCGATGTCGCGGGGGATCGAGTCGAGGGTGCGGGCGATGACCGACTCGCGGCCCATGTCGTACAGCTCGGTCGACCGCTCGGCAAGCAACCTCAGCGCCTCTCGGGGGCGGTCGGCCAGGAGCCACTGGTCGAGGGCGTGCACGGTCTCGTCGGCCGCTTCGAGCCACTGCGCCGCCCGCTCGTGGTGCTCGCGGTGTCGCGACGATCGCGTGAGCTCGCTGAGGAGCGCCTGGCGCACCAGGGGATGGATCCGGAACCAGTCCTGGTCGCCGAGGCGGTACACGAACAGGCCCTGCGCCTCACCGCGCAGCAGCAGGTCGTGGACGTCGGACAGCCCGGTGATCGCCGTCGCGAGGCTGGTGTTGACGCGATCGACGACCGAGATGCGAATCAGCGCGTCGACGACGTCGGCATCGCCGCTGGCCATGACCTCGTGCCACACGTAGTCCTCGGCGAGCGGCTGGATGTCGGAGGGGGAGGAGGTGGGGCTCAGCAGGAGCCCCGCTTGGGCCGAGAGCGCAGCGAGCTGCACCCCCGCTGCCCATCCGTCGGTGCACTCGACCGATGCCTCGATGTCGGCCTCGCACAGCCCTGGTGCGAGGTTCGCGAGCACGTCGCGCGCCTCGGCAGCGGTGAACCGGAGCTCCGCGAAGCGCAGCTCGGCCACCTGTCCGCGGACCCGCATGCGGTCGAGGGGGATCCTCGGATTGGTGCGGGCCGCCATCACGACGTGCAGCCACGAAGGAAGGTGTTGGACGAACAGACCCAACGACTCCACGGCTCGCGGGTCGTTGATGTGGTGGACGTCGTCGAGCACGAGCACCCCGTCGTCGGACGAGGTGGCCTCCAGGTCGGCGAGCAGCGAGCGGACGACGTCGCCGATCGGGGCACCACGGCCGAGGTGTGCGAGGGCTGGTGGAGCGCAGTCGGACGCGAGCGGCTCGAGGGCGCCGATGAGGCCGGTCCACAGGGCGACCGGATCGTCGTCCAGCTCCTCCAGCGACAACCAGGACGTGCGGATCTCGGCGTGGCCCACCCAGTCGGCGAGGAAGACGGTCTTGCCGGAGCCGGCAGGGGAGATCACCAGCGTCAGCGGGCGTGTCGTGACGCCGTCGAAGACCTGTTCGAGGCGAGGCCGGGACACGAAGTGGTTCGGGACCGCAGGGCGGCGCAGCTTGGAACCGAGCAGAGCTGACGACCCCTCGGCCCGCTGCACGTGGTCGCCGGCGGTCACCTCCACGCCGAGCTCCCCTCGTGACGCACGGTGTCGAGACCGGTGAGGCTCGAGCCGCGTTCGCCCATGGCCGAACGGTACCACCG
>CAZBTQ010000357.1:0-2389 GCA_964494405.1 uncultured Iamiaceae bacterium
TCGAGGTCGGTGAACAGGTGGTTCTCGTGGGCCAGCTCGTCGATCGCTCCGACGGCATACAGCACCTTGAGGTGCTCGGGTCGCGGGCCCTTCAGCAGGACGGTGATGCCGCGACGCTCGAGCTCGGTGACGATCGTTCCGAGCGCCTGGGCGCCGGTGGCGTCGAGGACCTGTAGCTGCGGCAGCCGCAGGATGACGACCCTCACGTCCGCCACGTCGAGCAGGTCGTTGAGGAAGCGCTGGGCGGCGCCGAAGAACAGGGCCCCGTCGAGGCGGTAGGCGACGATGTGCTCGCGCAGCAGGTCGTGCTCGTCGCCCTCGTCCACCTCGATGGGCACCGCTGCGACCGACGTCGTCATCGCCACCTGGCGCAGCGCGAGCACGACGGCGACGGCGATGCCCACCTCCACCGCGACGATCAGGTCGAACGCCACCGTGGCGAGCGCGGTCAGCACGAGGACCACTGCATCGGATCGCGTCGAGCGCAGGATCGCGCCGATGTTGTGCACCTCGACCATCCGCACGGCGGTCACCATCAGCACGGCCGACAGCGCCGCCAGGGGGATGCGAGCCACGAGCCCGGCGCCGACGAGCACGACGGCGACGAGCACCAAGGAGTGCACCATCGACGCGGCCCGGGTGCGAGCACCGGCTCGGACGTTGACCGCGGTGCGGGCGATCGCCCCGGTGGCGGGCATCCCGCCGAACAGCGGGGAGACCACGTTGGCGAGCCCCTGACCGACGAGCTCGCGGTCGGGGTCGTGGGGGCTGGTGTCGGACATGCCGTCGGCGACCTTGGCGGACAGCAGGCTCTCGATTGCCGCGAGGGCGGCGACCGCGAGGGCGGCCGACAGGTAGCGGTCGACGTCGGCCAGGGCGACGGACGGAAGGGAGGGGAGTGGCAGCGACGACGGCAGGGCGCCGATCGTGGCCACGTCCCAGCCGGCCAGCTCGGCGATGACGGTGGCGGACACGACGGCGATCAGCGAGGCGGGGAGAGAGCGGTGGAGCCGGGGGAGCACCACCATCACGGCGGCGGCGATCCCGACGAGCGCGAGCGTCTGGGCGGATCCGTGTGAGAGCGCGTCACGCACCGCTTCGGCGGCGACGACGGCGGTGTTCTCGCCCTCCGGTGTCGCCACGCCGAGGGCGTTCGGCACCTGCTGGAGGAAGATGATGACGGCGATGCCGAGGGTGAAGCCCTCGATGACCGGCCAGGGCACGTAGGCCAGCGCCCGCCCGAGGCGCAGGAGCCCGGCGGCGATGACGAGCACGCCGGCCATCACGCTGACGACGATCACGGCCTCGGTGCCGAAGCGTGCGACCAGCGGGACGAGGACGACGGTCATCGCGCCGGTCGGGCCGGAGACCTGGACGTTCGATCCGCCGAAGACAGCGGCGACGAGCCCAGCGACGATCGCGGTCGTCAGGCCGGCGGACGCGCCGAGCCCCGTCGTGACGCCGAACGCCAGGGCGAGGGGCAGGGCGACGATGCCCACCGTGACACCGGCGGCGAGGTCGGCTCGCCAGCCGGTGCTGAACCCCGCGTAGTCGGAGCGGCGTGGGAGGAAGCGGGTGATCACCGTGGTGCTGCTTCGCCAGCTGTGGCGACGGTGGCGGGATCGTTGAGGTCCTCGAGCAGCTCGCGGGTGGAGTCGAGCCGCGTTCGCAGCAGTCGCTTCGCCACGTCGAGGAGCTCGGCCACGACGGGATCGCTCAGCGAGTAGATGACCGACGAGCCGTCCTTGCGGTTGGTCACCACGCCGGCACGGCGCAGGACGCCGAGCTGCTGGGACAGGTGCGACGACTCGATGCCGACCAGTGGCTGGATGTCGCTCACCGTGCGCTCGCCGGACGCCAGCACCTCGAGGATCCGCACCCGAGCCGGGTGCCCGAGGGCCTTGAACAGCTCGGCCTTCACCTCCGACAGCGGCCGGCTGGGCGCATCGACCTCGTCCTCGTGGGGCGGGCCATCCTCGACGATTCGACTATCTGACATGTTCGTCAGATTATCAAGGGCCGAGTGTGATCCCTCCACGCCTGTTGGACCCTCACTCGTCGTCGAGCGATCTCACGTCGTCAGCATCGACCGTTCTGCCCATCGAAACCTCGGGGAGACCGAGGCGCGAGGCCCTTGTCCGATCTGATCGCCGGTTGTGGAGAGCGTCCCCGGATCTCTGAGGTTAACTTTACAGAACATGCATTATCGGCGGATGGTGGGACCACGCATTATCGGTGGACAGTGGGACGCCGGTCGCTCAGGTGGCTGGGAAGAACGGGGATCGAGACCGTTGGGTCGGGTGTCCAGGTGAAACAACCATCCATAACGCGCCCTGGCAACCGCGCCGCGGGGCGCGGCCGGCGCGCCCATGGGCGCGCGAGGTGTGGT
>CAZBTQ010000358.1:0-2381 GCA_964494405.1 uncultured Iamiaceae bacterium
TCGGCGGTGATCTCATCGACGACGTCGGACAGGCACATGAGGTGGACATCGGAGTCGACCGACATGAACCGGGCATGAGGCAGTCGATCGGCCATGTACCTGGCGGTCGCAATCGGCACGATGAGGTCTCGCTCGGCGTGGACGACGAGCGCGGGGACCTCTATCTCGGGGAGCACGGCACGGACGTCCATCTCGAGCGCCGCCCACAGGAAGCGTGCCGCCGTCGCGGGGCTCGCCGAGAGCTGCTGGTAGCGCGCCCAGTAGCCACGGACACCTGGTTCGTCGGCTCGGGCTGGTGCGTAGGCCGTGATGCCGACGCCGCTGCCCCATCGTGCGACGAGGTTGTCGACGAACGACGCGACGACAGCGCGGTCCTGGCCGATCTCGTAGTCCGGAGCGGCGAGCACCCGCGCGTATCCGCCGTACAGGGCCAAGCCTCGCACTCGGGTCGGGTGGCGGTGGGCGAGCGACAGCGCGGTCGATGCTCCGCTCGACACACCGAGCACCACGGCGCTGGACGACCCGACGGCGTCGAGGACGGCGACGGCATCGTCGACCCACTGGTCAGCCCGAACCTCGTCGGGTCGATCGGACAGCCCGATCCCGCGCTTGTCGAAGCAGATGAGCCGGCCGATGGAGGCCAGCCCGCGGACGAGCCGGTCCGTCGGGGCGTTCCACCAGATGTCGAGGTGGCTCACGAACCCGGACACGGCCAGGATGTCGATAGGGCCACTCCCCGCCACCTGGTACGCGATCGCCACCCCGTCGGCGCAGGTGGCGTAGCGCACGGGGCTCGGGACGATGCCTCCGTCGGAGGCCAACGGAGCCAGCACGGGAGCGTCGAGGCCCGGGTCCTGTTCGAGCACCGCCAGCTCCAGGCGGCGGAGCTCGCCCCCTGGGTCGAGGCCGAGCTCATCGGCGAGCATCGTCCGCACGCGCTGGAACGCCTCGAGCGCGGCCGCCTGCTGGCCGCACCGGTACCGGGCCACGATCAGGTGGGCCCAGAGCCGCTCGCGGTACGGATGGTACCCCACGAGCGCCTCGATCTCGCCAACGACCTCGCGGTGGAGGCCTTCGGCGAGATCGGCCGCCAGCCGCGACTCGACCGCACTCAGGTACTCCTCGGTGAGGCGCACCCCCTCGTTGGCCAGGCCGGTGTGGGGAGCCACGTCGGCGCAGGGGTCGCCCCGCCAGAGGGCGACGGCTGCCCCAAGGCTGGCGCGCGCCGCCCGGTGATCGCCCCGTCGCAAGGCCGCTTCACCGTCGGTGACCAGCGACCGGAACCTGACCACGTCCACGTTCTGTGGTTCGACAAGGAGGCGGTAGCCGGGCGCCCGGGTCTCGATGGCGGCGTCGCCGAGGGCCTGGCGCAGGTTCCACATGTAGGTCTGCAACGTCTTGCGCGCCGCCGGCGGTGGCTGGTCGCCCCAGAGCGCCGAGATGAGCGCATCGCTGGACACGACCTGGCCAGCTCGGAGGGCGAGCACCTTGAGGAGGGAACGCTCCTTCGCCGCCGAGAAGGCGATCTCACCGGACTCCGCCTCGACCTTCAGCGGGCCGAGCACGCTGATCTGCATGTCCGGGATCGTACGTCGCTGCTCGGGCGGATGGCGGCTGGAGAACGGCGGCTGGACCAGCACTGGACCGGAGTGGGTTTCGATCGTGACAGCGCCGCAACCGGCAGCCACCACCAAGGAGAGCTCCATGCCACGATTCCTCGTCCAGCGCACGTTCCCCGACGGACTCGAGATCCCAACCGACGAGAACGGCGCACAGGCCTGCCTCGGCGTGGTCGCCAACAACGCCGAGGAGCACGTCACCTGGGTGACGTCGTACGTCTCGGCTGACAAGACCAAGACGTTCTGCATCTACGACGGCCCCGGTCCCGAGTCGATCCATAGAGCCGCCACCGCCAACGGCCTCCCGGTCGACAGCGTCGCGGAGGTCCGGATCCTCGACCCGTACTTCTACACGAGCGCAGGAACCTGAGAGCCAAGGATCGCCGGTCCGGCCGTCAAGGGCTCGGAGCCCCTCGCAGGCGGTGATCTCGAACAGGTGGTGGTGACCCTCGTGGGCGAGGCGGCGAGCGAGAACGAGGAGGTCGCGCTCGTCTCCGTCCGTTCCGATGCCGACGTCCTTGTTCCTCATGGTCAAGGTCGCCCGCATGGGCATCTTCGCTGATGAGGCCGGCCTGACTGTTCGCAACGTCGTCTAGTCCGCCACGCCCCATCCGCCGCCGCCCGGGGTCAGCATCCGCAGGACGTCGCCGGCCCTCAGCTGGATCGTGCACTTGTCGGGCAGCCGCTCCGCCCGGCTCTCATCACCAGCGGGCAGCAGCCAGTTCTCCCCGACCGCTCCCGGCTCGCCGCCGGCGAGGCCCC
>CAZBTQ010000359.1:0-2381 GCA_964494405.1 uncultured Iamiaceae bacterium
CGGCCTCTCATCACCTTCGAGATGCAGCGCTGGTGGCTCACCCGCATGGCGTACACGGCGCGCCCGCTCGAGGAGCGGATGACCTACATCTGGCACGGGCTGCTCACGACGCAGGTGAGCATCCTGGAGATGATGGGAGCGAAGACCATCGTCACCCAGAACGAGCTGTTCCGATCCCACGCGCTGTCCCGCTACGACGACCTCCTGCAAGCGGTCGCCAAGGACCCGGCGATGATGATCTACCTCAACACCGCCGACAGCACAAAGGAGCATCCGAATGAGAACTTCCCCCGAGAGCTGATGGAGCTGTTCTCGTTGGGTGAGGGCAACTACACCGAGGACGACGTGCGCGAGAGCGCCCGGGCGTTCACGGGCTGGAGGATGACGCCGGTGCCGCGGCGTCCGATCCCTCCGGACCTCAACGACCGGGAACGCACCGAGTTCGTGGTCCAGTTCTGGTCAGAGTGGCAGCCCGAGTGGCGGTTCGATCCCGAGCAGCACGACGACGGTGTCAAGACGTTCCTCGGGCGCACCGGTGCGTTCGGAGGCGAAGACGTGATCTCGATCATCCTCGAGCAGCCCGCCGCGGCCAGGTACATCACCGGAAGGTTGTTCAGCGAGCTCGCGTACCGCGATGCTGACGAGGCGACGATCGACGCGCTCGTCGAGGTCTGGGAGTCCTCGGACCACTCCGTCCGCGAGGTCGTCCGAGCCATCTTGATCTCGGACGAGTTCTACTCCGAGCGCGCGTATCGCGCTCAGGTGCGGAGTCCGACTGATTTCGCGGTCAGCACAGTTCGTTCCCTCCAACTGGAGACGGACTGGCTTGGGATCGAGCGACTCGCATCGGCGATGGATCAGAGCCTCTTCGAGCCGCCGAGCGTCGCGGGCTGGCCAGGCGGGGCGACGTGGCTCAGCTCCAGCACGTTCTTCGGCCGAGTGAACTTCCTCGACAGCGTCCTCTTCCCCGGCGGCCAACCGGTGGAGATCCCGGCTCTGTCTGGCGGCGCGTCCGCCGAGGAGCTCGTCGACGAAGTGCTGGCACTTCTGGTCGACGACGACATCTCCGATGCATCGCGTGCAGCGATCCACGATCACGCTCGCTCGATCACCGACCCACGCGAACGCGCCGCCACGGTGGCCTATCTCGTGCTCGCCAGCCCCGAGTACCAGCTCGCCTGAGGAGGCCCCATGATCTCGCGGCGCGATGTCCTCAAGGGCGGCGCAGCTCTCGTCAGCATCGGCACCACGGCCCCGTCGTTCCTCAAGGGATCGGTGGCGTTCGCGGCGACCAACACGGCCGACGTGGTCGACCCGACGAACAAGAAGACGCTTGTCCTGGTGCAGCTCGCCGGCGGCAACGACGGGCTCAACACGGTCATCCCGATCGCTGATCCCGTCTATCGGTCGTCCCGACCCGCCCTCGCCGTGCCGGAGGCCGACATCCTCCCGCTGGAGGACGGCTTCGGCCTGCACCCTCTGCTCCTCGGGATGAAGGGGTTGTGGGACTCCGGGAAGCTCGCGGTGGTGCGCGGCGTCGGCTACCCGCAACAGAACTACAGCCACTTCAAGTCGATGGCCATCTGGCAGGCCGGCGACCCGGAGCTGAAGCTCCAGAACGGCTGGCTGGGGCGAACGCTCGAGCAGTTGGCCACCGACGAGGACGATCCTTTCCTCGGCTTCAAGGTCGGATCGTCGACCCCTGCCGAGTTCCGTACCCCGGATGTTGCTGTGACCACCGTTCGGGATCCGGCGGACTACGGCGTGAAGGTCGGCGGGCAGGTCCTCGACCCGACCCACGCCCGCACCGCAACGATGCTCAAGCTGTACGAGCAGTACCCATCGACCTCGCCGTTCGGCGTGCTGCTCGAGACGACGGCTGAGACGGCGGTGTCGAGCTCGCTCAAGTTCGGGGCGGCCTCGACGCGCTACGCGCCCGCAGTCTCGTATCCCGCCACGCAGCTCGGATCAGGTTTGTCCGTGCTCGCCGAAGCGATCGTCGGCGATCTTGGAGTGCGCGTCGGACACATCACCGTCGGCGGCTTCGACACCCACAACAACCAGCTCGCCAGGCACACGGCTCTGATGGGGGAGCTCGACGCCGGGCTCACCGCGTTCTACGAGGACCTCGCTGCCCACGGCCGCGCCGATGATGTGCTGGTGCTGACGTGGAGCGAGTTCGGGCGTCGTGTCGAGGAGAACGCGAACGGTGGGAGCGACCACGGCGCTGGGAGTGTTCTCTTCGCGCTCGGCAACGGGGTGCAGCGCGGGCTGTTCGGGGACGCGCCTGACCTGAGTGCGTTGGTCGACGACGGCAACATCCCGTACACGACCGACTTCCGAAGGGTGTACGCAACGGTGCTCGAGCGTTGGCTCGGTGT
>CAZBTQ010000360.1:0-2378 GCA_964494405.1 uncultured Iamiaceae bacterium
GCGTCTCGTACTCGTCGATCGTGAACGACACCCCGTCGACCGCGTAGACCGTGCCAACCTGGCGGCGCAGCAGGCCGGCCCGGATCGGGAAGTGGGTCTTCAGGTCGGTGATCTCCACCAACGTCCGCGCGTCGCTCACACCCCCACCCTCCGTCGGAGCTCGAGCGGTGGCAGCTCGTCGTGGTGGTGGCAGCGCGTCCAGTGCTGGAGCCCGACCGGTTCGAGCTCGGCGGACCGCTCCTCGCAGATCTCGGTGCGGTGCACGCACCGCGGCGCGAAGGCGCACCCCTGCGGCATCGACAACAAGCTGGGGGGCGACCCGGGGATCGGCGTGAGCTTCGTGCCCTTCACGTCGCTCAAGCGCGGGATCGACTCGAGCAAGCCGCGGGTGTATGGGTTCCTCGGCTCGTAGAACGCGTCGCGGGTCTCGCACTGCTCGAACACCATCCCGCCGTACATCACCAGGATCCGGTCGGCAGTGCCAGCCACCAGCCCTAGGTCGTGGGTGATGAGGATCATCGCCGACTGGGTGGCCTCCTGGACCTCGGCGAGCACCTCCATCACCTGGGCCTGGATGGTGACGTCGAGCGCGGTGGTCGGCTCGTCGGCGATCAGCAACGTCGGCTTGTTGGCGATCGCCATGGCGATCATCGCCCGCTGGCGCATGCCGCCGGAGTACTCGTGGGGGTACTGGCGCACCCGTCGAGCGGGCTCGGGCACCCCGACCTGGCGCAGCAGGCCCTCGACCTCTTCCATGGCGTCGCGCTTGGAGACCTCGGGCCGGTGGATCCGGATCGCCTCGGCGATCTGGTCGCCGATGGTGTGCACCGGGTTGAAGGCCGTCATCGGGTCCTGGAAGATCATGGCGATGGGCCCGCCGCGGACCTTGCGACGCTGCTCCTTCTTCATGGTGAGGAGGTCGTCGCCCTTGTAGCGGATCGACCCGGTCACGGTGGCCGTGCCGGGCAGCAACCCGAGGATGGCGAGCGCCGAGACCGACTTGCCCGAACCCGACTCGCCGACGATCGCCAGCGTCTCGCCCGGGTGCACGTCGAACGACACCCCACGAACCGCCTCCGCGGGGCCCTTGCGGGTGCGGAAGCTCACCCTCAGGTCGTCCACCTGCAGGATCGGGGCCGCCATCAGTTCCTCGAGCTCGCTTGGGGATCGAACGCGTCGCGCAGCCCGTCGCCCATGAAGTTCAGGCTGAGGATGACGAGGGTGATCATCAGACCGGGGAGGAGCACCGCAGTGGGCTGGGCGGTGAACTGGCCCTTCGCGTCGGCCACCAGCACGCCGAGCGAGGTCTCCGGCGGCTGGATGCCGAGGCCGAGGAACGACAGGGTGCTCTCCAAGATGATGGCGAGGCCGGCGGTGAGGGTGAACTCCACGGCGATGGGTCCGACCGAGTGCGGGAGGATGTGCCGGAAGATGATGCGGCCACCGCGCGCTCCCGCCGCCCGCGCCGCCTGGACGAACTCCTGTTGGGACAGGGTGAGGAACTGGCTCCGCACGATGCGAGCGGCGCGGGTCCAGATGAACACCGCGATCACGAACGAGATGCTGAACGGATCGGCGCCGTACTTCTTGCCGAACACCAGCAGCACGGCGTAGAGCGGGATGGTGAGCACGAGGTTGGTCAGGAACGAGATGCCCGCATCGAGCGCCTTGCCGAAGTAGCCGGCGATCGCGCCGAGGGTGACCCCGACGCTCACCGCCATCACGGCGGTGACGAAGCAGATGTAGAGCGATGTGCGCATGCCGCGCGTGGTGCGGACGAACAGGTCGCGACCGATGGTGTCGGTGCCGAACCAGTGCTCGGTGCTCGGGCCCTGGCGGCGGGCCAGCACGTTGCGCTCGTCGAACGCGAAGGGGCGCATCCCTGGCCCGAAGATGGCCAGCAACACGAGGAGCACCAAGACGACGGCGCCGATGATCGCGAGCCGGTTGCGCCGGAACGCGCGCCAGGCCTGGCGGCCGAAGGACTCCGACTCGTCGGACAGCTCTCGCTCGAGGCTCTCGACCTCGAGCTCGGCGATGGTGGGCTCGGAGATGGGCGCGGGGTGGTCGGCGGCCGCCCGCGTGCTGATCGGTTCGGCTCCCGGGTCGGTGTCGGTGGTGTCAGTCATAGCGGATCCGGGGGTCGAGCCAGCCGTAGGTGAGGTCGGCGATGAGGTTGAAGACCACCACGAGGATCGACAGGACCACCACGACGCCCATCACCATGTCGAGGTCGTAGCCGAAGATGCCGTCGATCAGCATCCGACCGAGGCCGGGCCAGCTGAAGATGCTCTCGGTGACGACCGCGCCGCCCATGAGCGCCGCGGCGTCGAGCGCCCAGATCGTGGCGATGGGGATCATCGCGTTGCGGATGAGGT
>CAZBTQ010000361.1:0-2334 GCA_964494405.1 uncultured Iamiaceae bacterium
TCGTCGTCGTCACGGTGGTCATCGGGTTCATCGCCGACGTCCCCGACCCCGGGGTGATGCAGCGGCCCCCGCGCACGCCCGGTTCGCGGATCGCCACCAAGGCCCAGTCCGTGCGGTGGGCGCTCAGCGGCCTGATCATCTCGAGCCTGGCGTTGATGGTGCTGGCGTGGGGGCCTGACGAGCCATCGACGACCGATCCGTCGGTGGCCATGACGATGGCGTTCGCGGTCGTCGCCCTCAGCGCGGTGAACAACGGCCTCGTCATGCGCCGCGAGCGCGAGGCGTGGTGGGCGGCGCCGATCTTCCCGTACCTCGGATGGATCATCTTCGGCTGGACCCTCACGTGGGCCGCCGTCGAGCTCGGCATGCTGCAACGCCTCCTCGACACCGTGTCGCTCACCGGGGCGCAGTGGGCGCTCGTGCTCGGCCTCTCGCTGATCGCACCCGCCGTCAACGCGGTCGACAAGGCGCTGCAGCTCCGTCGCATCAACCGAAGCCTCCCGACGATTGCGAGCGCCACCGGTGCCGCCCGATGACGATCTGACGCCACCGCAGCCGCCTCGCCCGGCGTCGGGGTCGAGCGCGGTACCCAGGGTCCTGCTCTGGAGCTGGGGCTTCGTCGGGTTCGCCGTCACCGTCGCCATCGTCGCCTTCGTCTTGGGCGCGGTGAGCGAGATCGCGCTACCCATGCTGCTGGCAGCGGTCCTCGCCATCATCTTCAAGCCCCTCGTCGCGCTGCTCGAACGACACCGCATCAGGGTGACCGCGGCCGCGGGCATCGTCGTGCTCGGGTTGCTCCTGCTGGCAACAGGCGTGGTCGTGGCCACCGTTCGAGGCGTCGTCGACCAGATCGCAGAGATCAGCGACGCCACCGACGAGGCGATCGCCGAAGCCGCACAAGGGCTCGACATCGACGAGTCGACGCTCGAAGAGCTCCGAGTGGCCACCGAAGGTGCAGCACCGATGATCTCCACCGGCTTCCTCACCCTGTTGGTCGAGGGTGTCGGCAGCATCATCGGGCTGGCGAGCGGCATCATCCTCGGCTCCCTCATCATGTACTTCCTGCTCAAGGACGGTCACCGCTTCAGGGGTGCGTTCGTCGAGGCGCTCAACCACGACCTGCGTGCCGACGTCGACGCCTTCATCGGCGACTCGTGCCGCATCCTGCGCGACTACGGCAAGGGCCGCACCGTCATGTCCGCCATCGTGTCGGCCGTGATCGGCGTCACCGCCCTCCTGATGGGCCTGCCCCTGGTGTTCACCCTGGTCGTGGTCAACTTCATCGGTGGCTACATCCCCTACATCGGTGCCTTCATCGGCGGTGGCCTCGCGGTGATCGTGGCCCTCGGTGAGGGCGGGCTCTCGTCTGCGGCGATCATGCTGGTCGTGGTGCTCGCCTCGAACCTCCTCCTCGAGAACTTCGTCGAACCGAAGGTGATGGGTCGCAGCCTCGACATCCATCCGCTCGTGGTGATCGTCGCCACGGCCCTCGGCGGCCTCCTCGGGGGCATCGTCGGTCTCCTGCTCGCCGTGCCGGCCTATGTCATCGCCCGCAGCGCCATCACCCGGTTCCGGTCCAGGGACATCGCCGAGATCGTCTCCGACCGCGCCGAACCCACCGTGCAACGGCTCCTGCGATGACACCGCGCGCCGCCGACACCCCAACCCTGTCCGCTGCCGAACGACCGAGGAGGACCAACCCATGACGGCTGTTCCCACAGCTCCAGCGGCGGGTGACGCCGAGGCGGACTGGTATCGCCTCGACGCCGACGACGTCTGTCGCCGACTGGACGTGGACCCAGCGGTCGGGTTGAGCGAAGCCGACGTGCTCGAGCGCCGTCGACAGTACGGGCCCAACAAGCTCGACGAGGAGGCCCCCGAACCGGGTTGGCGGGCCTTCCTGCGCCAGTACCGCGACCTGATGCAGCTCGTGCTGGTCGGCGCTGCCGTCGTCAGCATCGTCGCGCTCCAGGACTTCACCACCGGCTTGGCGGTGCTCGGCTTGACGGTGGTCAACGCCGTGATGGGCATGCACCAGGAGGGCAAGGCGGCCGAGAGCGTCGCGGCGCTGCGCGAGATGCTGATCATGACCGCGCGGGTGCGCCGGGACGGACAGCGCGTCGAGATCCCCGCCGAGGAGCTCGTGCCCGGCGACATCGTCGGCTTCGAGGCGGGCGACAAGGTCCCAGCCGACGGCAGGATCCTGGTCGCGGCGACGCTCGAGATCGAAGAGGCGGGGCTCACCGGCGAGAGCACCCCGGTGTCGAAGGTCGTCGATCCGGTGACCGGCGACGACATCCCCCTCGGCGATCGCGTCGACATGGCCTACATGAA
>CAZBTQ010000362.1:0-2294 GCA_964494405.1 uncultured Iamiaceae bacterium
GCCACCGACGATCCCGAGACCGACCCTGCCGATCCCGACGTCAACAAGCTCCTCAGGCTGTTGACCCTCGAGCCCATCGACCGAGACATCTTCCGGTCGCCGCACCCGGGCGAGGGGATGGGACGGCTCTTCGGCGGCCAGGTGGCGAGTCAGGCCCTTCGTGCCGCGCAGCGCACCGTCGAGTCCGACCACCACGTCAACTCGCTCCACGCCTACTTCCTGCGTCCGGGGCGGTTCGGCCTGCCGGTCACGTTCGTCGTCGACCGCATCCGCGACGGCTCGTCGTTCACCACCCGCCGGGTCGTCGCCCAGCAGGATGGTGAGGCCATCCTCAACCTCGACGCGTCGTTCCATGCCGATGAAGACGGCGACGAGTTCGAGTCGCCGAGCAACATCGACCTGGTCCCGACCCCCGAGGAGGTCGAGCGCGACGTCGACCACGTCGCGCCGCACCGGCGTGTGGTCGACCATCGCGAGATCGAGCCGCCACCGGCCGCGTCGACCCGTGCGATGTGGATCCGTACGGTCGGTCACCTGCCGGACGATCCCGACCTCCACGCGTGCGTGCTCACCTACATGTCCGACAGCGGGCCGGTCTCGGCCGCTCGGCGCGCCATCGGACGCGGCGGACGCTGGGGCGGCGGGGGCGGCGACCTGATGACCGCCAGCCTCGACCACACGCTGTGGTTCCACCGCAGGGCCCGCGCCGACGAGTGGCTCCTCTACGACCTCCAAGCCATCGCGTGCGGCCGGGCTCGCGGCCTCACCCGCGGCGCGATGTGGACCCGCGACGGCCACCTCGCCGTCTCGGTCGCCCAGGAAGCGCTCCTGCGCCCGAGGCGCGACGGCGGCTGAGCCCGGACGCGACAGCGCCCACGCCACCCGGCGGCGGCGTGGGCGCAGTCGAACTGCGTCAGGTGACGAGCGTCAGACGCGCTCGACGAGGGTGGCCATCGCCATGCCGCCGGCGGCGCACATGGTCTCGATGCCGAACTGGCCGTCCTCGGAGATGAGGTCGTTGATCAGCGTCGTCATGATGCGGGTGCCGGTGCTGCCGAACGGGTGACCCAGGGCGATCGCGCCGCCGTGGGGGTTCAGCTGCTTCTCGATGTCGATGCCGATCGCGTCGCAGATCGGCAGGACCTGCGCGGCGAACGCCTCGTTCAGCTCCACGAAGTCGATGTCGCCGATCGACATGCCCGTCATCTCGAGGAGCTTGGTGATCGCCTCGATCGGTGCCACGCCCATGATCTCGGGGTTGTTGCCCGAGTAGGCGGTGGCGACGACCCGCACCAGCGGCTTGAGGCCCAGCTCGTCGGCCTTCGCCCGGCTGGTGACGACCACGGCGGAGGCGCCGTCGTTGAGGGGGCACGCGTTGCCGGCGGTGACGGTGCCGTCCTCCTTGAAGGCCGGCTTCAGCTCGGCGAGCTTCTCGGCGGTGGTGCCTGGGCGGGGACCGTCATCCTTGGAGACGACGGTGCCGTCGTCCTTGGTGACCGGGCTGATCTCCCAGTCGTAGATGCCGTTCTCCTGTGCGGCGACGGCGCGCTGCTGGGAGAGGGCGGCGAAGGCATCCATGTCCTCGCGCTTCACGCCGTACTTGTCGGCGACGTTCTCGGCGGTGAGGCCCATGGGGATGTAGACGAACGGGAAGCCCTCCTCGTTGCCGGGGAGCAGCCGCGGGTTGAGGCCACCGGGGCCGATGCCACGGCCGCCGCCGCCACCTCCACCACCGCCGCCGCCCTCAGGCGCCGGGGGACGGGACGACTTCTCGACGCCACCGGCGACGTAGATGTCGCCTTCACCGACCTTGATCGCGTTGGCAGCGTGCGACAGCGCCTGGAGCGAGCTGGCGCAGAACCGCTGGATGGTGTGGCCGGGGACCGATTGGGGCCAGCCGGCGAGGAGCGACGACGTGCGGGCGATGTTGAACCCGGTCTCGCCCGCCTGGGCGACGTTGCCGATGAGGATGTCCTGGACGTCCTCCCTGTTGATCTGGGGCACCTTCTCCATGACGGCGTTGAGCATGTCGCCCATCAGCTCGTCGGCCCGCTTGTCGACCAGGGAGCCCTTGTTGGCTCGACCGATCGGGCTTCGGGTGGCTGCGACGATCACAGCCTCGTTCTGCTCTGCCATGTGGAACTCCCCCTCGGGTGGACGTAGGGGTCCGATCGTTGCAGATGTGCCGCTGACAGACCAGACGGCAGCTCGTCCGCGCGCGTGGTCAGCGCCGGGCCGCCGCCTGCTCCTTGGCTCGGTTGTGGGGTCCGCAGAGGCGTTGGAGGTTGGCGATG
>CAZBTQ010000363.1:0-2286 GCA_964494405.1 uncultured Iamiaceae bacterium
TGTCGCCACGTGGGCGCTCTGGACCTGACTGAGCCGACCCGCAGCGTGCCGATGGGGGCCCCAGACGCGCTGCCCTGAGCGCCACCCGACGCGTCGATAGGTGCCGTGTAGAGGTCGACGTCGCCGACGCGCGTTACTCCAGCGTGTGGAGCGCGACGAGCGCAGCGGTCGTCGCCTCCGCCGCTGCTGCCGCCGTCTCCTCGACCGACTCGATCAGTGCTGGGGCCTCGCTGAGGGGAACTGCGATGGCGGCGTGGTAGGGCTCGCGCGCCGTCGCGTCGTCGATGAGGGTGACCCGGTCCCGCCATCCAACACCGACCCGGCGGCCGCCGTGGTGGTCGAGGACCGCGGTGACGAGCTCGCCGTGTGTGGAGGTCATCGTCGCCTACTTCCCGAACGCGGCGCGGGCGGCCGCTGCGGTGTCGGTGAAGTACTCGGGCGGTTCGATGAAGCTCCACTCGTCGAAGGTGACGCCGTTGACGAGTGCACGTCGGTAGCCGAAGGCGACGAGGTACAGCGGTCGGATGTACATCACCGCTTCGAGCCGGTCGAGCTCCTCGTCGGTCAGCTCGACGTGTTCGCGGTAGGCGTTGACGGCTGCGTCGATGTTCTTGTGGTCGGGTCGGCGTGGCGCCCAGGCCCCGGTGCCCCACAGCAGCCACGCGAAGTCGACTAGGCGAGGCCCGCGTCCCGACGCCATCCAGTTGAACGCGACCGGCCCCCGTTCGGTCACGATCACGTGGTTGACGGCATGGAGGAGGTTGCCGTGGAGGAGCCCCTCAGGGAGCCCGTGACCGTCGTCGGCCGAGCGAACCCGCTCCCGGAGCTGCTCGTATCGGTCGCGATCAGCAGCCGCGACCTTCGTGTCCACCGAGTCGAGGAAGGACAGGGCTGCGAGCAGGTCCTGAGCCGGGCTGCCCGCGCGGTTGGGGTCCTGGCCCTCGGCTCCGCCTGGGCGGCTGACCGACTCATCGAGTGGCAGCGCGTGCAGCCGCCCGAGCACGTCACCCATCACGGCGAACTGGTCGCCGCCCAATCGTCCTGAGATCGGGACGCCGTCGATGAAGCGGGTGACGAGCACCGCGCATCCCTCGAAGTCAGAGATCGCGTCGTCGACGGCGAGCCGTTCCGCTGGGTAGTCCTGCCGTTCCAGGAACCGCAGCACCTCAGCGTCACCCTCGACGCCGCTGCGGGGACGAGCGGGCGGAAACGCGCGAGCGATCCACGGGTCGCCGTCGTTCCTTTCGATGCGGAACACGTAGGTGTTGTGCACGCTGAGCTTGGTCACCGCGACGGCGTCGATGCCGTAGTGATCCCGGACATGGTCGAGCAGCCGGTCGGGGACGGGTTCGTGGTGCATCCGCTCCCCGAGACCCTCCAGGTCCGTCAGCGCTTCGGTGTAGCGCTGCCCGGTCTCCTCGGCGTGACGCCGCACGACCTTCTTGAAGCTGGCGTCCTTCGTCATGACAAGCCTCCTCGTGACACCCGACGTCCCCCAGCAACGCGGTGGTCAGAGATGGCCTGTTGACCTCGAACGACCGAGAGGGCGGATCCCCTTCGCCTACGGAACCCCGGCTGGGGCGGATGTTCCACAGCTCGGCGACCGGTCGGCGCCGTGAGCCAATGTCCCCGATGACCAGCGCCACTGTCAAGGAACTGGAGCTGCCACGGGATCGCGTGTCCAAGGCCTGGTTCGCGCAGCGACCGCTGCCGAAGATCCGCCATCATTGGCCTGGTGCGCCATCCCGAGGCCCCCCACTGGTCGGCGATGACAACGTGAACGCGCCCGTTGCCGCACCGGACGACATCGTCGAGCGGGTCCGCGCACTGTGCCTGGCGCTGCCGGAGACCACGACACGAGTCGACCGGTGGGCACACTCGTTCGACATCCGCCGCCGGTCGTTCTGCCTGCTCCTCGCAGTGGAGGACCCGAACGGCACACCGGTCCCACTGCTCGTGCTGCGCGCCGAACCACACGAACGCGAGGCGCTGGTAGCAAGCGGCCACCCGTTCTTCGCGTCGACGGCGCCCCGCGACCGCCTCGGAGTGCTGCTGACCGACGAAGTGGACTGGGAGGAGATCCGCGAACTGGTCACCGACAGCTACCGGACGCTCGCCCCCAAGAAGCTGATCGCCCTACTCGACTAGCACGGCGGAGGCCAACGTGCGCCCTGCCCCCAAGCAGGCACTTGGAGGGCAGTCAGCCGGCGTGACTCTCGTCGCTCAAATGAGCCGTATACCACTGGGTTGCACCTGCGGCCGACTCGTGGACCGTGACGATCCGAC
>CAZBTQ010000364.1:0-2285 GCA_964494405.1 uncultured Iamiaceae bacterium
ATGGCAGACGTGGAGTACGAGGTCGTCGACGCGGTTGCGACGATCACCTTGAACCGGCCGGAGTCGATGAACACGATGGGCGGCGAGATCCTGCCCCTGACCAACGCCTACCTGGCGAAGGCCGCTGGTGACGTCGAGGTCCGCGCCGTCGTGCTGACGGGCACCGGCCGGGCGTTCTGCGCTGGTGGCGACCTGCGCGACATGGCGGCGGGAAACCGCGGTACGCCCGGAGAGTCCGTCGGGCCGCGGTCGGTCGCTCGCGCGGTCAGCGAGCTCCGCCACCACATGCGCAGCTCCCAGCTGTTGCGAGAGATGCCCAAGGTCACGATCGCCGCCATCAACGGCGCGTGCGCTGGGGCCGGCTTCTCGTGGGCGTGCGCCTGCGACCTCCGCTACGCCGCCGAGTCCGCCGTGTTCAACTCGGCGTTCCTCACCGCTGGGCTGTCGGGTGACTTCGGCGGCACGTGGACGCTTCCGCGCATCGTCGGTCCGGCGAAGGCCCGCGAGCTGTACTTGATGCCCGAGAAGTTCGACGCCGCCGAGGCCCTCCGGATCGGACTCGTCTCTGCGGTGGCTCCGAACGACGAGTTCGCGGACTTCGTCCGGGAGAAGGCCACCAGGGCCGCCTCGTTCGCGCCGCTCACCGCCGCGTCCATCAAGGCCAACCTCAACGACGCCGACCACGTGTCGTTCGCCGAGGCGCTCGATCGCGAGGCCGACCGCCACATCCGGTCTGGTCTCACCGACGACTCCCGCGAGGCGGCCCGAGCGTTCCTCGAGAAGCGCACCCCGACCTTCACCGGCCGATGACCGACACGTCCAGCACCGATCCCGTGCGCATCCGCCAGGTCGCGCTCTGCACCGACGACATCTGGCGCGAGGAGCAGCAGCTCGTTGCGACGCTCCAGATCGCCGGCGTGCATCGCGACCCACCGAACGTGTTCGAGATGCGCAACACCGTGTTCGCCGTCGGCGACACGTTCCTCGAGGTCCTGCAGCCCGTGGCCGAGACCGCCCCGTCGGCCCGCTTCCTCGCCAAGCACGGCGGCCCCGGTGGTTACATGTTGATCCTCCAGGTGGGCGATCGAGACGCCGCTCGCGCCCGCGTCGACGAGCTCGGCGTCCGCGTCGTGTTCGACTCTCCTCCAGCGCGCCAGCACGGCGTGGAGGCGTCGGGACTGCACCTCCACCCGGCTGACACGGGCGGAACGCTGATCTCGCTCGACACGATGGATCCGCCGGAGGGCTGGGCGTGGGGAGGACGGGCGTGGAAGGGCCACGTCCACACCGACGTCGTCGATCGGATCGTCGGGGTCGAGCTCCGCTCCGATGATCCCGATCAGCTCGCCGAGCGCTTCGGTCGCCTCGTCGACCGACCGGTCGGCGAGGATCGCACCATCGGGCTCGACGGCGGTGAGGTCCGTGTCGTCGAGGGTCCACCTGGCTCCTCCGACCAGCTCACCGCCATCGACGTGCACGCCACCGACCGAGGACGCGCCGGCGACACGGTCGTCTTCGCGGGAACCGACATCCGACTCGTCTGAGCGCGTCCGCCCGGGTCGCGCCTCGCCGACCCAGTCGGCGGCTCACTAGGTTCTCGGGGACCCGTACGGCCGACCGAGGACGACATGACCAAGACCAACCCGGGCAACTTCTTCGAGGACTTCGAGCTGGGCCAGGTGATCCGCCACGCCACGCCCCGCACCGTCACCGACGGCGACCGGGCCCTCTACGGCTCGCTGTACCCCACCCGGTTCGCCATCCCGTCGTCGGCCGCGTTCGCCGCGTCGGTGGGGCTCGACCCGCACCCGGTCGAGGAGCTGATCGGGTTCCACATCGCGTTCGGCAAGACCGTCCCCGACGTGTCGCTGAACGCGGTCGCCAACCTGGGCTACGCCGAGTGCCGGTTCCACCGCCCGATCGTCCCCGGCGACACCCTGTCGACCCGCTCCGAGGTCATCGGCCTCAAGGAGAACTCCAGCGGCACCACCGGCGTGGTCTACGTGCGGTCCACCTGCACCGACCAGCACGACCGCACGGTCATCGACTGGGTCCGGTGGGTGATGGTCAACAAGCGCGACACCGACGCGACCGCGCCCGAGGCAGTGGTGCCACAGCTCGCAGGCGTCGTCGCGGCCGACCAGCTCGTCGTCCCCGACGGCCTCGACTTCACGAGCTACGACGTCGCCGCGGCCGGCGAACCGCACCGCTGGGGCGACTACGAGGTCGGCGAGAAGGTCGACCACGTCGACGGGGTCACCCTGTCGGAGTCCGAGCACATGATG
>CAZBTQ010000365.1:0-2267 GCA_964494405.1 uncultured Iamiaceae bacterium
CTGCTCCCCGCGTTCTCCCCGAAGGAGATCGACCGCTGGGAGTCGACCGCACGCGAGACCTGCCGCGAGCTCCTCGACGAGATCACCGGGTCGGGCGACGACGTGGTCGACGCCGCGACCCGCTACGCCCAGCACATCCCGGTACGGGTGATCGCCGAGATGCTCGGCGTGCCCAAGGAGGACGGCGACAGGTTCCGCGTCTTCATCTATCGCATCCTCGAGGTGCCAGGCTCGTTCCAGGACGAGGAGATCCCCTACGAGGACACCCTCGACCACTACCTCACCACGACCGTCGCGGCCCGTCGGGCGGCGCCCGACCAGCAGGGCGACGACCTGATCTCGTACCTGTTGAACGTCGAGGTCGACGGCGAGCCCCTGGGTGACGACCACATCACCGGCACGATCGCACTGCTGATCATCGCCGGCATCGACACCACGTGGTCGGCGATCGGTGCCAGCCTGTGGCACCTCGCCCAGCACCCCGATGACCGCCGGCGCCTGGTCGAGGATCCCGACGTCATGGTCTTCGCCATCGAGGAGCTCCTGCGGGCGTACGCACCGGTCACGATGGCCAGGATCGTCGCCGAGGAGACCGAGATCGGCGGCTGTCCCGTCAAGGAGCGGGACTGGGTGCTGCTGCCGTTCCCGGCCGCGAACCTCGACCCCGAGGTGTTCGAGAACCCGGAGGAGGTCGTACTCGACCGCCAACGCAACCGACACCTTGCCTTCGGTGTGGGCATCCACCGCTGCATCGGCTCGAACCTGGCCCGCATGGAGCTGCGCGTGGCGCTCGAGGAGTGGATGCAGCGCATCCCCGACTTCGAGCTCGCCACCGACGATCCTGGGGCGGTGCGCTGGTCCACCGGGCAGGTCCGGGGGCCTCGCGAGCTGCCGGTGCGACTACTGTCGACGAACGACGGTCGAGGGGAGAACTGATGCGACTGCGTCTCGATTCTGAGGCATGCCAGGGCCACGGGCGCTGCTACACGCTCGCCCCCGACCTGTTCGATTCCGACGACGAGGGGTACGCGGTGCTGCTCGTCGACGGGGAGCTGTCGCCCGAGCAGCTCGGCGCCGCGCAGCTCGCGGTCGACAACTGCCCAGAGTTCGCCATCTCGCTCGAGGGCTGACCCACGGCCCCCTCCCCCGGGGGCTGACCAGGCGCCGCTTCTCGCTCGTGCACCCACGCGGTCACCACCGCGCTGGGTGCACGATCGCGCCCACGGTGTGGCAATTGATTGACATATGTCACACAAAACGCGACTGTTGCTGACACTGCACGCGGCAGAAGGCCGATGATCGGACGCAGAGCCGTTCGGCGGTCCAGCCCGCAGGCGGTCGATGACCACACCAGCAACAGGGGAGAACCCACAGCATGAGCACACGTCCCGTGTCCACGCGCGCCGCCATGGTCCTGGCAGCGCTGGCGATGCTCCTCGCCAGCGCCGTCGGCTCCGGATCGGTCGCGTCGGCCCAGTCGAGCAACCCCTTCCAGCGAGGCCCGAACCCGAGCCAGTCCAGCATCGAGGCCTCTCGAGGAGCGTTCACCGTCGCCACCGAGTCGGTGTCGTCGCTCAGCGCCCGTGGCTTCGGCGGCGGCACGATCTACTACCCGACCGACACCAGCCAGGGTCGCTTCGGCGTCGTGGCCATCTCGCCGGGCTACACCGCCGGCGAGTCGAGCATCCAGTGGCTCGGTCCCCGCATCGCGTCGCAGGGCTTCGTCGTCATCACCATCGACACCAACACCCGCTTCGACCAGCCCGCAAGTCGCGGCACCCAGCTCCTCGCTGCGGTCGATCACGTGACGTCGCGGGCGTCGACCACGGTGCGGGCACGAGTGGACGCCAGCCGTCAGGCCGTCATGGGTCACTCCATGGGTGGCGGCGGCTCGCTCGAGGCGGCCTCGTCCCGCCGTTCGCTCGAGGCCATCGTCCCGCTCCAGCCGTGGAACCTGGACAAGAGCTGGAACGAGGTCACGACGCCGGCGCTCGTCATCGGCGCCCAGAGCGACTCGGTCGCCTCGGTCGGCTCGCACTCGGTCCCGTTCTACAACAGCCTCGGCGGTGAGAAGGCGTACCTCGAGCTGCGTGGCGCCAGCCACTTCGTCTCGAACACCAGCAACACGCCGACCGCGGCCTACGCGATCGCATGGCTGAAGCGACACGTCGACAACGACACGCGCTACGACCAGTTCTTCTGCTCGAGCCGTCCGTCGACCAGCGTCGCCAGCGACTGGCGGACCACCTGCCCGTTCTGACCCTCGC
>CAZBTQ010000366.1:0-2265 GCA_964494405.1 uncultured Iamiaceae bacterium
TCATCCGCACCGCGCCGCCGATCGACCCCGGCACCCCCACCGCCCACTCGAAGCCAGCCAGGCCCGCGGCGGCGCTGCGACGGGCCACCACCGGCAGCGACGCGGCACCTCCCGCCTCGACCCGGACACCGTTGATGTCGATCCCGGCGAGCCCGTCGCCCAGCACGACGGCGAGGCCACCAAATCCGGCGTCGGCGACGAGGAGGTTGGAGCCCTTCCCCACCACCAGGATGTCGACGTCTGTACCGGCGAGCGCGCTGCCGACCTGGCGCAGGATCGACACGTCGTGCGCTTCGACCAGCAGCGCAGCACATCCGCCGACCCGGTAGGTGGTGAGCGGACCGAGTGGGACCGAGGTGCGCACCAGACCGTCGAGGCGGCGAGCCACCTCCTCGATGACGTCGTCGGCGCTCATCCGAACCGTGCCTCGAGCAGCGGAACGAGGTCGTCGGCGAGCGTGGTGATGCTGCCCGCACCGAGCGTGAGGCACAGGTCGCCCGGCTCGAGCACGGCGACGAGGTGGTCGAGCAGGTCGGCGCGCTCGGGCACCCAGGCGAGGTTCGTCGCCGGGCGGGCGGCTGCCACGGCGTCGACCACCATGTGTCCGCTGATGCCCGGGCGGGGCCGTTCTCCCGCGGGGTCGAGCTCGGTCACCACGACGAGGTCGGCGCCGTCGAAGCTGGTCGCGAACTCACGCCACAGGTCCTCGGTGCGGCTGTAGCGGTGCGGCTGGAAGACCACGACCACCCGCCCCCAGCCCCCGTGCGAGGCAGCATCGACCACGGCCCGGACCTTGCCCGGGTTGTGGGCGTAGTCGTCGACGACGGTGATGCCGCCGACCTCGCCCCGGGTCTCGAAGCGGCGGCCGACCCCGCGGTAGGCGCGCAGCGCCGCGGCTGCGTCGGCCCACGGAACACCGATGTCGGCCGCCGCGGCGAGCGCGGCCGTCGCGTTGAGCGCGTTGTGCCTGCCGGGTTCGGGGACGACGACCTCGACCGGCACCGACCCCGCGGGGTGCACGGTGAAGTGCGTCGAAGCTCGTCGCACCTCGAGGTCGTCGATCCGCACGTCGGCCTCCTCGGCGAACCCGTAGGTCCGCGCACCGTGCCGAGCGCCGATCGCAGCTGCCACCGGATCGTCCGCGCCCACGAGCGCCCGCGCAGCGCCGCTCACGAACTCCTCGAACGCATCGGCGATCGCCTCCACGGTGCCGTAGCGGTCGAGGTGGTCGGCCTCGATGTTGGTGAGCACCACCCGCTCGGCCCCGAGCTCGAGGAACGTGCCGTCGCTCTCGTCGGCCTCGACGACGAACCACTCGCCGTCGCCCCAGCGCACTCCCCCAGCCGCACCGCCGAGGTCGCCCCCGACGATGTAGCTGGGCTCTGCGCCGACGGCGTCGAGGATGTGGACGAGCATCGCCGTCGTGCTCGTCTTGCCGTGGGTGCCGGACACCGCGATGGTCCGCCGCGTTCGGGCGATGGCACCCTGCACCTGGGGACGGCCGAGCACCGGGAGCCCACGCCGTCGCGCCTCGTGCACCTCGGCGTGGTCGTCGTCGACCCCCGAGGAGCGCACGACCAGCTCGACGCCTGGCGGCAGGGTCGTCTCGGCGCCCACCGCGACCGCGACCCCGAGGCGACGGAGGCGGTCGAGCACCGCGACGTCGTTGGGGTCCGAGCCCGAGACGTCGTGGCCCATCGCCTGGAGGATCTCGGCGATCGCGCTCATCGCCTTGCCGCCGACCCAGATCACGTGCACCCGGCGGGGCACCGACAGGTCGAGCTCGTCCCTGTGCTCAGGCACGGGCGTGCTCCTCGCAGAGCGCCGCGACGGCGTCGGCCGCATCGGGGCGGCCGGTCGCCCTGGCCGCATCCGCCATCTGCACGAGCCTCCCCGGGGCATCGACCAGGTCGGCCACGAGGTCCGACAGCACCCGGCCGTCCAAGCCGTCGTCGTCGACGATCACCGCTGCGTCGACCGCGGCGAGCATCTCGGCGTTGGCCCGCTGCGCGTCGCGGGGGGCGATGGGCAGGGGAACGAGCACGGCTCCGAGCCCCACAACAGCGAGCTCGGCCACCGTCGACGCGCCGGCGCGTCCGACGAACAGGTCGGCGGCGGCCATGAGGTCGTCGGTGTGCTCCTCGTACTCGACCGCCTCGTAGGTGATCGCCGCGTCCTGGCCGAGCCGAGGCGTCGGGGCGTGGTCGGTTCCCCAGTCGCGTCGGCCGACGACGTGGTGCACGTGCAGGTCCGCCCGATCGGCCA
>CAZBTQ010000367.1:0-2250 GCA_964494405.1 uncultured Iamiaceae bacterium
TAGACGATCGTTCCGGCGGGGAGGAGCACGGCGACGAGCCCACCGAGGACGCGCAGCAGCGACTGTCCCCAGTACGGGATCTCGATGGCCATCGACGAGATCATGTGTTCATCACCTGTCGATGTCCCCCAGGATGAAGTACAGGGACGCGAGGATCGTGATCACGTCGGGGACGTACACGCCGCGCAGCACCCACGGCACGATCGAGATGTTGTTGAAGCTGGCCGAGCGGATCTTCACCCGGAACGGCCCGAGGTCGCCCTTGGACACGACGTAGTAGCCCATCTCGCCGAGCGGGTTCTCCGTCGACACCCACGCCTCGCCCTCGGGCACCTTGATGATGCGCGGCACCTTGGCCATGATCGGCCCCGCCGGGACCTGGTCGAGGAGCTGCTCGACGATCTTGCAGCTCTCGCGGGTCTCCTGCAGGCGCACCCAGCAGCGGGCCCAGCTGTCGCCGTCGGGGTGGGTCCAGACCTTCCAGTCGGCCTTGTCCCAGGCCAGCGGTAGGTCCTGGTCGCGGCGCAGGTCGTAGTCGACGCCGCTGGCGCGCAGGTTGGCCCCCGACAGGCCGTAGTCCTTGGCGATGTCGGCGGGGATCACCCCGACGCCGCGGGTGCGGGTCTGGAAGATCTCGTTGCCGAACAGGAGGTCGTCCATGATGTCGCAGAACGACTGCAGCTTCTTCATCACCTGGCGGGTCTCGTCGATCCAGCCCTTGGGCAGGTCGTCCTTGAGGCCGCCGATGCGGTCGAAGTTGGGGTGGAAGCGGCCGCCGGTCGCACTCTCGATCAGGTTGAGCACGTACTCGCGGTCGCGGAACGCGAGGAACACCGGGGTGACGGCACCCATCTGCACGCCGAGGTCGCCGAGGAACAGCCCGACGTTGGCGATCCGCGACAGCTCGAACAGGATCGTGCGGATCACCTGGGCGCGCGGCGGCGCCTCGATGCCCATCAGCTTCTCGCCGGCGAGGATGAACGGCACCTCGTTGGCGAAGCTGCCCAGCCAGTCGATGCGGTTGACCAGCGTGGTGACCTGCGGGAACGTGCGGACCTCGGTGAGCTTCTCGTACCCGCGGTGCATGTAGCCGGCCACCGGCTCGGCCCACACGACCTGCTCGCCGTCGAGGCGGCAGATGATGCGCAGCGTGCCGTGCGTGGCCGGGTGCTGGGGCCCGATGTTGAGGGTCATCCCCTCCGTCTCGAGCTCGACGTTGAGACGTGCGTCGGCCGCCTGCGACGCGATGTAGCTCAGTTGTTGGCGATCGGTGAGGTTCGTCATGATGCCGGGGTGCTCTCGTCCTCGGCGGGCGCTTCCTCGGCCACGGGCATGGGTTCGACGTCGACGATGCCGGGCCACGGCTTGACCATGCGGGCGAGCAGCGGGAAGTCCTTGCGCAGCGGGAAGCCCTCGAAGCCGGTCGGCAGGTACATGTTGCGCAGGTCGGGATGGCCGTTGAAGCCGATGCCGAACATCTCGTGGCACTCGCGTTCGTGCCAGTTGGCGCCGGCATAGATGCCGGACCAGGAGTCGACGACCGCCGCGTCGTCGGGCACGTCGGCCTTGATCGTGACACCGACGTGGCGATCGAGATCGACGACGCGGGCGAACACCTGCAGGCGGGTCTCGCCGCCGGTGACACCCTGGCGGATCTCGGTGTCGGGCTCGACCGGCTCGGCGGTCGGGTCGTCCTCGCCCTTGCCGTACGGCGAGGGCAGCCAGTCGATGGCGGACAGGAACGAGAAGAACGTGAAGCCGGCGGCCTTCAATGCCTCGCCGGTCTGGCGCCACGAGTCGGTGCGGACCCTGACCCACAGGTCGTCGTTCGGCGCGATGTGGGTGTCGACGAGCGCGTCGCCGATCCGCGAGCGGAGGTCGTCGATGATCCCCTCACGCAGGCCGTCGCCCGGGAGCGCGAGCGTTTCGTCGGAGACGGCCGCGTCGGCGGCCGTCTCGGCAGGTTGATCACTCAATGGGGCCACCGCCCACCACGATCGGCTCCCGCGGGGGGACCGCCGCCGGGATCGGCTCGCCGGACACGCCATGGGTCGTCGGTGCGCCGCTGTCGACCACGGCGGTCGATTCGTGGCGGTTGCGGTACTCGTCGCCGCGCCACTTGGCGGCCATGTCCTCGTTCTTGATCCGCTGCTGCAGCAGCACGACCGCTTCGAGGAGCGCTTCGGGGCGCGGCGGGCAGCCGGGCACGTAGATGTCGACGGGGATGATCTGGTCGACGCCCTTGGTGAC
>CAZBTQ010000368.1:0-2249 GCA_964494405.1 uncultured Iamiaceae bacterium
GCTTCGTCCACGATCCTGCCCCGGGAGGCATCAAGGTGACGGCGGTCTACGTCGAGCCGGACCAGATGCGGGTGACGATCACGGACCCAGACGTCCCCCAGTACCTCACCTCGGTGTTCAGGACCGACGTTGACGTCACAAGATCGTCGTTGGCCGAATACGTCCCGCCGGTGAAGATGGGCAGCCCCCGCAACTACCTCGGGACGGGCACATTGGACCTTCCTGGGGGTCTAGCGAGGGACAACTTCTGGCTGGCGGTCTCCAGTCCATGTTCGTCCAAAGAGAACGGCGACCGGATTCAAGCACTGACCGATGCCAACTTCAATGTGACCACGAACCCGCGCCCTGTCTCTCCGAATCCATCCTATGACGTCTGCACGGGTGGATCGACCGTCGAGAACCTCGAGTACCGAGCCACTGGTTACTTCTACGCAGTCCGGTTCGAGCAGGACACGTCGGTCTCGACCACGATTGAGATCTACGACGCGGCGTATTGTCCCGGTACTGGGAACGTCGACCTGCCCAATAGCGGTTCGTCGTTCACAACGACATTTCAAATGAGGAGCAACGACGCTGCTGACCCGTCGCAGGCAACTGCGATCGGGACCCCTATCTCGGTCGCAAGTACTTCTGACGAGTGCTCGACCGCAGCAACTGGATACCGAAGCAGGTGGCGGACGCTTCACACCATCAACAATCCGCGGCGTGGGACGTACTACATCCAGGTGACATCCAGCAATCCGGCGAGCACCACAGGCCAGGGTGGAACCAACTCCTTTGGGCTGCGGGCTCGTCAGGGCTCCACGTTTTCGGCGTGTACCACTGAGGCGGGTGGTACGGGGTATTCCGCGACCTGCCCCAACGTCTTCGCACTCGAGCACCTCGGAGTAGCGGCGACGATCGGCGGGAGCACGCCTTCCTGGTACCTGGCGGACATCGGCCCCGAGCACAGCGGCAAGACGATGGAGGTCGCCCTCTGGGACCCGGGTGAAGGCACCGTCGCGCTAGAGATCCTCAACCCCCTGAACCAACCTGCAACCTTCCGTTGGCGGGTCCAATGCGGCCCGGGCGAGACTGCACCGACAGGGGGCTGTGGACCGGGTACAGCCTCGATCCTCGACCTCGTCGGCACCACTGAATCAGGTGTGGTGCGAAACCCCCAACCCGGGACCCGTCGATCCAGTCTCTCGAAGTACAGCGACCGCCTGCTGATCCTCGAGGTCGAGTTGCCCGCGAACATCACGACGGCATACGGCGGCGCGACCTGGTGGAAGATCAGATACACGACCGGCACTGCGAATACCGACCGCACGACCTGGAGCGTCACGATCAAGGGCGATCCCGTCCGACTCGTCGAGTAGCAGCCTGGTAGATCGTGGGCGCGGCAGTGTGGCCGCGCCCACCTACCATCGTCGGTGTGTCCCAGCCCCAGTCCCAGTTCGTCGACGAGGTCGCCCTCAACGTCCGTGGTGGTGACGGCGGAGCCGGCGCTGTCTCCATGCGCCGCGAGGTGCACGTCCCCGTGGGTGGCCCCGACGACCACGACGACGGCTCGGTGCTCGGCGCCCTGGTCCCGATGGCGGCGACGTGTCCGACCGCTACCGGCTCGGTGCCTCACCACAGGGTGTCCCTGTGTTGCTCATCGGCGACCTCGGCCGCCTCGTCGAATAGCCGCTGGCCGACATTCGCTGTCCCTGCCCCTCGGTAGCATGCGGGTGCGTTGTTCAGGTCACGCTTCGGAGCTCGTCTCGCTCCCATCGGTTGGTCGAGTTCAGGAGCATCCGCACCGTGTCCAGCATCGAGTCATCCCGCCACGAACTGTACGATCTGCTGAAGGTTCCGCTCGGACCCGAGGGAGCAGGGAAGCTGATGGACCACCTTCCGCCGATGGGATGGCCCGAGTTCGCCACCAAGGCCGACATCGCTCTCGCCAAGGCTGACATCGCGCTGCTCGACTCCAAGGTCACGGCCAGGTTCGACGTGGTCGATTCCAGACTCGACATGCTCACCGAGCGGTTGGTCGGGCAGGGCGAACACCTGATGGGCCAGATCGGTGCGCTTGATGAGCGCTTGACGGGCCAGATCGGTGCGCTTGGCGAACACGTGATGGGCCAGATCGGTGCGCTTGATGAGCGCTTGACGGGCCAGGTCGGTGCGCTTGGCGAACACGTGATGGGCCAGGTCGGTGCGCTTGGCGAACACGTGATGGGCCAGGTCGGTGCGCTCGATGAGCGCTTGACGGGTCAGAT
>CAZBTQ010000369.1:0-2229 GCA_964494405.1 uncultured Iamiaceae bacterium
GGCGACCACGGGCCTGCCGTGCGCCGCGACTCGGTCGCTGCGTGGGCCCAGGCAGCCGAGTGGGTCCAGGCGCTCCGCGGCCAGATCCACCGCGCCTGAGGGACGACACTCGGTGCGGATGCTGGCGCGCTGCAGCGCCGCGGTAAACCTCACGACCGCTTCGTGCGTGTGACTCGATGTGCCTCCACTCCACCGACCGTTGGGAGACGACGAGGTGACCGTCGATCCACCCGATGGCGCTCCGCTGCAAGTCTACGTCAGCAAGGATCCCGACGGCTTCGACGAGTTCTACCGCCGTGAGTACCGCCCGTTGCTCCGTCTCGCGTGGTCACTCACGGGGCGGCGCGACCTCGGCGAGGAGCTCGTTCAGGAGACGTTGCTCACGGTTCACCGACGCTGGTCGTCGGTCGAGGCCTACGAGTCGCCCGGTGGCTTCGCTCGGCGGGTGCTCCTGAACGACGCCACGTCGCAGGCACGTCGGCGTTCGTCCGAACGACGGGCGTTCGGACGGATCCGAATCGTGGACCGAACCAGCCCGCCGGCTGCTCCTCCGGACGAGTCGCTCTGGTCGGCGGTGCGCTCGCTACCGAAGCGCCAGGCCCAGGCCGTGGCGCTGCACTACCTGGAAGACCGGTCCATCGACGAGATCGCCGCCGTCCTCGACATCGCCCCAGGCACCGTCAAGGTCCACCTGCACCGAGGGCGCCTCGCCCTCGCCGAGGCCCTGAGCGCTCAGGAGATGGAACGATGACCGACTCGGACCTGCTCGACGCGCTCGACCGCCGCGCACGTGTGGCCGCCACCGCGATGGACGACGCGGTCGCCTCGGTGGAGGTGCCGCGCTTCGAACCGTCGGCCGATCGTGACGGAGCTCGACGTGGCACCTCGCTCGCCGTCGCTGCCGCGTTCGTCGTGGTCGCGTTGACCGCCGCCGGCATCGCCATCCTCAGCGGGAGCGACGAACCGCCACCCGTCGCCAACAGCTTCGAACCGACCCACCTCGTCCTGGCCGACCCCGAGGCGTCGGGCTACGAGCTCTACGCCGCGTTCGATGGCGACAGCTCGACCGCCGAGGACGTCGGACTCTCGTACGGCCAAGCGGCAACGGTGCAGGGCTCACAGGACGTCGACGATCCGTGGGACACCGCGTTCGTCGAGTACGAGCTTCCGACCGAGAGCACGACGCTCGGAGGAGACCCGGTCGACATCGGCGGCCCCGAGGCCATGGCACGGGCCGACGGGTTCGCCAGCACCGTCGGCTGGGTGGACGGCGCGGTCGTGCGCTACCTCATGTCGGCGCGCCTGACGACGGACGAGCTGGCGGACATCGCTCGGGCGGCTGTCTCGGCAGGCACGCCCGCCGGTGCCCCGATCCCCGGCCAGGAGGTCCTGTTCTCGGGGTCGCTCCAGGACGTCTTCCCGGTGTTGACCACCCCGATCGGATCCCCGGCGGGCATCGACGGGGTGAGCTACCGGTCCCCGGATGAGGACGGGCCGGGTTTCGTCGTCGGCGTGGCACCGGGGGACGAGGCGGAGTGGAGGTCGTCCTTCGTCCTGGCGCGGGACGAGGAGCGCACGACGATCCGCGGCCACGACGCGGTGATCGCCGAGTTCGATCAAGACCTCTACGAGATCTCGTGGTTGGAGGACGACAGCACCCTCGTGCGGGTCGACTTCTACGAGATCGACCCCACGGCGCTCGTACCGGTCCTCGATCAGCTCGTGTCCATCAGCGCCGAGGAGTTCGACCAGCTCGTCGCCGACCACCCGCTGCCCGAGCTCGGCGGCTCGGAGACATTCGCGGGCCAGGGAACCGAGGTCCTGCCCGGCCGGGAGCTCTCATCAGTGGCTGTCGAGGGTGCCGACTGGTCGGCGCGGGCTTTCGTCGTGGTCGACGACACAGGGGCGGTGACCCTCCGATCCGAGGTCGACTGGCCGACCGGCGGATCCGGTGGAGAGGCCTCACTCGCGGGTGTCGACATCAACAACGCCGTCGCCGAGGTCCACGAGGGTCTGGGTGGGAGGGTGGTGGTGTTCGGCCTCATCGGGCCGTCGGTCACTGGCGTCGAAGTGCGCGATCCCAGGTCGGGTTCCGCCGCCACTGGCATTGGACCGTCGACCGCGACGATCGACGGCTCGGACCACGTCCTGTTCCTCGCGCTGCTCGACCCCGAGTGGGCGAACCGCGAGCTCGTCGTCGTCGGGACGACGGCCACCGGCGAGGAGATC
>CAZBTQ010000370.1:0-2221 GCA_964494405.1 uncultured Iamiaceae bacterium
CGCAGCTCCAGGGGATCGAGAAGGGCCGCGTCCGCCATCGTCCTGCGGTACCCGCCGATGGCCGCGAGCGTCGCCGCACGGGTCTTCGGCTCGGCGAGCTCGTTGTCGCGACCGGCCAGGACGACGCTCGCCAGGAGGCGCTTCAGGTCCCACTCGAACGGGCCGGGATGGGTCTCGTCGAAGTCGTTGAGGTCGAAGAGCAACCGGCCTTCGGGGCCGTTGAAGACGCCGAAGTTCGACAGGTGCGCGTCGCCGCAGAGCTGGACGCCGAGCGACGTGCACGGCAAGGTCGCGAGGTCGGCGGCCATCACCGAAGCGGCCCCGCGGTAGAAGGTGAAGGTGGTCGCGCTCATCCGGCCGTGGCGGATGGGCACCAGCTCGGCGAGCCGGTCGGGGTCCTGGCTGGTCAACACCGCGATCGGGTCCGCTCGACCCGCGGGATCGGGGAGCCGCGCCTGATCGGCGAACGGCACGGCCTCACGGGCCTCACGCCCGGCCGCCAGGCGTTCGGCGCGTGTGCGGGTGGCGGCGAGGGGAGCCGTGGGACGAACCTCGGGGACGCCTCGAGGCGATGGGTCAGACGCTGCGTCGGCGAGCACGAGCGAAACGTACTCCCGCGCAGTGGAGCGGGTGCGCGCAACGTCGTAGGTTGACACCACGTCGATTACAGGGGGGAACCATGTCCGACGAGGTACTGGTCGAGAAGTCCGACCACATCGCCACCATCACGCTCAACCGGCCCGATCGGCTGAACGCCATCAGCGGGCCGATGCTGCGGGAGCTGTCGCGCCAGCTCATCCAGTGCGACGCCGAGCGTGACACGCGCGTCATCGTCCTCACCGGCGCCGGCCGCGGCTTCTGCGCAGGGCTCGACCTCCAGGCCGTGGGCTCGGGCGGCATCGGGTCGAACACCGGTGAAGCGCCCGCGCCGTCGCGCCTCGACGACTCGCCGCCGTTCGTGCTCCGTCGCCTCGACACCCCGGTGCTCTGTGGTCTGAACGGTCCGGCCGCCGGCTACGGCATGGACATGGCGCTCGGCTGCGACCTGGTCGTCGCCTCCGACGCGGCGAGCCTGTCGCCACCGATCCAGCGGGGCGTCGTCCCCGAGAGCGGTGGCACGTGGCTGTTGCCCCGCCTGGTCGGCTGGCAGAAGGCGTGCGAGGTGGCGATGCTCGGCCGCAAGCTGAAGGCCGACGACCTCCAGCGGCTCGGCCTGGTGAACGTGGTGGTCCCCGCCGACGACTTCGCCGACACGCTGCGGTCGTGGGCGACCGAGCTCGCCAAGCAGGCGCCCCTCGCGATGAAGGCCACCAAGCGCACCATGCGCCTCGGCCTCGACACCGCGTTCGACGCCAACGCCCACCACGTCATGGCCGAGTTCTACGGGCTGACCCGCTCGAAGGACTTCACCGAGGGTGTCAACGCGTTCCTCGAGAAGCGCGAGCCCCAGTACGAGGGCCACTGACCCTCGGCGACTCCTGCCGCATCACATGCGATAGGTGGCGGCCGTCTCGCGCATCGTGTCGTAGGCGAGGAGCTGGAGGCGTCCGCCGGTCGACATCCGGCGGACGCCCAGCGCCGCGAGCCCGGCCAGTTCGGGCACGCCGGGCACCTGGAGCACGTTGACCGGTGCGTCCACCTCGCGGACGACGCGCCCGATGTCATCGGCGGTGCGCACCAAGGGTGCGTAGACCACCTCCGCGCCAGCGGCACGGAACGCAACGAGTCGCTCGATCGTGTCGTCGAGGTCGTACCTCCCGTACAGGTGGTTCTCGGCGCGAGCCGTGAGCACCAAGTCGTAGCGGGCGCACGCCTCGACGGCGACGCGCACGGCGGCAGTCGCCTCGTCGATCGGCACCACCTCCTCACGCGCGGGGTCGTAGTCCTCGATCGAGCACCCTGCCGCCCCTGCGTCGGCGAGCAGGCGCACCGTCTCGTCGATGCCTCCCGGATCGTCGGGGAACAGTCGCTCGCTGTCGACGTTCAGGGGAACGTCGATGAACGCGGTCAGGTCGGCGACGTGATCGACCAGCTCGTCGCGGGTGACCTCCTGGTCGTCCTTGCCGATCGACCGGGCGAACCCGGCGCTCGTGGTGGCGAGCGCCGAGAAGCCCAGCTCCTGGAAGATGCGCGCCGACCCACGGTCCCACGGGTTCGGCATGGCGAAGCAGCCGTCGGCGTGCAACGCCCGGAACTCGTCCACCTTCGTCATGTGACCTCC
>CAZBTQ010000371.1:0-2218 GCA_964494405.1 uncultured Iamiaceae bacterium
CACGGGCCGAGGATCACCGAGATCTGGGGGATGACGCCCGACGCCTGCACGTTGCGCCAGAAGATGCCGCCGTAGCTGTCGAGGGAGACGACGCCCTCCTGGATGCGGGCGCCGGCACCGTCGTTGAGCCCGATGACCGGCGCGCCGACCGACAGCGCCAGGTCCATCATCTTGTGGATCTTCTCGGCGAACACCTCGCCGAGGGCGCCGCCGAACACGGTGAAGTCCTGCGAGAACAAGAAGACCTTGCGACCGTCGATCGTCCCCCAGCCGGTGATGACGCCGTCGGTGTAGGGGCGCTCCTCGATGCCGCTGGTGTGGGCGCGGTGGCGAGCGAGCATGTCGAGCTCGTGGAACGAGCCGTCGTCGAGCAGGTAGTCGATGCGCTCGCGGGCGAGCATCTTGCCCTTGGCCTTCTGGCGTTCGACCGAACGCTCCGATCCGGCGTGGAGGGCTTGCTCCTTGCGCTTGCGGAGCTCTTCGATGCGCTCGGCGAGGGTGATCTCGGACATGGGCGGCAGGCTACTCGCCGCCCGCGCGGCGCCCCAAGGGCCGGTAGCGTGCCGGCGACCTCGGAGGGACCCGGGGCGAGGGGGAACGGGTGACGGAGCTGGAGCGAACGACTCGGGCGCGCAGCCCGATCCTCGAGGTGTTCGCGCTGCCCTCGTTCCGGCGCTACTGGTTCTCCCAGCTCGGCGTCGGCCTGGTGAACGGCACGGCGCGCTTCGCCCTGGTGTGGCTGGTGCTCGACCTCACCGACTGGTCGCCCGCGGTCGGCCTCGTCGGTCTGGCGCTCGGCGTGCCGGCGATGATCGTGACGCTGCCCGCCGGCGCGCTCTCGGACCGGATGGACCGCATCCGGATCATCGTCATCGGCAGCGTGGTCAATGCCGCGGCGCTCGGCGTGCTGGCCGTCACCATCTGGACCGGTGTGGTGACGGTGTGGGTCGTGGCCGGGGTGTCGCTGGTCGCCGGCACGACGCTCGCCGCGGTGTCGCCGGCGATGTTCGCCATCGTCCCGTCGATCGTCCCAGCGGAACGCCTCATGACCGGCGTCGGCCTCCAGGGCATGAGCATGAACATCGCCCTGCTCGCCGGCGCGGTGCTCGGCGGTGTCTCCATCACCGTCGCCGGGACCGGTGGCGCGATGGCGGTCCTGGCGGGGATCTCGCTGCTCGCGGCCCTCGGCATGGCCGGCGTGCGCCTACCCGAGCGGGCGCCGGTGAGCAGCGAGCGGCGGATGCTCGGCGAGACCCTCGACGGGATGCGCTTCGCGGTCGGGCGCGAGCCGTTGCGGAGCATGCTCGCCGTCGGCTTGGTGGCGTCGACGTCGTGGGGGGTCGTGCAGCTCGTCCTCCCCGATGTGCTGCGCACCGACCTCGACCAGGACGCGTTCACCGCGTCGCTCGTGTTCGCCGCGCTCGCCGTCGGGATGTTCGCGACGACCCTCACGATCTCCAACCGCGACCACATCGCTCGCCGCGGCCTCACGTTGGCCATCCCGTTCGCCGGCTTCCTCGGGCCGATGATCGTGGTGATGGGGCTCAGCCGGTCGTACCTGCTGACCATGGGCGCCATGGCGCTCTGGGGCGTCACCGGCGGGATCGCCATGACGCTGCAGCGCACGATCCTCCAGCAGGCCACGCCCGACGAGTACATGGGGCGGGTGATGGGCTGCAACGCGTTCGCCATGACCGGGTCGTATCCGGTGGCTGCCGGGTTGGTCGCGGTCAGCACCGCTGCGGTGGGCGGGCCGGGCACCCTCGTCCTGCTCGGGTGCGTCGTGACGGTGGTCGCGTCGCTGGTCGTCTGGCGACCAGCCGTCACCCGGATCTAGGCGAGCGGGGCGAGGGGTCGGGCGGCGCCCGCCGCGCCCGGCTCGACGATGCGAGCCAGGCGGACGAGGCCGACGGCGAGACGGGCCCGCACCGGGCGGCGCGGACGGATCTCACCGAGGTGGTGGAAGTGGTGGCGGTGGCGATGCCAGTGGGCCTCACGCTCACGCAGGATCGCCTCGGCCACCAGGTGCTGTTCGTGCACGGTGGTCTCCTGGCGTTGTTGGGGTGATGACGCGGCGTCGCCCGAGCCGGAAGCTCAGGCGGCGGTCGCGGTGCCCGCGCCGTCCGCAAGGAGGCGCACGGCGATGACGTTCGGACGGGTCACTGCCATGTTCACCTCCTCGGGGCGGGGTCGATCCGGCGCGGCGCGCCGGGACGTT
>CAZBTQ010000372.1:0-2217 GCA_964494405.1 uncultured Iamiaceae bacterium
ACTACCACCGCCACGCCATCACCTCGGTGACGATCGAGCCGCAGCGGATGGGCCAGGCTGCCGGCACCACGATGCTGGCCTGGCTCGCGGGGGAACGGCCGGCCGAGAGCATCCGCATCCAGACGGGGACGCTCCACGTCAGGGGATCGACGGGCCCGGCGCCAGCTCGCGCGTAGGCGGACGAGCAGACAGCCGAGGCGTGGCCAGAGCGGCCCGCCGCCGAAGGCGGCATCCGCCGGAGCAGGGCGGCGCTGTCAGCTGCGGGCGACCCGCAGGCCCGCCCGGGCTGTCCCTCCGAGGGCGGCCAACCCGCCGATGACCAGGCCGGGTGTGGGCCGTTGCCCGGCCGATCCGAACCGAGCGGTGCGGCACGGGTTGACGCTGCTCTGGCCGCCGGCGTGGTCGTCGCGACCAGGCCCAGCTCCGCTCGGGCTTCCTCGGTACGGAGATGGGCCTTGTCGGCCTCGGTGAACGTGATGGTGGGGAAGGTGCCCGAGGTCCACCAGCGCGGTTCGTAGCCATCCGGGCTGCGATCGCTGTGCTGTGGCAACGCGACGAGGGCGTAGGTGCCGGGGTCGACCGTGCAGGCGTTGAAGAACGAGGGGTTGCTCGTCGACGAGGCGAACGAGTTGAACAGGTCGGGTTCGTCGGGATCCCCGCCGAGGGTCTGGTTCTCCGCTATGCCGCAGTCGGCCCCGGACCTTCCGACGTGGCCGTCGGTGGCGCCGGGCGCCTCCTGGAGGATCAGGCCGGCGACTGCGGTGCCGTGCGCCGTCGGCCGATGCCATCCCGGTTCGATGCGGCCGGTGTCAAGAGACGAGACCTGTACGCCGTCGCGGATCCGCCCTTGGAGGTCCGGGTGGCCGCGGTCCGGCGCGTCGATGGTCGCGACCACGACGGCGCCGAGGACGGCCGCGAGGGTCCGGGCGGCACGTGCGCAGTTCTGTCGATGTGGTTGCGGTGCCCTGGCATCGCACCAGCACACACCATCACGGCGTCGGACCGGGCATCACCAACGATCGCACCGCGGCGACCAGCAGCAGCACCGCGGCCGGCAGGTAGAAGAAGCCGATCGACAGCATGCTCACCAGGCACAGGCCGAGGGCGACGACCGCGAGGCCGCCGGTGAGTGCACGCATCCGGAACGCCACCGCCGCGAGGGCCGCGAACGATACAGCTACCGGAACCAGGAGGACCACGAGCACGCCGACCCCCTCGCTCTCGACGAGCGTCGACTGCTCGGAGTTCGTCGTGACCGTCCCGTCGGATGACGACGACGACGTCTCCGACGACGACATGGGCGCGACGGCGAACACGACGAGTGCCAACAACGTCCACGCCACCGCGCACGACGCCGCCACGACGCCGGGGGCGAACGGTCGACGCGTGGCTGATGGGGCTACGGCGCTGGTCATGCGTCAGGCCTGGCCGAGAGGAGAAGGGCGAGGAACTGTGCCGCGATCGCCGTGTGGTCGACGCCCTCGGGGTCGAGCGCGGCGGCGACGACCACGCCGTTGACCACGGCGACGATGACGCTCGCCATCGGCCGAGGGCGCACCCATGCCGGCAACAAGCCGTCGTCGCGCTGGCGCTCGACGTCGGTGGCGAGGTGGTCGGTGACCTCGTCCCACAGCGCGGCGAGCCCGGCGCGCACCTCCGGTTGGTGGGGTGCGGCCGCGAGCGCAGCCAGGTAGACGGGGATCTGCGTACGGCTCCGGTCGAACACCTCGATGAGCTGGGTCGCGGCGCGAGCGGCGCGCTCCGGACCGGGGTCCTCGCCGGTCAACAGTTCGAGCACCGGTGCCACCAGCTCACGGGCCTCGGCGATCAAGGCTTCGGTGACCAGCACCTCCTTCGAGCCGAAGTGGTAGGTGATCGACCCCAGGTTGGCCGACGCGCGTCCGGTGATCTCCCTGGCCGTGGCGCCCGCGAGGCCCAGCTCGCGGATGCTCTCTCGGGTGGAGTCGATGAGCTGAGATCTCGTGTCGGCCATGGCACGATCATACGTATGTATGAATCGGTTCGGCGCTCGTAGGGGAATCACCGGGCCGTCGGGCTCGTTGGAGAGGAGCATGACCTCCGGACACACCGTCAGTACCCGCCCCGGTGCCTCGCACGTGGAGGTCCGCATCGACGGCACCCTCGTCGCCGAGTCCGACCGTCCCGTCCTGTTGGACGAGACCGGTCTGCCCACCCGCTACTACCTGCCGGCCGACG
>CAZBTQ010000373.1:0-2217 GCA_964494405.1 uncultured Iamiaceae bacterium
GCAGCCGGCTGAGGTGCACGCGCAGCGCCAGGTCGTCGATCGACACGACCAAGAGTGGCGATTGCCGGTCGCAGTCGACGACGGCGGGGTGACCGCGGCGGGGGACCGCCGCGGTGATCGGGTTGGCGTGCACGACCCCGGACGGCCGGCCGATCGGCGACGCCGTGACCACCTCGGCCTGCCCGCTCATCGGCACGAGCACGAGCACCGACGGCGGCAGCCGGGGGGAGTCGATGCGGACCTGGCCGGTGTAGTCGAGGTGGCCGACCGAGATCTCGCGTAGCCGAACCGCGTGGAAGCTGGCGTGGAACTCGTGGGCGGTCTCGTCGCCGACGATGAGTGAGTGCACGCCGAACAGGTCGCGGGCGAACACCTGCGCCGCGCCCGGGTCGTCGGTGCTCCAGATCAGGTGGTCTTCGAGCGCGGGCGGCAGACCACGGGGCTTGAGGCGTGGCCGCACGCGCTCGGACAGCCGGCTCGTGTCGATCTTCTGCAGCCGGGTGAGCGGGCGGTGGATGGCGTCGCTGCGCTCCGGGTCACTCGCGTCTCGAGCGGCGACGGACGCGGGTGTTAGGTCGGCCGTACGTGCCATCGGGATGAAATTAGCGGAATCTGGCTAGCACGGCTTCGCACATCGGATTACGGTCACCGGCGGGGCTTGCGGAGACAACGCCGCAACGATGAGTCGCACACACGTGTCCAGGGGGGACGATGACGACGATCGAGCGAGATACCACCACCGAACCGGTCGATGCCGTCGTCGACCGGCTCAACGACCCGGCCGTCGCGGCATCGCTCGTCACACTGCTCGACAACGCCGAGTTGCTCTCGACGCTCGTGATCGGCCTGTCGGCCATGCTCGCCCGCGGCGACACGATCATGGACTCGATCTCCGACGGCGTCAACGAGATGAAGTCGAACGGGTTCGTCAACCCGGTCGACGTGGCGCTGCCCACGCCGGCCGAAGTGACGGGGTTGGTGTCGGCGATGTCGCGGGCCACACCGGTGATCACCGACGTGCTCGACTCGTCGATGGTGAGCACCGAGACGGTCGACCTGCTCTCGCTGCTCAGCGCCGCCGCCACTGAAGGCGCGGCGAACGCGAGGCGACGCGACACCTCGGTCCGCGGGGTGCGGGCCACGTTGCACGCCCTCAAGGATCCCGACGTCGCTCGCGGCCTCGGCATGTTCGTCGAGATCGCCCGTGCCCTCGGGCGCCGGCTCGACACCGCTCAGCACCAACCCAACGACTGAAACGACTCGGAGGCGACACACACATGGCTTCAGTGCTCTGGTTCCAAGGAGGGGCATGCAGTGGCAACACGATGTCGTTCCTCAACGCCGAAGAACCCAACGTCGTCGACCTGATCGTCGACTTCGGGCTCGAGGTGCTCTGGCACCCTTCCCTCGGGATGGAGCTCGGGGCCCAGGCCCAGAAGATCTTCTTCGACTGCGCCAACGGCGCCCGCGACCTCGACGTGTTCGTGTTCGAGGGCACCGTGATGGAGGGCCCCGACGGGAGCGGGCGATACGACATCTTCGCCGACCGACCGATGAAGGACTGGGTGACGGATCTCGCCGCGGCGGCGAGCATCGTCGTGGCGATCGGTGACTGTGCCTGCTGGGGCGGAATCCCGGCGATGGCGCCGAACCCGACCGACTCGACCGGACTCCAGTTCCACAAGCGCGACAAGGGCGGCTTCCTCGGCTCGGACTTCGTGTCGAAGGCCGGCCTCCCGGTGATCAACATCCCCGGCTGCCCGGCACACCCCGACTGGATCACTCAGATCCTCGTCGCGCTGGCGACCGGCCGCACCGCCGACATCGCGCTCGACGAGCTGCACCGCCCGCAGACGTTCTTCAAGACGTTCACCCAGACCGGCTGCACACGGGTGCAGTTCTTCGAGTACAAGCAATCGACGCTGAGCTTCGGCGAGGGCACCCGCACCGGCTGCCTGTTCTACGAGTTCGGGTGCCGTGGGCCGATGACGCACTCGCCGTGCAACCGCATCCTGTGGAACCGCCAGAGCTCCAAGACCCGCGCCGGCATGCCGTGCCTCGGGTGCACCGAGCCCGAGTTCCCGTTCATGGACCTTGCGCCGGGCACGGTGTTCAAGACGCAGAAGGTGAGCGGGATGATCCCCAAGGAGGTCCCCGAAGGGAGCGACCACCTCACCTACATGGCCCATGCGGCCGCGGCACGAGTCGCCGCACCGC
>CAZBTQ010000374.1:0-2213 GCA_964494405.1 uncultured Iamiaceae bacterium
CGCTCGTCGGCCACGCTCAGCTCACACCGAACGTCTCGAGCAGACCTGTGATCTCCAGGACGCGCCGGACGCTCGGTTGCACGTCCGCCAGCACGAGCGAACCGCCGTCTGCGTCGAGCTGCTCGCGCAGGCGCAGCAGTTCGCTGATCGCCGACGAGTCGATGAAGCTGAGACCGCTGGCGTCGATGACCACTGCGGCCGCGGATGTCTCGCCAGTCGCGTCGCGCAGGGCGTCCCCGAGCTCGCCGCAGTTGTGTGCATCGAGCTCTCCCACGGGGGACACCTTGACGTTGGAGCCCTCGATGGTGACCGTGACGTCCATTGCACCTCTCTCAGCGATGAACCTGAAGCCCGACGGTGGGCAGGCTACCCGTCACCGGCCGCGTCGGCCTCGTGGACATGCCGTCGGCGATGACGGCACACTGGCGCAAGGCCTCCGGCACACGGTCGGCGCACGGCGAGAGGACGAGAAGCTGAGCGACTACGAGGACGAACCTGCTGTCGTCCTCGACGCCTTCCCCGATCCGGTTGCGGTGATCGACGAAGCCTACGTCGTGGTCGCGGCGAACCCCGAAGCCGAGCGGTACTTCGGCGTCGAACCCGGCGGCCTGCTCGGACGCAGCGCCCTGGACTGGGTGCACGAGCCCGACCGCATCGAAGCGGCTGAACGCGCCGCAGGCCTGCTCGCCGGCGTACCGCAGAAGGTCGTGACGGTGCGGATGATCGTCGCCGACCGGCGACAGGCGTGGGTCGAGGTGCGCGGCCGGCTCTTCCGCACCACCGCGGGGCAGCAGCGGGCGGTGCTCAGCATGCGCGACGTCGGTTGGCGCCTCGACCGCGAGCTCAGCTCGGCCCGGGCCCTGTCACACGCCATGCTGCTCGCTCAGCTCGCCGTGCAGTTCCAGAGCGTCACACCGGACCAGTTCGGCGACGCGCTGGCCACGGCGCTCGGCCAGATCGGCGATGCCGCGCACGCCGAGGTCGTCGCAGTGCACGAGGTCGGCCCTGACGGCACGGCGCACGTCCTGCGGGGCCGTTGGATCGACGCGCGCTCCAGACTGGCGCCCATGGCCGTCGCTGCGGGCCAGGTGGCCATCTCGACGGTCCCGACGTGGACCACGGCGCTGGGCTCGACCGTGGACATGTTCGAGCTGGGCACCAACAAGGTTCCGACCTCGGAGGTCCACCTGCTCGACCCCGCACTCGCGTCCGCGGTGAGCGTGCCGCTCTCGGAGGGCGACCGGCTCGTCGGGGCCCTCACGGTCTCATGGCCCCGCGGCGAGCGCATCGAGAACCTCGACCGCGACTTCGTCGCCGGAGCCGGCCGGGTCATCGGCGGCGCGATCATCCGGGTGCGGGCCATGCAGGCCCTCCTCGAGAGCGAGGCGCTGTTCCGCGACCTGTTCCGCTCGAGCAGCGCTGTCATGTACCTGGTCGATCCCGCGTCGCTGCGGTTGGTCGACGTCAACGCCGCGGCCGCCTCGTTCTACGGCTACGGCCGCGAAGAGATGCTCGGCATGGACCTGCACCGGCTCACCGTGCACACCGCCGAGGAGCTCCGTTCGATGATCGAGTCGATCCGCGCCGACGAGCAGACGACCGTCATCGAAGAGCACCAGATGTTGTCCGATGGCACCGTCCGCATCGTCGAGATCCACTCGACGCCGATGCGCATCAACCGGCGCGCGTTCGACCTGGCGATCGTGCAGGACGTCACCGATCAGCGCCGGGCGCACCAGGAGCTCCAACGGCTCGCGTCGACCGACGACCTCACCGGGGCGCTCAACCGGCGCCGGTTCCTCGAGATCGCGGCAGACGAGCTGGCGAGGTCCGAGCGCTATGGGCGCGAAGCCGCGCTGTTGATGCTCGACCTCGACCACTTCAAGTCGATCAACGACGCCAAGGGCCACCTCGCCGGCGACGAGGTCCTTGCCGCGTTCGCGCACGAGTGTGCGGCGCTCATGCGCGAGCACGACCACTTCGCCCGGCTCGGTGGTGAGGAGTTCGCCGTGTTCCTCCCCGAGACGGGACTACCCGCGGCGTTGGCCCTCGCTGAGCGCATCCGCGCCGCGGCCGAGCGCGTGGGTGTCACCGTCAGCATCGGGGCCGCGCAACGGGAGCCCGGGACTGACATCGAGGTCCTCTACGCCCACGCCGACAAGAACCTGTACGCCGCGAAGCAGGCAGGGCGGAACCGCGTCGTCGGCTGACGG
>CAZBTQ010000375.1:0-2211 GCA_964494405.1 uncultured Iamiaceae bacterium
ACGCGAGCCAGCGCCTCGGGTACCTCGTCGAGCGAGTACGTGCGGTCGACGTGGATGTCGACGTCGCCGGCGACGCACATCTCTGCGAGTCGGTCGAAGTGGGGCGGGCCCATCCGGACAGCCATCACACCGATGCGGCGGCCGGATACTCGCCCCACGACGGTGCCGGCGGTGAGGACCCGCAGCAGGGTCGGCACCGTGCCGCCGACGCATCGGTAGCGCCCTCCGGGCGCCAGAGCTCGTCGGTACGCGAACACAGAACGGTGCGCCACCAGGTCGAGGATCTCGTCGAACGGCCCGAGCCGCGTGAAGTCGTCGGCCCGGTAGTCGATGACCTCGTCGGCGCCGAGTGAGCGCATGAAGTCGAGCTTGCGGGCGTTGTCGACAGCCGTGACGTGCGCACCCTGACGCTTCGCGAGCTGGATGGCGAAGGCCCCGGAGCCTCCGCCGCCGCCGTTGACGAGCAGACGACGTCCCTCGGTGGCGCGGCCGGTGCCCTGCAGCGCGATGGCACCCGCCTGGGGGATGGTCGATGCCTGGACGAAGCTCAGCTCCGGCGGCTTGAGGACGAACGCTGTTGCGGTTCCGACGGCGTACTCGGCGAACCCGCCCTTGAGGTCGAGGTTGTCGCCGTACACCTCGTCGCCGGCGACGAACCCCGTCACGTCCTCGCCGACGGACTCCACGGTGCCGGCGATGTCGGAGCCGAGGACGGATCGCCGAGGGGACCGGAGGCCACCGAGGCGCGAGTACATCGGCGATCCGACGAGCGTCTCCCAGTCGCTGAGGTTGAGCGACGTCGCCGCCACCTTCACGAGGATCTGGCCCCTGCCGGGCGAGGGAGTCGGCACGTCCTCCACGCGCAGCACCTCCGGCGGCCCGTACCGGTCGTAGACGACAGCCTTCATGCGATGCGATCGAGATCACGGTTGATGAAGCGATCGTGGGCATCCATCTCGTGGAACACCACCGCCAGCGCGCCGCCCACGGTCGTCACGTGGGCGTCGACGGCCCGACTGAGCTCCTCCGCCGTCACGTCGGCCAGGTAGTCGGCCAGGGTGCCGATCCGGCCCCGCAGCACGGCGCACACCTCGTCGAACGACGGGCGGGCGTCGGGGTCGATCGAGCTGCCCGGGAACAGCGTCGGCGGCATGAACGTCGGCGGGAGCGCCATCGGATCGAACGGATCCGCTTCGCCGAGGACCGTCCGCGAGAGCCACAGGTCGATCACGAGGACGAGGTGACGCAGGGTTTCGACCGTCGACCACTCGTCGTCGACCCGCTGGTGCCGCTGCTCCTCGGTGAGCGCCTGAGCCCGTGCGATGGTCCGCTCGAGCCGCGCTCGCGCCTCGTCGACCGACGCCCGCGCCACCTCGGGTTCGATCACCGGATCGAGCCGGGGAGGCGGAGACGGCGGGGCTCCCGTCACGGCACGCGATCTTACGACCCGATGCGGGTCCTAGCCTCGAAGTCGTGGAGGAGACACGGATCGTCCTGGTTCGCCACGGTGAGTCGCTCGCCCAGGAGCGCCGGATCGTCGGCGGCCACTCGGGTTGCGAGGGGCTCTCCGACCGCGGACGCGCCCAGGTCGAGGCGCTGCGCGACCGGCTCGCAGCCACGACGGAGCTCGGCAGGCCGGACGCCCTCTACGCGTCGGTCCTGCCGCGAGCGATCGAGACGGCCGAGATCCTCGCCGAAGCGCTCGACGTGCCCGACATCGACACCCGGTGCGACTTCTGCGAGCACCACCCGGGCGACGGCGACGGTCTCGGATGGGACGAGTTCGAACGCCTCTACCCGGCCCCCTCCGGGTGGGACCCCGACCACCGGGTTGCTCCGGGGGCGGAGTCGTGGAGCGAGATGGCCGACCGGGTCGCACGGGCCCTCGATCGCGTGGTCGAGGACCATCCGGGTGGCACCGTGGTCGTCGCCTGCCACGGCGGCGTCGTCATCCACTCGATGCTGCGCTGGCTCGACCTCGTTCCGTCGCCCAGCCGGCCGCGTGCATGGATGAACCCGACCAACTCGTCGCTCACCGAGTGGCGGGTGGGCGGCGAGTCCCCGATGCCACACCTCGCGCCGGTCGGGCTCATCCGCTTCAACGACCACGCCCACCTGGCCGGCACCGACCTGATGACCTGAGCCCCGACGCGCGACGGCCCCGGACCGGAGCCCGGGGCCGTCGCGACGACGTCAGTGGACGTGTCCGCT
>CAZBTQ010000376.1:0-2155 GCA_964494405.1 uncultured Iamiaceae bacterium
AGGTGGTCGGAGATCGCCGGTGCCGGCAGGCCGGGATAGGTGACCATCCCGTGCTCGATGACGTGGGAGAGGTCGACCAGCCGGCTCACCGGAAGCTCGCGGCCACGCGCTCGACGAACGTGTCCATGATCTCGCGCTTCTGCGACCCCTGCGGCAGGTTGAAGTCGGGGATGATCAGCTCGTCGACCCCGGCGTCGCGGTAGGCGGCGACCACCTCGACGAGCTCGTCTGGCGTGCCGACGAGCATCGGACGGCCGATGTCGCGCGCCCGCATCGCCGCGGACTCGGCCGGGTCGTCGAACAGGAAGAGGAGGCCCTGGCACGAGCGTCGGATCTCGCCGGGGTCGCGGCCGATGTCGGCGCAGTGCTGGTCGAGCACTGCGTTCTTGGCGGCGAGCAGCTCGGGCGTCCCCCACACGTTCCACTCCTGGGCGTAGGTCGCGGCGATGCGCATCGTGCGCTTCTCGCCACCGCCGCCGATCAGCAGCGGCAGCGGCGCCTGCACCGGCTTGGGTTCGAGCGGCGCGTCGGTGAGCGTGTAGTGCTCGCCCGCGAAGTCGACCCGTTCCTCGATGAACAGCCGCGTCACGATCTGGCAGGCCTCTTCGAGGCGGCCCATGCGCCCCTTGAGGGTGGCGAAGTCGATGCCGTACTTCTCGTGCTCGTTCTCCTGCCACCCAGCGCCGAGGCCGAGGACGATGCGCCCGCCGCTGATGTGGTCGGCAGTGGCCGCAGCCTTCGCCAGCACTGCGGGGTGCCGGTACGTGTTGCCCGACACCAGTACGCCGATGCGCACCCGCTCGACCGCGGCCGCGAGGCCCGACACGAGCGCCCAGGCCTCGTGCATGGGCCCCGACACGTCGTCGGCGTTCGGCATGAAGTGATCGGCGACCCAGACTCCGTCCCAGCCGGTGGCCGACGCGTGCTGCGCGGTGGCGAGGATCTCGTCCCAGCCCTGCGAGTTGTTGATCCAGAAGGAGAAGCGCATCGCGCCGATCCTACGGACCCCCCAGGGGGACCTGGCACGGCAGTCGGCGACCGGCCCGACGCCCTCCGCTCAGTCGAGCGCCAGCAACCGCTTCCGGAGCCAGTCGAGCAGCGAGATGGTGGAGAAGGTGCGGATGCGCTCGCGGTCGCCGGGCATGCGCATCGGCCGCGCCTCGACGTCGTCGCCGATCGCCATGCCGAAGAACACCGTGCCCGGAGGCATCCCCTCCTGCGGATCCGGGCCCGCCACGCCGGTGACGGCCAAGCCCACGTCGGCGCCGAGCCGCCGTCGCACCCCGTCGGCCATCGCCATCGCGGCCTCCTCGGTGACGACCAAGCCCTCGGGCACGTCGAGCACGTCGAACTTCACCTCGGACGCGTACGCCACGACCCCGCCGCGGAAGACGCGGCTGGCGCCCGGCACGTTGGTGATGCGGCTGCCGATGAGCCCACCGGTGACCGACTCGGCCACGGCCAACGTGAGCCCTCGGTCGGCCAGCAGCGACACGACGGCGTGCTCCATCGTCTCGTCGTCGACGCCGAAGACGATGTCGCCGACGAGTGACCGGACGATGGCCTCCTCGGCGGCGATGGCCGCGTCGGCCTCCTGGGCGGTGTCGGCCTTGGCGGTGATGCGGACCTTGATGCCCTCGATGCCGCTGGCGAGGAAGGCGATCGTGGCGGAGGGCTCGGCGTCGAGCCGGTCGATCTCGTCGCCCAGGATCTCGGCGAGCCCGGACTCGGACTGGCCCCACGTGCGCAACGTCCGGCTGCGGATGACCGCGGTGGCCCCAGAGCGCTCACGCAGCTCGGGGATGACCGTGCCGGCGACCATCTCGCGCATCTCCGACGGCACGCCCGGCACCGCGTAGATGACCTTGCCGGCGTACGGCGAGTCGTCGGGCATCGGGCACACGAGCCCAGGCGCGGTGCCCGGCATCTGGGCGATGGTGGTCGCCCCGGCCGGCACCAGTGCCTGGCGCAGGTTGTTGGCCGACATGGTGCGGCCGCGCGACCCGAACATCATCCGGATGCGGGCCTCGATCTCCTCGTGGTGCTCGAGCTCGACGCCCATGACCCCGGCGATGACGTCGCGGGTGATGTCGTCCTGAGTCGGCCCGAGGCCTCCGCACACCACGACCGCGTCGGCGCGGTCGAGCGCCAAGCG
>CAZBTQ010000377.1:0-2137 GCA_964494405.1 uncultured Iamiaceae bacterium
TCCTTGCGAGCCGCGGCCAGCACGCGGCCCAACACCTGGGCGTCCCGGACCCCGGTCGTCGGTGCGGTCGTGATATCCATACAATCATATCTTACCGATCGATGCAGTGAAATCAATACATCGTCGACTTCCTGCGTGATGCAGCGATATCGCCGCGACGACGGTACTCAGTCACGCGTTTCTCGGCGCGCTGTCCGGTGGACGGGTCTCCCAACCCGGTGTCAGCCGCGCTGCTGGACCGGATCACTGAGCATGTGCGTCGTTGGGAACCGCCAGCTGAAGGGCTTTGGTTGTTCGGCTCGGCCGCTCGAGGTGACGCCGACAGCGACAGCGATGTCGACCTCCTGGTCATTCGTCCGACCGAGGTTCCCGCCGACGACGAACGCTCACGTCGCTGTTCGCCTGGTCGGGTAACGATTGCGGGCTGCTCGAGTACACCGCCACCGAACTTGTCGAGCTCGTTCGGGCAAGTGATCCACTCGTGGATTCTCTGCTCCGAGATGCGGTGGTGCTGGCAGGTACGCGACCCCGCGTCATGCTGCGGAAGGTGGGGTGATGGGCGCGCTCGAACAAGCTCATCAACACCTCGCAAAGGCGAAGGAGTTCCTGGAGGCCGCCGAGAGGAGCAAGGCTGAAGGCGCGCACGCCGACTTGCCCGGAGGGCGGCGGGCTCAGTCCCCGCCGTAGAGGCGGGCGAGGTCGACGAGCTCGACGTCGTCGCGGACAGCAGCAGCTCGGTTGAGGTTCGTCTCGAAGCCCGACGCCGAGAAGAGCAGCAGCTTGCTCGTGGCTGCTGTCGGGTGCTTCCGGGCGACGACGTCGCGGATCTCCGACAAGCGTGTGAGGTCACTCACGGTGCGCTTCTCGGAGGTGTACTTCGCCTCGCCGATCGCGAGCACGCGGGTCGAACCCTCCCGAGTTCGAGCCAGCGCCACGACGTCCAATTCATGCTGCGTGCGCCGCGACGCGTCGTTCACGACCGCTGGAGCGACGGAGGCGACCGCTCCCCCGACGGTGTCGGCCGAGGCGAAGCGGAACGCGAACTCGCGAGCGAGCTGCTCGAAGTGTGGGCCGAGCACGTGCGTGCGGAATCTGGGTTGTGCGTCGGCCCATGCGTCCGCTGTTCGGCGCTCCTCGAAACGAGCGAGGTCGCGGCGGGTGACGACGTGATGGAACCGCACGATGGGATCGGCGATTCGGTAGATCGGTCGCCGGGCGCGGAGCGCGTCGTCGCCGGCGACCACGAAGCCGGAATCCTCGAGCGCTCTGAGCGAGTGCTGTACGGACCGCTGCTCGCGTCCGAGAGCACTCGCCACGGCGGTCTGGCTCGTGTTGCCGATCGCGATCGCCGTGACGACGGAGTGGTAGAGCGCTCGGTCGGTGAGCGAGCGCTCCTCGGTGAGCAGGTAGTCGTCCTCACGGAAGAGGGCGCTGCTCGGGTTGAGGGGACCGGCTGCCAACCAGCTCCCGAAGTGGGTGGAACGCTTCGGAGGGCTGGCGGCGAGCAGGTCTCGATACCCCGGCGTACCACCGACGACCGAATGCACGAGGAGCGCTGTCTCCGGATCGGACAGGTTCCAGAACTCGGCCGAGGTCCGGTAGTCGAAGGGGCGCACGACCACGTCGGTCGAGGCTCGGCCGCGCAGTGCTTGTGTCCCTTCGAGCAGGCCGGCCATGACGGACAGCGCTGAACCGCAGATGATCAACCGGAGCGAGCCAGTGGACTCTCGCGTGCGATCGATGAAACGCTGGAGCAGCGATGGCAGCTCAGGCGAGTGGCGGAGCAAGTACGGGAACTCGTCGATGACGACGACGGCGTTTCCAGGCGCTGTCGCGGCGAGGTCGCCGAGGGCGCGCAGGGCCTCGTCCCAGGTGCTGATGGCGAGCCGACCGCCTGGCACCTCCAGGTGCTCTCCCAGCGCCGCGCCGAATCCTTGAAGTGCCTGGTGCTGCTCCTCCTCGATCGCCTGGTAGTAGAAGCCACCAGTCGCCTGGGCGAGTCGGCGCAACAGGTACGACTTGCCCTGCCGGCGCCGACCCCGCACGAGCGCCAGACGGGTGCCACCACCGCGTTGTTCCACGAAGTCGACGAGATCGGACCACTCCGTCTGCCGATCGAAGAGGTCCGAAGGCCGAT
>CAZBTQ010000378.1:0-2136 GCA_964494405.1 uncultured Iamiaceae bacterium
GCCAAGGGCCAGACCGGCCTGTCGATCGCCTTCGACCTGCCCACCCAGACCGGCTACGACCCCGACGCGCCGCAGGCCGCGGGCGAGGTCGGCAAGGTCGGCGTGCCCGTCGCACACCTCGGCCACATGGAACAGCTCCTCGACCAGATCCCGGTCGGCGAGATGAACACGTCGATGACGATCAACGCGCCCGCGGCGTGGCTGCTCGGCCTCTACGTCGCCAACGCGGAGAACCAGGGCGTCGAGTCCAGGGCGCTGCGCGGCACCACCCAGAACGACATCGTCAAGGAGTACCTGAGCCGCGGCACCTACATCTACCCGCCGCTGCCCAGCCGACGGCTCATCGTCGACATGATCGCGTTCTGCTCGGAGTGGGTGCCGCTGTGGAACCCGATGAACGTGTGCTCGTACCACCTGCAAGAGGCCGGCGCGACCCCGGTGCAGGAGCTGGCCTACTCGCTCGCCACGGCCATCGACGTGCTCGACGCCGTGAAGGAGTCGGGCCAGGTCGCCGACGATCGCTTCCCCGCGGTCGTCGCGTCGATCTCGTTCTTCGTCAACGCCGGCATCCGCTTCGTCGAAGAGACCTGCAAGATGCGGGCCTTCACCGAGATGTGGGACCGCATCACCCTCGAGCGCTACGGCGTCACCGACCCCAAGGCGCGGCGCTTCCGCTACGGGGTGCAGGTCAACAGCCTCGGTCTCACCGAGGCCCAGCCCGAGAACAACGTGCAGCGCATCGTGCTCGAAGCGCTCGGCGTGACCCTGTCGAAGAACGCCCGCACCCGCTCGCTCCAGCTTCCGGCGTGGAACGAGGCCCTCGGCCTGCCCCGCCCGTGGGACCAGCAGTGGTCGCTGCGCATCCAGCAGGTGCTCGCCTACGAGACCGACCTGCTCGAGTACGACGACATCTTCGACGGGTCGCACGTGATCGAGGGCCGCACCGCCGAGCTGGTCGAGGCGGCCCAGGCCGAGCTCGACGAGGTCCTGGAGATGGGCGGCGCGTTCGAGGCGATCGAGGAGCTCAAGGGACGGCTCGTCGGGTCGCACGCCGAGCGCATGCGCCGCATCGAGAACGGCGACCTCCCGATCGTCGGCGTCAACCGCTTCGAGGAGACGGCCGAGTCGCCCCTCGGGGGCGAGGAGTCGATCATGCGGGTCGACCCCGGTGTGCAGGCGCAGATGATCGCCGACGTCGTCGAGTGGCGGTCAACCCGCGACAACGATGCCGTGAAGCGCTCGATCGACGAGCTGCGTCGCGTGGCCGAGACCGGCGAGAACGTCATGCCCGCAACGATCGACCTCGCCCACGCGGGCGGCACCACCGGAGAGTGGGCCGACGTGCTGCGCGAGGTGTTCGGCGAGTACCGGGCCCCCACGGGTGTGGCGGCCGCTGCTGGGAGGGGAACCATGGGTGAGGGACTGCGAGCCGTGGCCGACCGGGTGCGCACGTTGGCCGGGGGTCCGCCGCGGTTCCTCGTCGCCAAGCCGGGACTCGACGGCCACTCGAACGGCGCCGAGCAGATCGCGGTTGCGGCGCGCGACGCGGGCATGGAGGTCATCTACCAGGGCATCCGGTTGACGCCCGAGCAGATCGCCGCCGTCGCGCGCGACGAGGACGTCGACGTGATCGGCCTGTCGATCCTGTCGGGGAGCCACCTCGAGCTGATCCCCAGGGTGATCGAACTGGTGCGTGCCGAGGGTGTCGAGGCACCGATCATCGTCGGCGGCATCATCCCCGAAGAGGACCGGCCGGTCCTCGAAGCGGCCGGCTGCGCGGCCGTCTACACGCCGAAGGACTTCGAGTTGGGCCGCATCATGGCCGAGATCGTCGACCTCGTGGCCGCCCGACGCAGCTGAGGTCGTACAACCTTTAGTCGACCCCGGCTCGGCCGATGGTTGGTGAGTGACAGATCGACGCGCCTTCCTGTCCCTCGGTGGAGCCATCGTGGGCATCCTCGGAGGAACCGTGGCCGCCGCCAACGGCGCGCCCGTCGCCGGGATCATCGCCGCCCTCGGCGCTCTGGCCGCCGGCCTGGCGAACGCCATCTCACGCCCTGACCCACGCGTCCAGCCCGGCGGCAGCACCGCCACCGCTGGTCGTTCGAAGAGCGACGCGCCCGCCGACGACGCGCC
>CAZBTQ010000379.1:0-2132 GCA_964494405.1 uncultured Iamiaceae bacterium
TCGCTGCGGCACGCCTTCCGTCACCGCCCGAAATCGCCCAAGACCACCGGGCGATGAATTGCAGGCGCCCAACAATCACGCCCATATTCGCTGCAGAGCGCTGCAAGTCATGGCAGTACGGGGGCGCAGCCGCGCAAGCGGCCACACCTGGCTGCGCCGTGCCATTCAAAGGGGAGACAGACCAATGCATTACGATCCACGTTGGACGGACGATGCCCGCGACGGCGATCGCGGCCAGGGTCGGGAGATCAGTCAGGGCAGGGGAACGAGACCCGGTTCGAGAATCTCCTCCGCCTGCTGACGAAGAGCGGCGAGGCCCAGTCCGAGCTGGCCGGTCGGGTCATCTACCGGACCAAGGACGACGTGACGGACTGGAACGGCGACCCACTGTTTCCCTCGCGTCAGGTGAATCCGCCGCTGCTATTCGAGGCGAGCGAGACCTATCGGGCGTGGCTGCGGCACATCCATGGGTTCTTCAACCCTGGCGACATCCACGCCGAGGCCGATGCGGGGCGCCGCGCGGCTGGGTGGCGCTGCGCGCAGGCGCTGCAGTGGGCAGCGTCGAGTCCGCAAGCCGGTCTGGGCTATCTCGTTCGGCAAGCCATTCGGGCCGGGTGGAAGCCAGGCACGCAGAACCTGAACGCGGCGCTCGGGGAGTTGCGCCCCTACCGCTTCGGCTCGCCGGACGAGGGCTTCGAAGCGCTCTTCGAACGCATCTGCAAGGAGATTGGGCTTGGGGCACCCACCCCAACCGAATCGGATGCGGGAGACGATATCGAGGACGAAGACACGCCTGCAACCTCCGACGCGAAGGGCCTGGCGGCGTTGCTGGAGGAAGGCATGACGGTCGCTCGAGAAGCGGGCGATTCGAAGTGGGATCTGTTGAACGAGCGTGTGCTGGCTCCGGCCGACGACGAACGAGTGGTGCTTTTCGCGCAGCCCATCGAGACGGTAACCGCGGTCACCAGATACCTGCAGCGTAAGTACAAGGCTCGGCCCGCAGTCATCGTCGGAGGTCAGAGCGACCAGGTTCGGCAGGCGGAGATCGATCGGTTCTGCAAACCGGGCGGCCCCCGGTTCCTCGTGTCGTCGCGGGCGGGAGGTGAAGGTATCAACCTTCAGGTCGCCCGCAGGCTTGTGCACATCGACGTGCCGTGGAACCCGATGGAGCTGGAGCAGCGCGTCGGCCGGATCCATCGCTTCGGGTCGCTGACCAGCGTCTACGGCACAATAGTCCAGCTGCGGTGCAGGGCGCCACTGTTCTGCCGATTGCCGTGCAGGGCGTCCCTGCACGGCTCGCTTGCTGCCATTCGGATGCACGCGCACGGCGACATGGTCAGCCGATACGAAGCAGGTGCGGTTGGGGCTCCGCTCACGCGTTCAGTGCGTCACCGGTGACGTGCCACGGCCTGTGTGCGTAAGAAGTCCTCAAGGTAGACATTATGCCGAGCTTCCACCTTCGACTCGAAGACACCTACTGGCTCAAGGGCTTCTTCAATGTGCCAGTTGACTACCAGCGGTTCGTGACGATGGACGAAGGCCCCATCGACATCTTCCTGGGGGACGCTGCCGTCGCTCAAGCGGGTCGCGTCAGCCGATCCGCGAATACGAATGCGACTCCGAGGGTCTACGGCAACAAGCCTTTGGCAACGTACTTCCAAGAGAACTGCAAGCGTGGAGAGGTGGTGACGGTCGAGTTCCTATCGCCCACGTCCCTGAGGATCACGCCACCAAACGCGCCGTAGGCGAGCCGCCCATGCCCGCCCATAGTGGCGCTGAAAAGATTCCGTACGCTTGCTGCCCCGCCAGAGCGGGCCTGTTTCCCCAAGGCTTCGACGGCTCGGTCGCCCTTGGCGGGTTGATTGATCAGGGGTAGCGTGGTCCTGACCTCATGCTCTCGGGTGTAGGCCAGACGGCCCTGCGGCGGCTATACTGAAGGGCCGTGGTGGTGCGTGAGGCCCCGGTTCGCGAACGGGCAGCATGCCCGTAAGTGATCTTGGGAGATTCGAGGACGTATCACAAAAACTATCACGATCCTCGACTTCGACTGGATCGAACGCCCGTAAAGCGTTGATTCTAAAGACACGGAGAGATGGCCGAGAGGCTGAAGGCGCACGCTTGGAAAGCGTGTG
>CAZBTQ010000380.1:0-2127 GCA_964494405.1 uncultured Iamiaceae bacterium
CCGAAGCCGGGGTCGACCTGGCTCCGCCGCTGTACACCGACGCGCTCGGCGAACCCGGCGGTGACGCCGGAACCTACATCGACATGATGACCTGGAACACCGCCACCATCGTCACCGCCCTGTCCTGACGATTGGTTGACCTTTGGGCGATAGCCATGGGCTCCACGCAATTCCCCAAGGATCCTGACTAGGGAGCAGCACCTAAAGCTCGTCACCAATCTCGGCATTTCTTTAGGCTACACACTCTGGACGCGCATCAACTGGAGTTAGGACTTGACCGCCATTCTTGATACGCCTATCAACATCGTGGCGAATGTGCTTACAATTTTGTTCCTAGTTTTCGGATTGGTGATAACTCGAAACTGGACGATACAAAAATGGATCGCGTGGCAACTGGCAAGATCCTTGAACCGACATGGTTTTTCAGAGTTTTCCTTCCATGATGCCGCAGAGCGCACTCGTCAAATTTCACAACTGGAAAGAAACAGGGTTGCGAATGAAATGGATTGGCTCGCGAGCCACTTAGGCTTCGAAGCCCCAAATGATCACTCACTTCTGTCGATCGCGTCTCAAGACGAACTGTCCAACCTCGCCAGCGCGTACGACGACTTTGCCTCCAAATTGAATGGGCAGGCAATTCTCAGCACCAACCTAATTCCACTGGTATACCAAAGCTTTCAGTTGGCCAGAGCAACCGCCACCCACCTGCATTCGTTGACTCGAAACGTGCGATTCCCGTCTTCCACGTATGAAGGATTTCCTCTTGACATCCCGCACCGGGGCGTCTCCATTCGAGTCCACGCCTTTCCGAATCATCACAAGAAGCTATTTGCATTTGAGCTTGTTGTTTCCGTTCGAAATCACCTTATTGTTCCCGAGGGGGCGAGTCAGTGGGGTTTTTCAAGCCGAGGCTACGAGGCCGTATCCGTTCTGAAGACGTCAATTCCCGAACGAGATATCCTCACTGAGAGATTCTCTGATGGAATGCTCTTCGACGGTGTATTGCCGCGCCTAGTCTCATGGGAGCGACGACGAGACAACGCTACTGGCCATCAAGGCATTCATCTCGCTATTGCCTCATGCAGTTACTCCTCGGTTGTCCTGGACCACTATCCCGCGACGCGCCAATTCTCCCGCCTTGCATCCGACGTGAAGGTACCTGTCCATCTAATGCCTAGAGGTGTCCGGGAATCACGAGATGTGAGCGGGTCCCAGGTCGGACTGCTTACCTTGTCCGCGATCCCTATTACCCGAGATGGCTACATGGTGTTAGCTGAACGATCCAAACATACTGGGTCTTATGAAGGCCTGTACAACGCCGCGATCAGCGGAAATCTAGACATGTCCCCCAGGAAAGGCGTTGAGGTAGACCTCGACGATCTGGGCATACCTGACCCCAGGCGAGCCATCGCGCGTGAAGCAATGGAAGAACTGGGACTCCAGATCGACCACACCGCCGTCGCCGTGACCGGACTCGCGACGTGCGACGCTCCCACCGAGCTTGGCACGCACGTTCTTTTCGGCACTGTTCGCGTTCGAGAAACCCTAGAGGACTTGTCCTCCAACTTGGCTCATTCGGACCAGGTCGAAGGAAGGTGGGAAATCGGACACAACCTGTTGGGAGTTCGAATACCTGAATCGGACGATGAATTCAAAACGGTGGCCTCATGGCTACTGAACTCTCACTCACTTACGCCTCACACTACGGTTGGCGCATTAGCCGCCATTTCCAGTTTTCGGCAAATGTATAGAGAGCCATGGATGCTGGGCACACTGGTGTCCGATAACCCCGCGCCTGGATTGCCTCGTCATTTGACCAAGTCCGTGAAGGTGGTCTGATGCATACATGGTTGACCTTTGGGCGCTCCGTGGCTGACGATTGACCGGACGAGACGATCCTGTCTCGAGCGCCAATCCCGACCACGGAGTGTCACCCGCCGATGTACATCGACAATCTCTCCTTCCGCCAGGACATCATGGCCATCCAGCCCATCACCGTACCCGTCACCGGAACGGCCTATGTGCCCGGCTCCAAAAGCATCACCAACCGCGCGCTGCTCATCGCCGCCCTCGCCGACGGCCCGTCCACGCTGACCGGAGCCCTCTTCAGCGACGACACCCGCTACA
>CAZBTQ010000381.1:0-2124 GCA_964494405.1 uncultured Iamiaceae bacterium
TTCCGCCTGCGTCGACGGCTGCTGGAGATCCCCGGCGCACGGCATCTCATCCGCACATGAGATGACGCCCACCTCGTGTCCCCTATCGGAGGCCCCTGCGGCGTGTCACCTCCGATGGCGAACCTCGGTGGCATGAGCGACGACGGCGGGTGGACCCCACTCGAGGCGGCCGTGACAGCGGTGCCCGCGACGCAGATCGCCCACATCTACGCCATCCCCACCGACGCCGACTTCGAGGCCTTCTACCTGCGGGAGTGGCACCCGGTGGTCGGCCTGGCGATCGTCCTCACGGGCGATCGTGCCGCGGCCGAGGACCTCGCCCAGGATGCGTTCGCCGCCGCCTACCGCGACTGGAACCGCATCGGCACCTACGACCGACCTGGAGCGTTCGTGCGCAGGGTCGTCGCCAACGCCGCGACCTCTCGTGGCCGTCGATTGGTCCGCGAGACCAGGGCGCTCACCCGATTGTCGGCACGCCGCGACGGGGTGAGCCTGCCCCCCGAGGTGGACGAGACGTGGGCGTTGGTGCGCCGCCTCCCCCGGCGCCAGGCCCAGGTCGTGGCGCTCACCTCCATGTCCGGGCTCACCCTCGCCGAAGCCGCCGAGGTGATGGAGGTGGGGTTCGAGACGGCGAAGACCCACCTCGCCCGCGCTCGCCGGTCCCTGGCCCGCACCCTGTCGCTCGCCGACGAGCCGACCCCGACGCCACCACCCCCACCTCCTCCCCCATCGCTCGATCCACCCGACCAGGAGCTCCGATGACCTTCGACCCCCGGCACCGCTCCGCCCTCGACCAGCACCTCGACGTTGCAGCACGCAGCGTCGAGGACCACGTCGCCGACTACGTGACGCCTGCGTTCGACGCGACCGTGCGTCCACGCCGATCGGGTGCCGCGGTCGCGACCGGCGTCGCCGTCGTGTTGCTGCTGATCGTCGCGGTCGTCGCCGCGACCGGTGGGGACCCGGCCGACGACCTGGTCGCCGGCGAGATCGAACCGACGTCGAACTTCGACGAGATCGGCCAGGCCGTCGGCGGACCGCGCGACGGGCTCGACTCGTTGCGGCTACCGATCGAGGTCACGCCCTCCGAAGGCCTGGCCGACGGCCAGGTCGTGACGGTGACCGGCTCGCAGTTCCCCCCGAACACCCAACTCGGCGTCGTGATGTGCGCACAGTTCCCCGATCGTGCTCCGGCGGGCTCGGGCAACTGCCAGCTCAGCCCCTTCACCTCGGTCACCTCCGACGCCGACGGCAACTTCCAGGCCGAGCACCCGGTCGACCGGGTCTTCAGGATCTCGACCGGCGAGCTGGTCGACTGCGCCGAGATCGCCGGTCAGTGCCTCGTCGCCGTCGGAGCCATCAGCGACTACGACCAGTCCGGGGTCGCGCCGGTGAGCTTCGACCCGGACATCCCGGCCCTCCCGGACCCCTACGTCACGATCGACGCGGAGGGTCCGTACGTCGACGGGCAGGTGGTCATCGTCACCGTCCACGACGCCCAGCCCGGTTCGCAGTGGTGGGCATCGCAGTGCGCGGATGACGGCTTCTCGACCGGTCTGTGCGCCGATGTCGACCTGAAGGCCATCGCCGACGGCGACGGTCGTGCCACGTTCCACGTGACCGTTCGGAGGGTGCAGGAGGGTGGTGGGCTCTCGGTCGACTGCGCGTCGCCGAAGGCGTGGTGCAGCATCGGCGTGAACGGGATGCAGAGCTTCTCGTGGTCCTTCGAGCTCCACTTCGTCGGCGGCGCCACCGACACCACCGAACCCGCGGTTCCGTCCATCGATGCCGAGCGCTCGACATCCAATCTGCCGGAGACGACCGACACCACCGTGCACTCGGTCAACCCGATCCCCAGCGATCCCACCACGACCACGACCGCAGGCACCACCAGCGGCTGAACGCGCGAGGCGAAGGGTCGCACGCGATCCTGGACGTGCTCCCATGGCCCGGTCGACAGCGTGTCCAGCAGGGCACCTCGCGGGAGGCTGGACCGCATCCTCGACGAAGCGTTCGCGCTCTGACCGTCGGACCCTTGCCGTCGGAGGAGCAGCGCCCGCGGCGATGAATTCCGTGCAGCCGCGACGTCAGATCGACGACGCTGCACCTGAGCGGCACGCCCGT
>CAZBTQ010000382.1:0-2116 GCA_964494405.1 uncultured Iamiaceae bacterium
GTGGTGTCCCTCGGTGCAGTCGAGTTCCTGACGAACCAGTCAGAGGCAGAGATCAACAACCAGGCAGAGTGCGTCTCTCGGAGGCCGCCACCGCCCGAGTGCCTGCTCACGGCCATCACCACCACCACCACGATCGTGCCGCCGTCCATCACCGTCACGACGGTGCCCGTGCCGGAGCCCGAGGCTCCTCAGCTGACCATTCTCGGTCTGGTGCGGTCCACTCCGAACCCCGGCCCGCCCAGGTGGCTCGAGGCCGATGTGGAGCTCACGATCGAGCAGCCGCCAGACTCTGGTGGTGGGTTCGCACCCGTCCCAGGTGCGATCGTCCGGGCCACGGTGCTCCTCGCCGATCCAGCGGATCCGGCGGTGTACCTGCCTGACCCCTGGTTCGTGAACTGCACGACCAACTCGGTGGGGCGGTGCACGCTGCGCTTCGATGTGCCGTATGACGATGTGACCCAGATCCGCTTCGAGGTGACCGGTGCCGACACGCTCCCGCCGACCGTCCTCAACGGTCCGATGGTGGTGACTCGCACATGGTCCTGAGCCGCAAACGCGCCGCGCGGCTGCGACGGTGTGATGACCGCGGAGCGGCGTTGCTCGAGACGCTGCTCGTCTTTCCGGTCTTCATGGCGATCATCCTCGGCATCTTCGAGTTCGGCCTGATCTATCGCGATGTGCTCACCACCAACGAGGCGGTCGGCACCGGTGCACGACAAGGCGCGGTCGTTGGACCGCGTCTCACCGCAACCGGTGCGAGCGCTGACTACGTAATCATCCGCAGCGTGCGAGAGAGCCTGGGGTCGATCCCCACCGAGTGGATCGATCACATCGTGGTCTTCAAGTCCAACGCTCCGGGAGCGGGCGGCCCCCTCGCCCAGGTGCCGGCATCGTGCCGTGCTGGGATCGCCGTCGCAGGCCGGTGCAACGTCTACGACCCGCAGGATGCGTTCCTCGCCGTCCAGAGCGGCGACACGGCGTACTTCGACTGTCCGGGCGGTCCGGCTTGCGACTGGCGGCCGGATACGCGCAAGAACGGCCCCAGGATCAGCGACATCGAGTACATCGGGGTGTACGTCAAGCTCGAGCGCCCCTATGTGTCGGGCCTGTTCGGCGACATCTTCACGTCCGAGCAAGCCACCGTGGTGCGCCTGGAGCCGGGAGTGATCGAGTGAGCGGGTTGCGACGCTTCGGGCGCGATCGGGATCGAGGCGCAGTCCTGATCGAGTTCGCGCTCATCACCCCTGTCCTCGTGCTGATCATGCTCGGCATCTTCGAGTACGGCAATGCGTGGCGCCAGATCACCAGCATCGAGCGTGCGACCCAGCAGGGTGGGCGGACGGTGTCGTCCCAGGCCAACGGCCGCTACGCGGATTACGAGACCCTGCGGGCCATCGACGCAGCGATGTCGGGAACGAGCGGGCTGGATGTCGTTCGGGTCGTCATCTGGAACGCAAACAGCAATGACACCGTGCCGCCGGCCTGCCTGGCGACGCCTCAGAGCGGGCTGTGCAACACCTACACCGGTTCTGTGCTGACCTCGTCCAGCACAGCCCCGTTCCCCGGGGGGTCGTCGACCGCGCCGAGCTGCGCAGGCGGCGTCGACGCGAGCTGGTGCCCGGTCGGACGCAATCGCACGGGTTCATCGCCCGACCGCATCGGCGTGCACATCACCGCGGAGTACACACCGGTCACCGGACTGCTGCCCGGACCGAAGGTGACGATCGAGCGGTCGGCCATCTATCAGATCGAGCCGTGCGCCCAGGGAATGAGCACCTGTTGAGGGACACCAGATGAGAACCTCGAGGATCCAACAACCACCTACAGCACTGACCCTGAAGGGCCGGATTCGCGACGACGGGTATGTCGTCGCGATGACGGCGTTGCTGCTGCTCCCATTGCTGGCCTTCGCCGGACTGGCCGTTGATCTCGGCAGCTGGTACGCCCGCGCCACGGAGATCCAGCGAGCGGCTGACGCGGCGTCCCTCGCGGGTGTCGCGAGCCTGCCGCGCGGCATCAACACCGCACAGACCGTGGCACTCCAGGTTGCAGCGCAGAACGGCTTCGTCCACGATCCTGCCCCGGGAGGCATCAAGGTGACGGCGGTCTACGTCGA
>CAZBTQ010000383.1:0-2112 GCA_964494405.1 uncultured Iamiaceae bacterium
ATCGTCACGACCACCGAAGCGACGATGTCCGTCGTGGTCACAGTGTGCGTCGTCGCGTGGGGCTGGGCACTTGCTGCTGCGCCGCTCCGCCGCAAGTAGCACCCGGCTCATCCGACTCACGCTGGCTGTTCAATCCTCCCCTTCAAGTTCTTGTTCGGGAGCGACGAGGTCAGTCCGCGTCGGAGCAGTCCGTACGGTTCGGCGCCGACGGCCGCACCTACATGCTCGGAGGCCACAACGACCTCACCGCCGACCAACTCACCGCCTTCGCCAACGCTCTGCGCCCCGCAACAGCCACCGAGTGGGATTGGTGGGAACCTTCTGGCTGTGAGCGGAGTGATACCTGGTGTGAGCTCCCCCATGAACGATCCGTCGGCCGGCACCTCGACGGCGACCTCTGACGGCGACCGCCAAGAGGAGGAGTGGTTCGACGACGTCTACCGACGGCACCGCGTGGCCACGGTGCGGCTCGCCCGGCTGTTGACCGGCTCGACGGCGGCAGCAGAAGATCTGGCTCACGAAGCGTTCATCCGGCTGTATCGGCGGGCCGAGCCGATACAGCAACCAGCGTCGTTCCTGCGTGTCGTGACGGTGAACGTGTGCCGGGACTGGCATCGCTCGCAGCGGCGAGAGCGACTGAGAATCGTTCGCCACGGCCCGGAGGCGGACCACCTGTCCCCGGCAGCGCGTGAGCTCGACGCCAGCCTCGCCCGTCTGCCCTATCAGGAGCGAGCCGTGATCATCCTGCGGTACTGGCTCGATCTCTCCGAAGCCGACATCGCAACGACCCTCGGGTGCCGCCCCGGCACCGTCAAGTCGCGACACGCGCGCGCACTTCACAAGCTGAACAAGGAGCTCTCCGAATGAGCACACCAACCGGAATCGAAGACCGCCTCGCGAACCTTCTCGACGAACTCGCCGATTCCACCCCCATCACGCAGAGCCACGTCGAGTTCGAACCGCTCCGCCTCACGCAAAGGCCGACCCGATACGAGTCGGATCGGCGACCGGTCCGGACCCTCGCGGCAGCGGCTGCAGTCGTCGTCCTCCTCGGCGGGCTGTACGTGGTCTCGAACCGCCCCGAGCCTCTCAGCACAGGGACGCCCGTCACTACCGACGGGACGGAGCCCGCCGGGCGACACGACACGCCATCGGTACCGGCGCAGCTCGACGCCGCTCCCGTACCCGCCGACCGGCTGCTCTACCCGACGGCGATCGCCGCGGGTGGAGCGCCCGCACTCACGATCGCCGAACTGGACCAGGGCCCGCGAGCAATGGTGCAGGCACCGGACGGAACGCTGTACCGGGTGGCTGCGAGCAAGCAGGGCGGCTACGCACCCGATCCCGCCGCTGACGCCCACGACATCGGAGACCATCGAGTGGTCGCAGACACCGACGGGTACTCGATCGGCTACTCGTGGACCGATGGCTGCGTCGTCACCTCGGTTCTCACCGAGGCAGACGGGGCGACCTGGGCACCCGAGCACGTCGCCCTGCTCGACTCGTTCGCCGTTGCCGGCGGTGCCGTCGACCTCGACCTGCCCCCCGGTTGGCACGTCATCGACCAGGGGTCGAACGCTCCGCTCGTCCAACTCGCGTACGCCGTCGAGCTGGACGGCGTCGAACACGCCCTCGTACTGGGACAGTCCCTGGATGCGTCGATCGCCGCGCTCGGCTCGCCCATGGGCCCGATGGAGCCGGTCACGCTCGCCGACGGCACACCGGCCTGGTTCGAACCCGACAGCGTCCCGTCCCCTCGACTCACGTTCGCCCGCGAGGGCGTTGTGGTGTGGATCTGGGGCGAGGGACTGACCGCCGACGACATGATTGCCGCCGCCGCGCAGCTGGCACCCGCCCCTGCGATCTGGGAGAACCTGTTGACCGACGGCGTCGAGGTCGAACCGACGGGAACCGCGCCCCCCGGCGGTCAACCCGATCTGTGCGGCCCCCCCACGCTCTCCATCGGCCAATGACCCTCTCCCGAATCGGGTGGAATGGCAGGTACAGGCCACAGTTTGCCCGGCTCGCTGCACGTCAAGCATCAGCCGAGGGACTGCAGCACGGTGGTGGGGCGGGTGGGGCTCGAACCCACGACCCACGGATTATGAGTCC
>CAZBTQ010000384.1:0-2061 GCA_964494405.1 uncultured Iamiaceae bacterium
CGCTCGTGGCCGATGCCGGTGCGCTCGAGCTGGTGGGTGCCGAGCTTGTCCTGGGCGAGCTTGCGGAACAGCTCGTTGAGCGCGTTCTGGCCCAGCTTGCGGATCGCACGCGGCGTCAGCTCGAACCGGCCCTCCTTGTTCTCGATGAGGCCGGCCTCTTCGAGCATCTTCGCCAGCTCGGCCATGCGGTCGAGGCTGCGGGCCGCGTCGTCGCCGAGCAGCTCGCGGGCGCGGTCGATGTCGACCTCGGCCAGCGCACCGGGGTTGGTGGCGCCGCGCAGCAGGTTCTCGAGCTGGTCGATGTCGCCGAGCTCCTGCATCATCTCGGCGGCCTCGGCGAAGCCGAGCGGATCCTGGCCGCGGAAGTCGAAGCTGCGGTTCCAGCCCATCTGGGGGAACGCCTGCTGGAGGTTGCGGGCGAGCTGGTCGGCCTGGAAGGCCAGGTCCATGTCTTCGAGGAGCTGCTCGGACAGGCCCTGGAGCTGGGCCCGCTGCTCGGGCGTCATCGAGTTGAGCATCGCCTGCATGTTGGCCATGCGCTCGGCCATGACCTCGAGCAGCTCGTCGAGGGTCTGGGGGTTCTCGGGGAAGAAGTCGCCGAAGCGGTCCATGAAGCCCTCGAAGTCGGGCTCCTCGCCGCGCTCGCGCTGTTCGAGCATGTGGTTCAGCTCGGACATCATGTCCTTCATGCGGGCGATGTCCTCGGGCGACAGGTTCTGCATCGCGCCCGACATCTGGTTCACGTACTGCTGCATGAGCTGCTGGCGGAGCTGGTCGAGCAGCTCCTCGAAGCGCTCCTGCGCCTCGGCGGAGGTGAAGTCGTACTCCTGGAGCTCGCGCACCTGCCCGGCGAGGTCCGGGGGCAGCATGTCGAGGCTCATCTGCTTGTCCATCACCGACGACTCGGTGACCTCCTGGCGCCGCGCGTCGCCGGACTCGCGGGCCTGGCGGGCCAGCTCGTCGAGCGCTTCGCGCTCGGTCTCGACCACATCGCGCAGCTCCTGGGCGATGTCGTCGTACACGCCGCCGAGGTCGTAGCGGTCGAGCTGGTCCTTGCGGCGCCGGCGCAGCTTCTCGAGCATCTCGCGGACGCCTTGGAGGCGTTCGCCGTTCTGGTCGTCGAACCCGGACTGCATCATCCGGCGCAGCGCCGCGTTCAGGTCCCCGTGGTACAGCAGGTCGTCGGTGATCTCTTCGAGGATGTCGAACGCGTCGAGCTCGAAGCCCGTCTGCGTCCCGTCCCAGCGGGAGTAGCGGAACGACGACCCGGCCATGTCAGCTGCGGCCGCGGTAGGTGGCCCGCGAGCCGGAGGCGTCCTTGTTCAGGCGCTTCGACAGGTGGAGCCCTTCGAGCACGAACTCGACCGCCGACGCGACCACCGCAGGCGGCGCCTCGGCGCCGACCAGCTCGGTGACGGGGTCGGCCAGGGCGGGGATGGCTTGGAGGAGTGTGACGTACTCGGCCGACGAGACGTCCTCGCCCGCGTCGACGACCGTGCCCTCCTCGAAGGCATCGAGGACGCCCCGGAAGTGCTCGGGCGAGACGTGGTCCTTGAACACGGTGAGCACGGCGCCGCGCAGCAGGTGCTCGATGATCTGACCGTCGCGGCCATCCTCGAGCGTCTCGATCTCGACCTTGCCCGACGTGGAGCTGGCGAGCGCGTCGAGGTCGGACACGCGGGGCACGACCTCGGTCTCGCCCTGGCGCAGCGCACGGCGAGCGGCGTTGGCGACGAGGGTCTCGAGGTTGGCGACGGTGAGGCGGACCGACACGCCCGAGCGCTGGTTGATGTGCGGGCTCTGGCGGGCCAGGTGGCTGAGCGTCGCGACGATCTCGGTCATGAACTCGGGCACCGTCACCTGTACGCCGGGGGCCTCGAGCGGACGAGCCTCCTGGCGCGCGATCGCGACCTCGGTGTCGACCTCGAGGGGGTAGTGGGTGCGGATCTGGGCGCCGAAGCGGTCCTTCAGGGGCGTGATGAGACGGCCGCGGTTCGTGTAGTCCTCGGGGTTGGCCGAGGCGAACAGCATCACGTCGAGCGGCAGGCGGATCTTGTAGCC
>CAZBTQ010000385.1:0-2060 GCA_964494405.1 uncultured Iamiaceae bacterium
AGCGCGGCCTGGCGAGCCCGACCGGTGACACACGTTTCGCCCCGCCGGCTCGGGTCGTGCCGTCCGCCCGCAGACACCCTCATCAATAGCGTCACACTGCCTCGGTAGCCTGAAGCCCCCTCCCCCTGCCGACCTTCCCCGTCGCCGCCGATCTCGCCGAGGATCCGTCCGACACCCATGGCTCTCCTGCTCGACCCGACGGTCGACGCCACCTTCATCGCCGGAACCCACGGCCGCGACGGTCGTCTCGCCCTGTGGGGCGAGGCCGTCGCGCCCAACGACGAGGTGCCGCTCGTCGTCCCCGCCGGCAGCCAGGTGCGGCTCCGGCGCGTCCCAGTTCGGCTCGTCGAGGTGCGCGAGGTGATCGACGAGCTCAGCGCCCTGCCGGTCGACGCCGACGTGCGGCCGTCGGTACAGGCGTGGTCGGTGGCGGCCAAGGTCGCGCTCGACCTCGTGGCCCGCGGGCGGCTCGTGCCGTCGGTCGGCGACGACGGCACCGACACCTGGCGGGTCGGCCCGCTCGACACCGACGACCACGCGCGCCTCGACCAGTTGGCCGACGCCCTGCCCGCGGCGGCGCACGCCGTCCCGTTCGGCGACGGTTCGCCCCGGCGGATCGTCAGCGCCCGCTCGACGCTCGCGGCGTTCGTCGACTCGGTCGCCGACGCCTTGGTCCGCACCGCGGCCGCGCCACTGCACGCTGGCCACGACGCGTTCGCCGTCGCCGCACCGGTCGACGTGTCGCCCCAGCGCGACTGGCTGCGGTCCACCACGGCGCGAGACGGCCAGGCGTCGACCGTGCTGCGAGTCGAGATGGGGGCCGGCTCCAAGGCCGTCACCGAGTGCGTGCTCGAGGTGCACAGCCGCGTCGACCCTGGGCTGGTCGTGCCCGCCGCCGACCTGTGGGCCGCACCCGCGGCGGTGGCGGCACGCTTCGGTCCAGAGGTCGACACCGAGGTCCTGATCACGCTCCGGCGGGCAGCGCGGGTGTGGGCACCGATCGGGCGGCTGCTCGCCGAGACCCGGCCCGACCGCGTCACCCTCACCACCGACGAAGAGCACGAGCTGTTCGGTCCTGCCTCCGACGAGCTCGCGGCCGCGGGCTTGTCGGTGCTGTGGCCGACGAGCGTGTTCCACGAGGTCGACGTGCGCTCGGTGGTCACCACCCGACAGCCCGAGGCGGTGACCAGCGGCGCCTTCGACCTCAAGTCGCTCGGAGAGCTGCGCTGGCGGGCGGTGGTCGATGGCGAGGAGCTCACCGACGAGGAGCTGGCCGTGCTCGCCGAGGCCAAGCGCCCGGTCGTGCGCATGCGTGGCCGGTGGGTGCGCGCCGACCCCGAACGGCTGCGGCGGGTGCACGAGCGCCGCGCGGTGAGCGCCGGCGAGGTGCTGTCGGCCGCGCTGTCGGGCACCGTCACCATCGACGGCGAGGAGGTCGACGCCGAGATCGACGACCGGCCGCTGCTCGACCTGGCCGATCGACTGGCTGGGGCCGAGTCCTCTGACGAGCCGTGGTGGCCGCCCGAGGGCCTCGACGCCGACCTGCGGCCCTACCAGCAGCGCGGCGTGCAGTGGCTCACCGAGATGGCGGCGCTGGGGCTCGGCGGCGTGCTCGCCGACGACATGGGCCTCGGCAAGACCGTCCAAGTCCTGGCGCTGCACCTCGCCCGCAACGGCCCGCACCTGCCCGGCGAGCAGCGTGGCCCCACGCTGGTGATCTGTCCGGCCAGCGTGCTCGGCAACTGGGAGCGCGAGGCCAACCGCTTCGCGCCGGGCATCGACGTGCACCGCCACCACGGCGCCGGGCGCGACCTCGACGGCATCGGCGCCGGCGACATCGTCGTCACCACCTACGGCGTGGTCCGACGCGACGCCGGCCAGCTCGCCGACGTCGAGTGGGACCTCGTCGTCGCCGACGAGGCGCAGGCGGTCAAGAACCCCTACTCGCGCACCGCGGTCGAGCTGCGGCGCATCCCGGCGCGCGCCCGCTTCGCCCTCACCGGCACGCCGGTCGAGAACCGCCTCAGCGACCTGTGGGCGCTGCTCGACTGGACCACCCC
>CAZBTQ010000386.1:0-2046 GCA_964494405.1 uncultured Iamiaceae bacterium
GCCGAGGTCATCCACTGGGACGAGCTGCTCGAGCTCGGGTCGTGGTCCAAGGCCCGCGACGTCGGAAAGCTGCGCGTCGAGGGCAAGGACTACGAGGTCCAGGACGGCGACGTGTTGGAGATCCGGTTCAATGTCTGAGGACGTGCGCGAAGAGGCGCGCGTGTCCGGCCCTGCTTGACATGGCCTGGCTCGTCCGCGACGACATCGTCCTGGCATCGCTCGAGGTGGCCGATGGTCGTGCCGCGCGGGCGAAGGGCCTCCTCGGGCGCGACGGCTTCGACGGCGCGCTGCTGCTGCGTCCCTGTCGGTCGGTGCACAGCATCCGGATGCGGTTCCCCATCGACGTCGCGTTCGTCGACGGCGACATGACGGTGCTGCGCGTCCTACGCCTTGCACCAAACCGCGTCACCCGCCCCTGCCTCGCCGCCCGCGGGGTGCTCGAGGCCGAAGCAGGGTGCTTCGCGTCGTGGGACCTGGCTGTCGGTGACGAGCTCGAGGTGCGCGAGTGACCGGCCGACTCGTCCTGGTCGGCACACCGATCGGCAACATGGGCGACCTGTCGCCGCGAGCCGCGTCGGTCCTGGCCTCCGCCGACGTGGTCGCCTGCGAGGACACCCGCCGCACGGGTCGGCTGCTCCAGCTCGCTGGCATCTCGGCCAAGGCGCTGCTCACCATCAACGACCACACCGAGGCGCAGCGAACCCGGGACGTCCTCGACCGCATCGACGGGGGCGAGACGGTCGCGGTGGTCACCGACGCCGGCATGCCGGGCATCTCCGATCCCGGCGAACGCCTGGTGGGCGCCGTCGCCGCGGCAGGACACGTGGTCGAGGTGATCCCCGGCCCGTCGGCGGTGATCGCTGGGCTGGTCGTCAGCGGCCTCGCCACCGGACGGTTCTGCTTCGAGGGATTCCTTCCCCGCAAGGGCGGCGCGCGCACGACCCGGCTCGACGAGTTGGCGGACGAACGGCGCACGATCGTCCTGTACGAGGCGCCGCACCGCCTCGCCCGCACGTTGGCCGACCTCGCCCGCGCGTGCGGCGACGGTCGGCTGTGCGTCCTCGCTCGTGAGCTCACCAAGCTGCACGAGGAGGTCTGGCGGGGGTCGCTCGGCGACGCGGTGGCGCGCTGCGACGAGGTCTCGCCGCGGGGCGAGTACGTCCTCGTCGTGGACGGCGCACCGCCTCCACCCGACGCCGCCGACGACGACATCCGCGCCGCGGTACAGGCCCTGGTCGCCGCCGGGCAGTCCACCCGCGACGCCGCGTCGACGGTGGCGCGCCGCCTCGGCGTGTCCAAGCGCCGCGCCTACGAGCTCGCCACCGACAGGTAGCCCGGTCGGTGACTCGAGGTCGGTTGAGTCCCGGGTGTGACGCTCTTCACATCTAACGCGGTGCAGGGGGCGATCGCCGTGGTTGACTCTGTGCCGTGACACTGCCCGCTGGGGATCCCGGCTCCGCCATCACGACGTCGGATCCAGCGGCGTCCGACGGCGACGTCGCGACCCCCGACGCGCTGGTGCGATCGAGCGCTGTCGTCGGTGCGGGAACTGCGCTGTCGCGGGTCACGGGCCTCCTGCGGATCGTCGCCCTGCTCTACGCCCTCGGCCAGACACGTCTCGCCGACGCCTACACCGTCGCGAACGCCATGCCGAACCTCGTGTTCGAGCTGCTCCTCGGGGGTGTGCTCACCGCGACGCTCGTGCCGGTGTTCGTCGAGCACCACGATCGAGAGGACGACGGCACCTCGGCGGTCGTGACGACGGCGACGGTCGCGTTGATCGTCGCGTCGCTGGTCGGCTTCCTCGCTGCGCCGCAGATCATCGGGGCGTTCTCGGGCTCGCTCGGCGACGCGTCGCCCGCAGAGATCGCCGCCTACCAGGACGTGGGCACCCTGCTGCTGCGCCTGTTCATGCCGCAGGTCTTCTTCTACGGGATCATGACGATCGCCACCGCGATCCTGAGCGCGCACCGCTCGTTCGCCGTGCCCGCGTTCGCGCCGGTGCTCAACAACCTGCTCGTCACCGCGATGTTCTTCCTGGTGCCG
>CAZBTQ010000387.1:0-2042 GCA_964494405.1 uncultured Iamiaceae bacterium
CGGGCGTTCTCGCGGCGACGACAGTCGTCACCGGGATGTCCGGCCCGGTGACGGCGCAGGAGGCGGGCGCCCCTCCGGGGCAGGACTTGGTGATCACCACGGGTGATCTCGCGTTCGTGCTCCAGCAGATCCAGATCGGCGAGGCGCACGCGGCGCGGGCGATCACCAACCCCGATGCGTCACCGCTGTGCAGCACGCTGGCCACGTTCTACGACGGTGTCTACGAGCAGGTCTGGCGCGAGCCCGACGGGTCGCCGTGTGTCGGCAGCCCGCTGCTGCCGCACGGCCTGCGCACGGTTGACGGCCGCTGGAACAACCTCCAGCCGAACCAGTCGTACTACGGGGCGTCGGGCCAGCCGTTCCCGCGTCTCGTGGCACCCCAGTACCGCGCCGGCGAGTCGGTCCCCCCCGGCGCGCCGGGCATTCCGGGTGCGTCGACGAACTACAACCAGACGACCGGCTTCGTGTACGACAGCCAGCCGCGCGTGGCCAGCAACCTCGTCGTCGACCAGACGACGAGCAACCCGGCGGCGGTCGCCAAGCTGCTCCAGTACCTCGAGGAGGGTCTGGACGCGAGCCTGCTCGATGATGACGCTCAGCCGGTCGAGATCGAGGATCTCTTCCCGGTGGAGGACTATCCCGACGGGCCCGAGGCGGGCGACCTGCTCGCCCTCGAGCCGCCGATGAAGATCTTCCTCCAGAACGTGGCGACCGACGAGGGTCTGTCGGCGCCGTTCAGCTCGTGGATGACGATCTTCGGTCAGTTCTTCGATCACGGCCTCGACCTCGTCGAGAAGGGCGGGAACGGCACGGTGGTCGTGCCGCTGCACGACGGCGACCCGCTGTACACGGAGCCGACGGAGGCCACTCCCAACCCGCCGAACTTCCTGATGCTCACCCGGGCGACGCGGATCGGTGGTGGCACGGAGCACAAGAACCGCACGACGCCGTTCATCGACCAGAACCAGACCTACACGTCGCACCCTTCGCATCAGGTCTTCCTGCGTGAGTACAAGTGGGTGCGCGACGTCCCCAATCCGGCGTACGTCGATCCCGAGGCCACACCCGATGTGCCGCCGACGATCACGGTCGACTGCGCGGCCGCCGAGAACCACACGGACGGTTGCCGTCCGAACCCGACGGGCAAGCTGCTCGACAGCGACCCCGACGGCGTGCCGGAGAGCGGTGACGAAGGCCTCGCGACGTGGGCCGACGTGACGGCCCAGGCGGCGACGATGCTCGGCATCTCGCTGTCGGACCACGACGTGCACCGTGTGCCGCTGCTGGTCACCGACCCCTACGGTCGCTTCGTCCCCGGCTCGAACGGCTTCCCGATGCTCGCCACGTCGGGTGGCCCGGTCGAGGGCAGCCCGGCGGCCCCCGTCGCGGCGGCCACCGCGTTCGCTGCCAACCATGCGTTCCTCGACGACATCGCCCACTTCGCGGCGCCGGCATTCAGCCCCGAGACCGGGGCGCCGATCCCCGGCCACGACGCGGCGCTCCTCGCCGATCACTTCGTCACGGGCGACGGCCGCGGCAACGAGAACCTCGGCCTCACCGCGGCGCACCACATCTTCCACTCCGAGCACAACCGTCTGCTCGGTCAGCTCGAAGACGTCATCGCTCACGACACGTTGGACGACGGCGGGGCGCGCGGCTTGGCCGCCGGCTTCGACGCCGTCGGCTTCTGGGATCGTGAGGAGCGGATGTTCCAGGCCGCTCGCTTCTTCAACGAGATGCAGTACCAGCACCTCGCGGTGGAGGAGTTCCTGCGGGCCGTGGCACCGACGATGGACGTGCAGCCGCTCAACGAGAGCGCCTACCACAGCGAACTGAACGCGGCGATCACCGCCGAGTTCGCGCACGTGGTCTACCGCTTCGGGCACTCGATGCTGACCGAGGACCTGCCGCGCATCTACCCGGACGGCACGGAGTCGAGCATGACGCTGCTCGACGGGTTCTTGAACCCGCGCGCCTTCAGGGAGGACGACCAGACGTTCGACGATGCGACCGCCTCGCTGATCCGTGGCCTGGCGTCACAG
>CAZBTQ010000388.1:0-2035 GCA_964494405.1 uncultured Iamiaceae bacterium
CGATGCCTGCCGGCACGACGACGCCTGGGGTCTGGTGGGTGCCGAGCCCGTCCCCGCGCACCCCGTTGGGCCCGTCGGACATCTTGATCGCGGGCACGCCGATGCGATCGATGGAGTGCGTGCGCCACGTGGCCGCGCCTCCGAGGAGCTTGGCTGCCTCGGCGACGGTGATCTGCTCGGTCATGGTCCGATCATGCCCGGCATGGCCCAGCCGCGCCTCACGGCGACCTGTACCGTCGGCCGAGTGAGCGACCAGACGAGCAGCGACACCGCGAGCCGACGGCCGAACGTGGTGCTGATCAACTGCGACGACCTCGGGTACGGCGACCTCGGGTGCTACGGGTCCAGGCTCCACGACACACCGGCCATCGACCGCCTCGCTACGGAAGGCGCGCGCCTCACCGACTTCTACATGGCGTCGCCGGTCTGCTCGCCGTCACGAGCGGCCATGCTCACCGGCTCGTACCCGCTGCGGATCGGCTTCGGCGGTGACGCCACCGGAGGTCTCGGTGGCGTGCTGTTCCCCGGTTGGGGCGTCGGCCTCAACCCGGACGAGGTCACGATCGCGCGGATCCTGCGCGACGCCGGCTACGCGACGCTCGCGGTCGGCAAGTGGCACTGCGGCGACCAACCCGACTTCCTGCCGACCAACCACGGGTTCGACGAGTGGTTCGGCCTGCCCTACAGCAATGACATGGGCCGCCAGGTCGAGGCACCCGAGGGCCTCACGATGGACCAGATCGGCGACTTCCTAGCCGAACGGGGGTTCAGCCTCCCCTGGATCCGGCCGCCGCTGCCGCTGATGGATGGCAACGAGGTCGTCGAGGCCCAGCCCGACCAGGCGAACCTCACGCCGCGCTACGTCGAGCGGTGCGTCGACTTCATGGAGCGCCACGCCGATCAGCCGTTCTTCCTCTACCTCGCCCACATGTACGTGCACCTGCCCATCTACGTGCAGGAGGAGCTCCTCGAGAGCTCGCGCAACGGCCACTACGGCGCCGCGGTGGCGACCATCGACTGGGCGACCGGGGTCGTGCTCGAGGTGCTCGACCGCCTGGGTCTCACCGACGACACGATCGTCATCTTCACGAGCGACAACGGCGCCCTGTCACCCGACAAGGGCGGCTCGGGCAGCAACCTGCCCCTGCGCGACCACAAGGGCACCACCTGGGAGGGAGGCCAGCGGGTGCCGTGCCTGGTGCGCTGGCCGGGGCAGGTTCCCGCCGGCACCATCGTCACCGCGCCGACGAGCTCGCTCGACCTGCTGCCCACGCTCGGCCGAGCGTGCGGCGCCGACATCCCCACCGATCGGACCCTCGACGGAAGCGACGTCGGAGCGCTGCTCGGGTGGGGGGACGCTCCGCCCGACCCCGAGCGACCGTTCTTCTACATCGGCGACGGCAACATCGAGGCGGTGCGGTGCGGGCGCTGGAAGCTCCACGTCCGCAAGCGACGCATCGAGATGACCGAGCTCTACGACCTCGTCGACGACATCGCCGAGGCCCACGATGTCGCCGCCCAGCACCCCGACGTGGTGGCGCGCCTGCTCGACGTCGTCGCCGCCGGGCGTGCCGACCTCGGCGACCAGGCACTGGGGATCGACGGGACGGGCACCCGACCGATCGGTCGGGTCGACGACCCGCAGCCCCTCACCACCTTCGACCCCGATCACCCCTACTTCATGGCGGAGTACGACCTCCACCACCGCGGTTGAGTGAGGGCCACGGCCTCGCTCGGCCCGGACCTCAGGTAGGAGCAGCCTCGGTGTCGACCATCCACGAGACGCCGAAGCGGTCCACGCACGCACCGAAGCCGGCCGACCAGAACGTCGCCTCGAACGGCATCTGCTCCTCGCCGCCTTCGCACAGCGCGGCGAACACCTTGGCCGCGGTGTCGGCGTCCGGGGCGGTGTAGCTGACCGCGACCCCCGTCTTGGGGCCGCCGTCGCCGGTCGGATCGTCGGACCCCATGAGGAACCCACCGCCGATGGCGATCGACGCGTGCATCACGTGGTGCGGCTCGGCCCCGGGCATGG
>CAZBTQ010000389.1:0-2026 GCA_964494405.1 uncultured Iamiaceae bacterium
TCGACCGTGGCGTGGCCCAACCAGGTGATCTCGATCGAGCTCAAGGCGCCTCCGGAGCCGGCGTCTGGATCATTCGGAGGGCCCGTCAAGGGCCGAGCAGCGCGAGGGGGACCACACCGATGCCGTCGGGGCGTCGATACGCGTACTTGCCGGTGGTGATGACCATCGAGTCCATGAGTCTGTCGCCGAGCTGGTCCTTCAGCCACCTGAGGTGCTTCACCTCGGCGTCACCGACGGTCTCGGAGAGCTTGACCTCGACTGCGACGACGTTGACGTCGCCTCTCTCGATGATGAAGTCGACCTCGTGCCTCCCGCCTCTGGTGCGGAAGTGGCTGAGCTTCACCTCGTTCGCCTGCGCGTAGGTCCTCAAGCTCAGCGCGGTCAACGATTCGAAGAGTGCGCCGAGGAACGTACCGTCGCGAGGGATCGTGGCTGGACCCTGTCCGGCGAGGAGGGCAGCGGCCTCGACGCCGACCAGCCGTGCGGCGAGGGCCGGGTCAGCCAGGTGGTGTTTGGGCGTGAACGTGAGGCGGTTCAGGTGGCTGCTCGTTGGGGCCCATGCGGCGAGAGGTTCGAGGAGCCAGAGACGTTCGAGCGCCTCCCGGTAGGGGATCACCGTGGTCTTCGCAGGGGTGGCCTCTCCAGCGGTTGCCGCGTTGCGGATCTTCTCGTACGAGGCGGTCGTTGCCGTCGCGGCCGCATAGGCAGCCATCCACCGTCGCAGCGTTCCCGGGTGACGCACCTCGATGCCGAGCTCCGGAAGGTCCGTCTGCGCGATCTGGTCCAGGTACCCGTCGATGGCTCGGCGTCGTGCTGTCGGGTTGGGGGCCCGCATCCCGGGGAACCCGCCGGCGAGGATCTCGGTCACGTAGCGCTGGAGGTCTACATCGGTGCGGCCCGACAGCGCGGGCTGATCACCGGACAGCAGCTGAGCCAACGACACCGTGGGGACCTCGAGGCCGCGCTCGCTGAGCGTCATCGGCCGGACGCGCAGCCGCACGATCCGCCCAGCCCCGGAGTGCGTGGGGAGCTGGGTTGGCGTCGCGGAGCCGGTGAGGAGGAAGCGCCCCGGCGAGGGGTCGTCGTCGACGGCACGGCGCACCGCATCCCACGACGGTGGGTAGCGCTGCCACTCGTCGATGAGGATCGGCGGCCGACCCGTGGCGAGGAGTTGGAGGTCGGCTCGCACGACCTCGAGCATCTGGGGATCGTCGAGCTCGACGACGGTGGCAGCTCGACGGCGCGCCGTCGCGGTCTTGCCGACGCCCTTGGGCCCCTCGAGGCTGATCGCCCCGAGTCCGTCGAGCAGCGCATCGAGCTCGCTGTCGACGACTCGTGCTTCATACGCACGCAGCGGAGCGATGTCTCCTTGAGCCGTCATGCTGGTTGCCCTTCCCGCTCGCTACGCTACTGTTTGTCCCGTCACTGCGCTACTACTTGTCCGGATCCTACGCTACTACTTGTGCGACCTGTCGAGCTCCAGGTTCATCGCGGTCGCTTGAACCCGATTCGCACGGCGTAGCGGAGGCGGGCGTCGAACTCGGCCTGGGGCCAGATCGTCGGGACGCCGACCTCCTCGCAGAGGTGGGCGACCGCGCTGCCCGTCCAGATCCCGACGTGGGCGCCGAACGGGTCCTCGGTGTCGTTGTAGAGCACGAGGTCGAGCGGCGCCGGTTCGTCGACGTGGCCTGTGGAGACGTCGTCGTGCCAGAGCTCGTCGGATCGGAGGTCGGGGAGTTGGAACCCGAGGTGTGCGAGCACCTCGTACGCCCAGAGCTGGCAGTTCGCGCCTTCGTCGAGCTCGCCCCTCGAGACAGCGCCCGGATGGCGGGCACCGACGTAAGGCACAGCCCAGTAGCGGTGCGGCAGCCCGGCGAGGGGACCCAGATCCACGCCCGCATCGTGACTGACCGAGAGCTGCTCGTCCACGTCGTTGGACCGACGGCGCTCTCGAGCCCCCGCCTCGTCGCGGGGCTACTGTCCGCCCATGACAGGGCTCCAGGGCACCACCGATCCGCGCTTCCAA
>CAZBTQ010000390.1:0-2023 GCA_964494405.1 uncultured Iamiaceae bacterium
AGCCAGCACGAGATCGACCTGCGCTACACCGACGCCCTGTCGATGGCCGACAACGTCATGACGTTCCGCCTCATCGTGCGAGAGCTGGCCATGGAGCAGGGCGCATACGCCACGTTCATGCCCAAGCCGCTCGCTGGCGTGCAGGGCTCGGGCATGCACACCCACCTGTCGCTCTTCAAGGACGACACCAACGCCTTCCACGATCCCGATGACGAGTACCACCTGTCGCCGATCGGGCGGAAGTTCATCGCCGGTCTCCTCCACCACGCGCCCGAGATCACCGCGGTCACCAACCAGCTCGTCAACTCGTACAAGCGGCTGGTCACGGGGTACGAGGCACCGGTGCACGTGAGCTGGGCCCGCAACAACCGCTCGGCGCTGGTCCGGGTGCCGGTCACCAAGAAGGGCAAGACGGCCTCCACCCGCATCGAGTACCGCTCGCCCGACCCGGCGTGCAACCCGTACCTGTCGTTCGCGGTGATCCTCGCCGCGGGCTTGGCGGGCATCGAGGGCGACTACGAGCTGCCGCCCGAGGCCGTCGCCAACGTCTTCGCCATGAGCGAGGAGGAGCGGGCCTCTGCCGGGCTCCGGCCGATTCCGCAGTCGCTCGCCGAGGCGCTCGACGCGATGGAGCAGTCGGAGCTGGTCGCCTCGGCGCTCGGTGACCACATCTTCGAGTGGTTCCTCCGCAACAAGCGCAGCGAGTGGAACGACTACAAGGCGCACATCTCCCAGTTCGAGCTGAGCCGCTACCTTCCGAACTGGTAGTCGACATGGAACCCCTCCTGCTGTTCCCCGATCCCGCCCCGCCCGAGCTGGCCCAGGCCCTCGACCTCGGTGGCTATCCATGGAAGCCCGTCGGCGACGAGGCCGGCGTCGACCGCCAGGAGCCCCCCGACGGTTGGGCGGGCGCCATCGTCTGCGCCGACAGCAACCCCGAGGGCGCGTTCGCCGTGTGCCGGTCGCTGCGCAAGCGCGACATCCCGCTCGAACCGCTGCTGCTGCTCGTGTCGGGTGCCCAGCTCGGCGACCTCGAGCTGCGCGACGACCTCTTCGACGACTTCATGCTCACGCCGTTCCACCCCCGAGAGCTCGAGGCGCGCCTCCGGCACCTGTTCTGGCGGACCGGCCGGGGCAGCAGACCCGAGCTCATCGAGTACGGCGACCTGGTCCTCAACCTCGAGACGTACCAGGCGGCGATCAGCGGTCGCCCGATCGACCTCACCTACATGGAGTACGAGCTGTTGAAGTTCCTGGCCTCGCACCCCGGCAAGGTGTTCACCCGCGAGACGCTGCTGTCGCGGGTGTGGGGCTACGAGTACTACGGCGGTGCCCGCACCGTCGACGTCCACGTCCGGCGGCTGCGCGCCAAGCTCGGCGAGGAGCAGGCGAACCTCATCCAGACCGTGCGGTCGGTGGGCTACTCGTTCGGCCAGTCCCGCTGGTCGATCTGAGGTCGGTCGAACCGAGCCCGGACGCGCCGGTGGCCGCCCCCGAAGGAGCGGCCACCGAACAGATCTGTGAGGGTCCTAGATGGCCCGCACGTCCTGGGCCTGGTCGCCCTTGGGGCCCGAGGTGACCTCGAACTCCACGGCCTGACCTTCCTCGAGGGAGCGGTAGCCCGCACCCTGGATGGCCGAGAAGTGCACGAACACGTCCGACCCTCCCTCACGGGAGATGAAGCCGTAGCCCTTCTCCGCGTTGAACCACTTGACGGTACCGGTAGCCACTACCGATCCCCTTTCTGCTGACTGGGGTCGGCCTGCTGCCGGATTCCCAACTGTGTTGCCGGGTCACGCTAGCCGACCCCGCGGCGGCTGCATAGAGGCAAGCCGGGTTCTCGACGTGCCTCAGACGTTGAGGTCGAGCAGCTCGCTGCCCTCGTGGCTGTGGTCCACATCGGACTTCACCAGCCAGCCGAGGATGCCCGCGCCGACGGCGCCGGACATGAGCACGGCCACGGGGATGCCGATGACGAGGATCACGACGATGATGGCGGCTCCGAGCATCCGCCCATGATGGC
>CAZBTQ010000391.1:0-2000 GCA_964494405.1 uncultured Iamiaceae bacterium
CCTCGGCGTTGTCGGTGGCCGCCTTCATCGCCCGCTGGCGGCTGGCGTGCTCGGATGCCGCGGAATCGAGCAGGGCGGCGAACAGACGGGCCTCCACGTAGCGCGGCAGCAGCGACTCGAGCACCCCCTCGGGGGACGGCTCGAACTCGAACGACGCGAGCGCTTCGCTGCGCTCGTCGTGCTCGCGGGTCTGCAACGGCAGGAAGCGGCGGACCGCGACCTGTTGGCTCGCCATCGACACGAAGCGGGTGTAGACGAGCTCGACCTGGTCGACGTCGCCGTCGACGAACATGTCGGTGACGGTCTGGGCCACCGTGCGGGCGTCTTCGAAGTGCGGCGTGTCGCTCATGTCGGTGAACACGGCGTCCATCGAGAAGTGCCGGAACTTGAAGTACGACTCGGCCTTCTTGCCGATCACGACGAGGGCGTAGTCCTTGCCCTCGGCGCGCACCGCCTGGATCTCGCGCTCGGCGGCGCGGATGACCGACGTGTTGTACGCGCCAGCGAGGCCACGATCGGACGTCATCACGACGAACGCGACCTTGTTCACCTGCTCGGGCTGGGCGAGCAGCGGGTGGTCGACGTTGGCGCCGCCCTCGGCGAGGTCCTGGATGACGCCGGTGATCTGCTCGGCGTAGGGACGCGCCTCTGCGGCGCGCTGCTGCGCCTTGGCGACGCGGGTCGCCGCGATGAGCTCCATGGCGCGCGTGATCTTCTTGGTCGACTGGACCGAGGCGATCCGGCGCCGGAGGACGCGTTCCTTGCCGCCGGCCACTAGGAGTCGTCACCCCCGCGCGTGGTCTCCTCCTCGGGGAGGATCCCCTCACGGCGACCGCCGGCCATGTGCGACTCGGCCTCGCCCTGATCGGTGGCCTCGGGCTCGGACCCGGGGGCGATGCTGGTGGCGAACTGCCCGGCGAAGGCTTCGATGGCAGCGACGAGGTCGTCCTCGTCGGGGATGTTGCCGTCGTTCTTCACCGCGTTGAGCACGTCGGAGTGACGGGCCCGGAACCACTCGAGCAGCTCGATCTCGAAGCGGCGCACGTCCTCGACGGGGACGCCGTCGAGGTGGCCGTGGGTGCCGGCGTAGATCGCGATCGTCTGCTCCTCGACCGACATCGGCGAGTTGAGGCCCTGCTTCAACAGCTCGGTGAGGCGATAGCCCCGGTCGAGCTGGGCCTGGGACACCGAATCGAGCTCGGAGCCCATCGAGGCGAACGAGACCAGCTCGCGGAACTGGGCGAGGTCGCCCTTCATCGTGCCCACGGCGGTCTTCATGGCCTTGATCTGGGCGGCGCTGCCCACCCGCGACACCGACTGTCCGACGTTGATGGCCGGGCGCACGCCCGACTTGAACAGGTCGTCCTCGAGGAAGATCTGCCCGTCGGTGATCGAGATCACGTTGGTGGGGATGTAGGCCGAGATGTCGCCGGCCTTGGTCTCGATGATCGGCAGCGCGGTGAGCGAGCCGGCGCCGAGCTCGTCGGACAGCTTGGCGGCACGTTCGAGCAGGCGGCTGTGCAGGTAGAACACGTCGCCGGGGTACGCCTCGCGGCCCGGCGGGCGGCGCAGCAGCAGCGACATCTGGCGGTAGGCCTCGGCCTGCTTGGAGAGGTCGTCGTAGACGGCGAGGGCGTGGCCCGCGTTGTCCATCCAGTGCTGTCCCATGGCGCAGCCGGCGTAGGGGGCGAGGTACTTGAACGGCGCGGGGTCCGAGGCCGGTGCGACCACGACCACCGTGTAGTCCATGGCGCCGTGGGCCTCGAGGGTGGCGACGGTCTGCGCGACCGTCGACGCCTTCTGGCCGATCGCCACGTACACGCAGTTCACCCCGAGACCCTTCTGGTTCAGGATGGTGTCGACCGCGACCGAGGTCTTGCCGGTCTTGCGGTCGCCGATGATGAGCTCGCGCTGGCCACGGCCGATCGGGATCATGGCGTCGATCGCCTTGATGCCGGTCTGGAGCGGCTCGTGCACGGGCTTGCGGCCCATGATGCCGG
>CAZBTQ010000392.1:0-1948 GCA_964494405.1 uncultured Iamiaceae bacterium
GCTGCGCGACACCGCCCGCAAGCGCCCGGACCTCGTCTACGAATGGCTGCTCCCGCGGGCGCACCGGGCGTCGGGGGTGACGGTGCGCGAAGCCGTCAAGCCGCTGTCGGACGACCAGCGAGCAGCGATCCTCGCGGCCCGCTGAGATCGGGTCGCTACGTGCGCCCGTCCAGGTAGGTGCATCCATTCCGGTGGTCCCGCCACGCGACGAAGCGGTCCAGTGCATGCTGGAACGCGACGATGTTGGCGAGCTGGTCTGGCACCTGCTTCAGTGCCTTCATGAGGCTGCTGTTGCGGCTGCGCTCCAGCGATGCGACGGGGTCGACCCATTCGAACTCGCTGTGCTCCTCGTTGAGCACGACCTCGCCAGCTGCGCACTCGCAGGCATAGAAGCAGTGGAGCCAATCGACCCCGTAGATGTTCAGCATGGGTTGGGCGTCGATGAGTTCGAGGGGTCGGCGAGGCCCAGCACAACCTCGGTCCGTCGACTGTGTCGACCGATCACCACGCAGAGAGCAGGTCGTCGGGGCCGAGCGCGACGACGCCGGTCGCCGTGACATCGGTGCGAGACACCGCGACCAGTGGGGTCGCGTCGTCGACCCCTGGCACTTGCATCGCGTCGGTCGCGAGGCGGGCCAGGTCGGCGTGGTTGAACGGAGACTCCTCACGCCACTTGATCGCGCCCGCGAAGCGGACTGCCGACGCCACAGGCCCACGGTCGGCACCGATCAGGTCGACCTCGGGCGAGTTGGTGCGCGTCCAGTACCCGCCGACGACCGGCGCGTCGTCAAGACCGGGTAGGGGACCGAGCCGCGCCAGCGCCTCGCGCACCACCGGCTCGATGGCCCGTCCACGCCACGCCGGCCAGCCCCGTCGCATGCGATCCAACACCCGGTCACCGCGGCCCCGCTCGATCTCGTGCAGGTACGGCCCGATGAACGTGAGCCAGAACCTCAGGTACGGATCGGCGACCCGGTAGCGGGCCTCCTTGCTCGCCCGAGTCGAGAGAGGCACCTCCCGAGCGACGATGCGCTTGTCGGTCAACATGGCGAGCGAGCGGCTGAGCGATGCGGCCTGGAGCCCGCCGGCGGCGCGGGCGATGTTGGTGAAGGTCCGCTCGCCCGAGCCGATCTCGGCCAGCACCGCCCGAGCTTGGGTCTCGGCGGGGAACTCGGCCGCCAGGGTCCGCTCCGCGCTGACGATGAGCGCCGAGGTCGAGTCGGCGACTGCACCTTCGAGGTACTCCCACAGCCCGACCCCGGCCTGCCACTCGTCGCAGATGAGGGGGAGGCCTCCGGTGACGAGGTAGGCGTCGAACGCGTCCGCGGGCGCGCCCGACCCGACGATCGTGCCGGTCTCGGCCGGTGACAGCGGGGGGACGATCATCTCGACGCCCCGCTGGAAGAACGCCCGGCCATGGGTGTTCAGGGCCTCCATCATCGCCAGGTCGGATCCGATGAGGACGAGCAGCACCGGGAGGCGTGACAGCGTGCGGTCCCAGTGCTTCTGGAACGTGGCCTCCACGGTGGGATCGTCGTCGACGAGGTACGGGAACTCGTCGAACACGACGATGGCCGGACCGTGTCCCTCGAGGACGTTCGCCAGCAGCCGCAACGCTGCGTCCCACGTCTGTGGTGCCAGGCCGGCTACGTCGCCGCGGCCGGGTAGGTCCGAGTCGACGAGGTCCTGGACGAACAGCCCGACCTCACGGTCGCCCTGCTGTGATGCCGTGAAGTAGAGCGACGGGACGTCCGTGGTGCGACACAGCTCCTCCACCAGCCGCGACTTGCCGACACGGCGACGTCCCCGGACGAGCAAGCACCGTCCGGCCGGCTCGTCGGCAGGCGCTGTCGCGACGCGCTCGAGCTGGTGGCTCAGCGAGGCAAGCTCGCGCTCTCGACCGATGAACCGTGTCATCCCATAAGACTAACATCGATGATAGTTACAT
>CAZBTQ010000393.1:0-1946 GCA_964494405.1 uncultured Iamiaceae bacterium
CGGCCGCTCGGTGACGATCGCGACGCCCCCGGTCGCCGCCCCGATCCGCAGCCGGCGGGACGTCGGACGTCGGGGCGGCGGCCCCGCTGTCGCCGAGGCCGGCGACGCGCTGCGGTGCCGGCCGGAGAGCGCGGTGCCGGGATTGCGGGAGGTGGTCGTGGAAACCTCGGGGAGCCCCCGTGCAGCATGAATGCTGCACGGGCTTCCCGAGGGCAGGCCTGCCTGCCCCGGCCTACCGCTCGCGGAAGGCGCGGTTGAAGTAGTCGGCCATCGGCTTGACGAGGTAGCCGAGGGGGCTGCGGTCGTGGGTGGCGATGAACGCCTCGACCGGCATCCCGGGGACGAGCCGGCGGCCGTCGAGCTCGGCGAGGACGTCGGCGTCGAGGGCGATGTCGGCGCGGTAGTAGGAGTGCCCGGTGCGCTCGTCGCGGAAGATGTCGGCGGAGACCTTGGTCACCGTGCCCTCGACGACCGGCGTGCTGCGGTCGAAGGCCGAGAAGTGCAGCGACGCCGACTGGCCGGGGTGGACCTGGTCGATCTTCGAGGCCTCGACCTGGGCGCGGGCGATCAGGCTCACCTCCTGGGGCACGATGTAGAGGATCGGCTCGGCCGAGCGCACCACGCCGCGCAGGGTCTCGGCGGTCGAGCCGTAGACGACGCCGTCGACCGGCGAGCGCACGTCGAGGCGGGCGATCTCGTCGCCGAGCGCGGTCCGCCGCGAGCGCAGCTCGATCTCGCGGAACTCGATCTCGCGGAGCTCGGCGATGGCGTCGTCGCGCTGCTTGTTCTCGAGCTTGAGCTTCTCGAGGTCGATCTCGGCGATCTTCCCCCGGTTCTCGGCGACGGCGGCCTCGGTGGCGCCTTGCGTGCCCTCGAGCTGGGCGAGGTCGCGGCGCAGCGACAGCACCCGGGTGAGCTGGGTCAGGCCCTGGGCCATCAGCGTCTCCTGGGCGGCGAGCTCCTCGCCGGTCAGGGCGACCTGCTTCTTCACCGCGGCGAGCTGGAAGTCGAGGCCGTCGATCTGCTTGCCGATCTGGGCGGCGCGCTCGTCGAGCTGGCTCTGCTCCTTGGTCAGGGTGTCGCGGCTCGACTCGAACTGCTGGACCTGGGCCTTCATCAGCGCGGTGATCTCGGGCCGGTCGCCGGCGAGAGAGGCGATCTCGGGGTCGAAGACGATGGTGTCCTCGCCGTCGCGCAGCGTCTCGAGGCGGTTCTGGCGGGCGACGAGCTCGAAGAGCTGGCCCTCGACGGTGCGGAACTCGGCGCGCTGGGTGTCGCCCTCGAGGCGGAGGAGCACGTCTCCCGCGGCGACGACGTCGCCGTCGCGGGCGAGGATCTCGGTGACGACGCCGCCGACCGGATGCTGGACGACCTGGCGGTTGCCCTCGACCTCGACGGTGCCGCTCGCGATCACCGCGCCCGAGATCCGCGCCATCGCCCCCCAGCCGCCGAGGCCGACGACGAGGAGCGCGAGGGTCGCGTAGCCGAGGAGGACGAACGGGCGGAAGCTCCAGTCGAAGACGCCGCCGGAGGACTTGCCCCCGGCCGCCGCCGCGGTCGCGGCGCCGGCCTTCCGCTGCTGCGCCCGGGCGGCCTCGACGGCGGCGCGGGCGTGCGCCGTGGCCGCGGCCTTCGGGTCGGGGCCCGGGGTGGTTTTCGGGGCGGTTTTCGGGCTCGGGGCCGGGTTGGGGACGGCCTTCGGATCGGGGGGCAGGTTCGGGTCGATCATTTCTTGGCCTCCGCCGCCGCACCGACCGCCGGGCCGGCCGCCGCGCCAGCGGCCTGCTGCTGGCCCTGCTGCGGGTGCAGCGCGATCGTCGCGTGGTTCCGGACCTGCTCGCGCAGCACCTCGTCGCGCGGCCCGAAGGCCTGGACGACGCCGTCGGCGACGACGAGGAGCAGGTCGCATTCCGAGATCGCCGCCGGGCGGTGCGCCATGATGACGA
>CAZBTQ010000394.1:0-1926 GCA_964494405.1 uncultured Iamiaceae bacterium
CGTACTGGACCGACGGGTGCATCGGCTCGATGGAGGGCCTGTACTTCGAGTCGGCGGCGTCGACCCCGTACCACTTCCTCAACCAGTCGGCCTTGTCGACGGGACCGTCTCGACCCCAGCGAGGGCTCAGCTATCCGGCCCTCGACGTGGCGCTCGGCGTCGAGCAGCTCCAGATGTCGGGCGTGCGGTACTACATGGCACAGAGCGAGCAGACGATCCGCGAGGCGTCGCGCCACCCCGATCTCACCGAGGTGGCGCGCACCGGGCCGTGGGTCGTGTTCGAGGTGGCGGACGCGCCGCTGGTGGTGGGGCTCGCGAACGAGCCTGCGGTGCTCGACGACGAGGTCGGACACGTCGACGAGTGGCTCGAAGCGACCCAGGCCTGGTGGCTCGACCCCTCGCAGTGGGACGTGCACCTGGCGGCCGACGGCCCTGACACCTGGCAGCGGGTCGACGACATCACCGACGCCGAGGCGATCCCGGTCGACGCGGTCGAGGTGACCGACATCGCCGCCGATGACTCCTCGATCTCCTTCGACGTCTCGGAGGTGGGGATCCCGGTGCTGGTGCGCACCTCGTACTTCCCGAACTGGGAGGTCTCCGGGGCCGACGGACCGTGGCGCATCTCGCCGAACTTCATGGTGGTCGTGCCGACCGACACCCACGTCGAGCTCCGCTACGGACGCGAGCCGGTCGAGCTGGTCGCCGCCGGCCTCTCGGTGCTCGGACTGGTCGGGCTGATCGCACTGTTCCGCGCCCCCGCTCTGGGTGGTCACGAAGGGGCGCGGCAGGGGGCGCACTCCCGTCGCGACGAGCTGCTGCCGTGAGCCGCGGGGCGACCGGCGGGACACCGGCGCGACGACCGACCGCCCCGGGGGAGCGACGGCTCTCGATCGTCGTGCCCGCCTACAACGAGGGCAGGGTGATCGCCTCCACCGTGGAGCGACTCCGACGAGAGGTCGGCGCTCAGATCGACGACGTCGAGATCGTGGTGGTGGACGACGGATCCGACGACGGCACCGGCGCGCTGGCGCGCGGAGCCGGCGCCGACCTGGTGGTGGAGATGGCCGCCAACGGCGGCAAGGGCGCGGCGATCCGTCGCGGTGTGGCTGTCGCCACCGGGCGCACGATCGCGTTCACCGACGCCGACCTTGCCTACTCGCCCGACCAGGTCGTGCGGCTCGCGGAGCAGGTCGAGCAGGGGTGGGACGTCGTCCTCGGCAACCGGCACGTCAAGGGTTCGGTCGCGGAGGTCCCCGCCACGTTCCTGCGACGCGTCGGTGGTCTCGCCGTCAACCGCTGCGTGCGGCTCGTCGTGCGCGGCCACTCCGACACGCAGTGCGGCCTCAAGGCGTTCCGGTCCGATGTGGCCCGGGTGCTGTTCACCGACGGACGGATCGACGGGTTCGGGTTCGACGTCGAGGTGGTGGCGCTCGCCGAGCGCCACGGGTTGTCGATCGCAACGGTGCCGGTGAGGGTCGTGAACTCCCGCGGCTCGTCGGTGAGGGTGGTGCGCGACGGCATCGGGTTGCTCGTCGACGTGGTCCGGATCGCTTGGTGGCTGCGCCGGGACGTCTACGTCCGGCCAGGTGAAGCCGGGCTTCCTGCCGCCACAGCGCCCGCCGAGGAGTCGTCGGGCGACGACTAGGTTGGCGCCATGCGAGACCTCGACACGGTCGTCAAGGCCTATGACATCCGTGGCACGTACCCCGACCAGATCGACGCCGACCTGTGCCGCGCGCTCGGCGCGGCGTTCGCCCGGTTCGTCGCCGACGGCGACGTGCCGCGCGACCGCGTGCTCGTCGCCAGGGACATGCGGCCCTCTGGTCCCGAGCTCGTCGCAGCGTTCACCGACGGCGTGCTGTCCCAGGGCCTCGACGTGGTCGACATCGGCATGTGCTCCACCGACATGATCTACTTCGCCGC
>CAZBTQ010000395.1:0-1918 GCA_964494405.1 uncultured Iamiaceae bacterium
GGATGGTGGCCTGGCAGTCGCGGCCGTGGCGCCGGGAGTGGCGTCCGAGCCAGGCGGACGCGGACTTGGATCCGTCCTCGCGCCACGCCCCGCTGGTGTCGACGCGCGAGCCGAGCCGGGCGCACACCGCGTCGAGCTTGGCACCGAGGTCCATCGCCTCGATGAGCGCCTGGGACGCCACCTCGTCGGGATCGTCGAGCGGGTCGGCGGCCAGGAGCTGGTCGAGGCAGCCGGAGATGTCGTGGAGGAGGTCGAGAGTGCCGGCCATCCACCCAGTGTATACGAACAGGTGTTCGAGAGCAACAGCCCGTATGGGATCGTTTTGTATGTCGTGAGGTGTTGCGGGGTTGACGTCAGGGATCTAGCGTGTCGGCATGTTCGGCGGACGGCGGTTGCTCCCGATCGTGACGTGCCTGTGCGTGCTGGCCTTTGCGGCTGGTTCGTGTGGCGACGACACCGACAGTGTCGAGCGGGCGAGCGTGCCCACCGGCGAGTCGACGACGACCTCCGAGGCGACCACCACCACCGAGCCGGCGGCGCCCGCGTTCGAGGCCCTGCTGGCTGACCCGGCCCTCACCCCCGAGCAACAGGTCGAAGCCGCCTACCTCCACTCCTGGGACATCTACCTCGACGCCCTCGAGAACGGCCGCACCGACTACTTGGATCTTGCGCATCGCGGCGACGCCTTGGCTCTGCGCACGGGCATCGTGCACGACCTGATCGCAGCGGGTCACTCCGTCGTTGGGGACGTTGAACACGCGTACGACGTTCAGATCCTCAGCGGGGACCTGGCGCAAGTCACCGATCGATATCGCAATCACCTGGTTCTGACCGATGCCGACTCTGGCGAGGCACTGGAGCCTGATCCCGACGAGGTCGTCGAGTATCGGTTCACCATTGTTCATGAGGGCGGCGCATGGCTCGTCAGCTTCGTCGAATAGGAGCGGTCGCGGTCATCCTCTGGGTGACCTGCATGAGTGGATCGCCGGCACGTGCGTTCGAGGACGGGAGGAACGACCCGGCGCCCGTCGCGTCTGACGGTGTGAGCGTTCGCGTCGACATCCGGCGTGTCGGCGGAGAGAACCTCGTCGCAGGGGTCAGCGTCGAGGGCGGAGGCGGTGGCGGTACCGATCCCGGCTGCACGTTCCACGTCGAGGAGATCGCCACCGCGGCAGAGGCGCTCGACATCTTGGGCCCTCCGCCATCGCCTGACGCCGTGCCGTATCGCCTCTTCTGCGGCTCAGCCCCGTGGGGCGGGAGGTGGGTCGTCCCGAACATCGTCGACTACGACCAGATCGCCCGCACCGAAGCCGAACGCTACGTCCGCGACATCCTCGCCCCCGGCCTACAGCTCCACCACGCCCCCAACACCTACGCCGTCACCGGCGCACCCAGCCACCACTGGGTCACCGGCTGGGACGGCGCGCCCATCGCCGTCCCACCGATCAACCCCTACGGCGACCAGCTCGACATCACCCTCACCCTCGCTTCGGTCACCTGGGACCACGGCGACAACACCGGCACCACCACCGGCGACCTCGGCACCCCCGCCCCCAGCAGCGTGCAACACACCTACACCCACCGCTCCACCACCACCGACCCCAACGGCACCTACACCGTCACCGCCACCACCACCATCAACATCGCCTACGCCCTCAATGGCGGCCCACCCATCACCGTCAACCCGCCGCTGACCACCACCCTCACGGCACCCATCGTCGTCCGAGAGCTCCAGGCCGTCCTCGGGTAGCCAGGCATGGGAGCGGGCCAGGGCAGCAACAGGCGCCGCCTCAGCGGAGAAACAGCGTCAGCGGAGGACCCAGCCGAGGACCGGCCTCAGCGGGGGAGCAGGCCCACCGCGGTGCGGGCTCGATCGAGCACCGGCGCGCCCATCTCGCGAGCCGCCGCCGCCCCTGCT
>CAZBTQ010000396.1:0-1911 GCA_964494405.1 uncultured Iamiaceae bacterium
CGCGGTGATCGACTGGTGCTACCACGGCACGGTCGACGAAACGCTCGCCGTGCTCGACGCGTCCGGTTCGGTCGTCAGCCGGCCGGGCGCCATCGGGCCGCAGGTCGATCCGGCCATCACCACCCGTGTCGTGCCGTTCAACGATCTCGGCGCCCTCGATGCCGCCCTCGCCCATGGTGACGTGGCGGCGTTGCTGATGGAGCCGGCGCTGACGAACATCGGCATCGTGCTGCCCGACGACGGCTACCTCGATGGCGTGCGGGCGATCACGCGCCGCCACGGCACGCTGCTGGTGATCGACGAGACGCACACGATCTGCGCGGGCCCGGGCGGCTGCACGCGGGCGTGGGGGCTCGATCCCGACGTGGTGGTCGTCGGTAAGCCGATCGGCGGCGGTGTCCCGGTGGCCGCGTACGGGATGACCGACTCGCTCGCCGCGCAGGTCGCGGCGACGATGACCGGCCACGACGCCGATGTCGGCGGGGTTGGCGGCACGCTGACCGGGAGCGCGCTCGCGCTCGCTGCGGTGCGGGCCACGCTGAGCACGACCCTGCTCGACGACGACTACGCGCGGATGATCCCGCTCGCCACCCGCTGGACCGACGGGGTCGCCGGAGCGATCAGCGCGGCCGGGTTGGACTGGACGGTGCAGCAGCTCGGCTGCCGGGCCGAGTACTGGTTCTGCCCGCCGCCCCGCAACGGTGCTGACGCCGCTGCGGCGATCGACGACGAGCTCGACACGTTCCTGCACCTGTGGGCGCTCAACCGCGGCGTGTTGATGACCCCGTTCCACAACATGGCCCTGATGTCGCCGGCCCACACCACCGCCGACGTCGACCGCCACACCGACGTCTTCACCGCCGCGCTCGCCACCCTCACCGGCCGGTCCTGACCCGCTCTCACGAGTATGTCCGATGGTGGGCGTGAGACGTCGATGGTGTCAGGCGGTCGTGCGGAGATAGGTCGTCGGGCCGATGGCGAAGTGCGTGTCGAGCGTGGGGTCGAGGAGGCGGACGAAGGTGGTGAGGTCCGGAAGGGCGAGTGAGACGCAACCACTCGTCGGCTTCGGTTGGCCGGCCGCGGTGTAGGAGTGGCGGTGGAGGAAGATCGCCGCCGCGAAGGGCGTCTCGCCGGGCGCGTCACCGGAGATCGGATCGAGGTTGGCGCCGATCACCACGGCGTGCGAGTACACGTCGCCGTAGCGGGGCAGCCACTCGTCGTCGGGCCCGGCGCAGTTCGGCCGATTGACGAGGTGGTTGTAGCTCGCCGATCCGGGTGTCGCGCCCCAGCAGTCCTCATGGCGGACGTTGCGGTACGTGACGTTGCCCCGCACCCCGGGATCCGGATCGTTGCCGAACACGCTGAACGACTGGCCGTCCCACGCCGTGACCTCCCCGAGCGGGAACACGCCCGCCGGTGTCGTGTCGTCACCGGAGCGGCGATCCGCCAGCGGGCGCGTGCCGTTGTCGCCGAAGCTCGCTCCGACCGTGCCGGTCTGGCATCGCCACACGCCGTCGCGCGCGCGGGCGGCGACGAACGCGTCGCCGGACGTCGCTGCTGCGCTCGCGGTCGCGAGCACGACGAACTGGCGCACCTGCGGATGCCGTGCGGCGAGCGCCCGCACCGTGTCGAGGTCGCACGTCGCGCCGGGCTGCCAGGGCACGTCCCTTCGAGCGAGCGCGCCTGGACGCGCACCGGGATCGATCGGCCCCACTGCGCTCGCGGCGCCCGGCGCAGCGAGGGCCAAGCACAGCGCGGCGCCTCCGATCCACGCCACCCCACGCCACGTCCAGCTCATCACCCCAGTCTCGCGGCCCCCGGGCCATCGTTTGCGTCGGGATCTGATCACGCCCGTAGGTGCTGAATCCCGACGCAAACGACGATTGCTGCGACGATGGGGGGATGTCGGGG
>CAZBTQ010000397.1:0-1899 GCA_964494405.1 uncultured Iamiaceae bacterium
GCCTGACGGTCGGCCGCCGAACGGTTGCGGTTGCGGCCGCCACGCGACCCGCGCCTGCGGCGGTTGCCCGACGAGTCAGTGCTGGCCGACGCGTCAGTGCCGGTCGACGCGTCAGTGCCGGCCGAAGCGTCAGTGCCGGTCGAGGAGTCGGTGCTGGAGTCGGCGGACGGCGGACTGTCGGTCGGGCCGTCAGTTCGTGGCGGTGCGGGGCTCGTCGTCGATGGGCTGGAGGAGTCGTGCGCGTCGTGTGACGCCTGGTCGGACATCGGGGAGTTCCCTTCTCATGACGCACGCTCGCCGGCGTGCAGCGCGGCCGTCGCTCCGAGCGGGAGGATCTCCCGTCGGGCGCCGTCGCGTGTCATCCACTGGTGGGTCCTGCGCACACGCCCCTCGGAGACCGGGGGATCGAGCGCGGCGAGCAGCTCGGCGGGGCGCAGGGTACGGGGTTGGGTGCCGAGCTCGGCCGTGAGCCGGACACCCGAAACGTCGGTGTCGAGAGGGCCCTCGACCTCGAGGGCCAGGATCTGCGGGCGCAGGTCGTCGACGACGACCTGGCCCTTCCGCTCGCGCTGGTGGACGAGCTGAGGTGCTGCGAGCGCCCGGGCGACGATCTCGGCCAGATCGTCGGGGGCGAGGTCGAACACGTCGATCTGCCAGGAGCAGCTGGTGACCGCCTGCTGGAGCGACGGTTCACTGCGATCGACGAGGCAGGCGTCGGTGACGTCGATGCCCTCGGGCAACAGGGCCGAGAGCCGGCCGGGCAGCGCAGCCAGGTCGTCGGGCACGGTCCACAGGTCGATGTCGAGGTACTCGCCGATGGACTCGTAGCCCGTGGAGAGCGCCAGCCCGAAGCTGAGGCGGGGCCGGGGGGAGAACCCCTCGGAGTAGGCGACGTCGAGACCGGCTCGGCGGGTGGTGCGCTCCCAGAGGCGGGCCAGGTCGCGGTGGCCGAGGAAGCGCACCTTGCCCAGCTTGGTGAACCGGACGCGCAGGCGGTCGGGGACGGGGGCGGTCACGAGACACCGACCACGACGGGCTTGCGACCGATGCTGACCGGGACCGCTCCCCCACTGAGGAGGTCCTGGCCAGTGCCCTGGCTGCCACCCGCGGGCGGCACCGCCGACGCCACGACGTGCTCGATGCCGTAGCCGGTGCAGGCACCGCAGTCGTAGCACGGGGTCCAGCGGCAGTCCTCGAGGCCGAGGTGGTCGAGCGCGTCGCGCCAGTCCTGCCACAGGAAGTCGCGGTGCAGCCCCGCCGAGATGTGGTCCCACGGCAAGACCTCGTCCTCGGTGCGGTGGCGGTACACGTACCACTCGACCGACAGGCCGTGGCGGGCCATCGACTCCACCCACATGTCGTGGTCGAAGTGCTCGGACCACTCCTGGAACACACCGCCGCGGCGCCAGACGTCCTCGATCACCGGGCCGAGCCGGCGGTCGCCGCGGCTCATGATCCCCTCGATCAGCGTGGCCTTCGGGTCGTGCCACTTGAGCTGCACGCCCTTGGTGTGGCGGGTCTCGTCGCGGAGCAGGCCGACCTTGCGGGACAGCTCGGCGACGGTGTTCTGGCCGAACCACTGGAACGGCGTGAACGGCTTGGGCACGAACCCGCCGACCGACACGGTCACCGACGGGTTCTTGTGGTGGGCCCGGCCGAGCTCGACGCAGTTGCGGGCCAGCTCGGCGATGCCGAGCGTGTCCTCGTCGGTCTCGGTGGGCAGGCCGGTGAGGAAGTACAGCTTCATGCGCCGCCAGCCCTGGCTGTAGGCCGACTCGACCGCGCCGTACAGGTCCTCTTCGCGGATGAGCTTGTTGATGACCTGGCGCATCCGCCACGTGCCCGCCTCGGGGGCGAACGTGAGGCCGGTGCGGCGGGCCTTTTGGATCTCGGCGGCGA
>CAZBTQ010000398.1:0-1889 GCA_964494405.1 uncultured Iamiaceae bacterium
GCCCAATAGCGCAGCACGATCGCAGTGCGCGACCGGACCGACAAGTTCGCCACCGCATCCAGCAACCCGCCACTCGGCCCTGCGGTCGATTCAACGTCGGTGACCGCAACGAGTTCCGCCCGGGCCCGTTCGCGCCCGGCCTGCCGACCACGCTGCCGGACACCGTTCACGATCGAGGCCCGCACATACGCAGTCGGGTTCTGCACCGAATCGAACCGCGGGTACAACGACAGGAACGCATCGTGAACGACGTCCTCACAGGCAGCACGATCGTGGGTCAGCAACCAGGCCAATTGCACGGCCGAACGATGCGCCGTCGCGTAGAACAACGAGAACGCATCACCGCGGACATCTCGATCCTCCGACGACTCCACGCTCACACCTATCAAGATGCCGCCAACCATCAATCTGTTGCGAAGAATCGCATCAGCTGGATCTGGAGTTGGCCGCCGGTCCAGCGTCGGACTGCGACAATGCGGTTGTCGGTCAGGGCCTACCGCGAGGGCGTTCGCGGAGCACACGGTCAGGCGGATCAGTCTCGGTATGGCTGTTCGGCACGGCCGACTGCCACGGCGGTGCCGGATGATCCGGTATCGACGAACCAGAACGTACCCGCCTGGTCGTAGCTGCCGCCCCGTCCGGGGCTCGGAAGCTCGCTGACCCACGACTCGGTTCCGGCCCCGATGCTGATGGCGTGCAGGTCGGTTCCGACGGGAACGGCGATCACGTCGTCGGAGATCTGAGTGATCAGTTGTGGCGTGCCGGGCAGTTCGTGTTGCCAGAGCCGCTCGCCGCTCGTCGCGGCGTACGCGGTCAGGACCGTCTGCGGGCGTCCGGTCGGTTCACCCGTTCCTCCGGTCTGGTCCAACACGGCAACGATCGGTCCATCCGGGCCGGCAACGAGCACCGCGACGAATCCGGGGACGACGTCTTCCCAGACGACCGAACCGTCGCGTGAGACCGACACCTCGATCCTCTGTCCACCCGACCCGCCACCCGCCGTGGACAGTTCGAGACCATCGACCTCTCTCGATAGCACGCTGAAGCCGAACGACACCTCATCAGACGCGACGTGATCGACGTCGGGGACCTCGTCGCCCGTGATCGGGTCGAGCACCATGATCGCCGAGTCGCTGCCCGGCCTGTCGAGCACCCGCAGCACTTCGCCGCCGCGCAACGTCGCCACCGGAGCGTTCAAGTCCTGTCGCCAGCGCACGACGCCAGTCGCCGGATCCAGCCCCACCATCGAGGCGCCGGCCAGCGCACCCACGATCGGTCCCGCCGCCACGATGCCGCCGAAGAACTCCCCGCCCCCCGACTCGAGTTCGACACACCACACGACCTCACCGGTCTCGATCGCCACACCCCGCACCACGCGCGCGACCGAACTGACCACGGCAACGTCGTCGAACACCGCCGCGGCATCAGGCCAACCGACGGGCAGCGACCAGCGCCGTTCGCCCGAGTCGACATCGAAGCCAACCACGCCACCCGGCCCACTCGCGCCCTTCTCGCAGCCACGGTCAGCAACCACCTCACCCCCACGCCCGGCCAACACGAGAACTGCGGCCGATGCCCACACGACTGGCCGAACCACCACACGCCCAGCATGCCAGGCGCCCGAAGCACCCGACCGCCGCCCCAGACGGGCAATCCACCGAGGTCGTCCCGCGGTACCTGATAAGGGCCGATACCGAGCGGCGCCTGAGACGCGAACCCGCATCATCGAGCGTCGTTACCGGGCGACACCACCTTGCACAGCGCCCTCCATCAGGGCATTCTGCTCGGGTGGGACCACGGATGGACGGTGGACGCGCTGCGTCATGCCGGGCGGGAGGGAACCTGCATCGAAACCCCGCGCCGAACTACCGATCTGGCTGGGGTATGGC
>CAZBTQ010000399.1:0-1875 GCA_964494405.1 uncultured Iamiaceae bacterium
CGACATCGCCATGCACCTGCTCGAAGCGCTCGAAGCCGGCGACGCCGCCGCGGCTACAGCACCCATCGACGCCGACGCCTGACGCCCGGGGGCTGCTGGGGCGGGCGGCCCGGCCGCCGGTCGAGCGGATCGGGCGCGCATCGCCGCGCTCGGCGCGGCAGGTCGCGCCCAACCCTGGTGACCGGCACAGGCCCGCCATTCGGGCGAACGGTCAGTCCTGGGTGAAGTTCTCCCAGTAGCGGCTGGGCCGCGGGCCGACCTGGTTCTGGTACTTCGAGCCGAGGGAGCCGCTGCCGTATGGGACGTCGGCCTCGGTGGTCATCTGCAGGAAGGAGATCTGGCCGATCTTCATCCCGGGGTACAGCGTGATCGGCAGGTTGGCGACGTTGGACAGCTCGAGCGTGAGCTGGCCGTCCCAGCCCGCGTCGACGAACCCGGCGGTCGAGTGGATGAGCAGGCCCAGGCGGCCGAGGCTCGACTTGCCCTCGAGGCGGGCGACCAGGTCGTTCGGCAGCCCGATGCGCTCGGTGGTGGAGCCGAGCACGAACTCGCCGGGGTGGAGGATGAACGGGTCGTCGGCGTCGGCTTCGAGCAGTTCGGTGAGCTCCTCCAGGTTCTGCTTCACGTCGATGTGGCCCAGCGTGTGGTTGCGGAAGACGCGAAAGTACCGGTCGAGGTGCAGGTCGACCGATGACGGCTGGACGCAGGACGGCTCGAACGGGTCGATGACGATGCGGCCGGCTTCGACCTGCTCACGGATGGTGCGATCGGAGAGGATCATCGCCGGGCGACGTTAGTCGCCTCGCCGAGGTCGTCCGATCAGCGCGATGCCCGTTCCGAGAACCGCCAGGGCGCGATCATGAGGCAGACGTTGCTCCACCAGTCGAGCGAAGCGCTCTGTTCGAACCCCATGCGGTCGTGTTCCCTCGCCAACAGCACGGCGTCGGATTCTGAGATCGGAACGAATCGGTCGCCGCGCTCCCTGCACTCGTCCTCGGCGCGCTCGTGGAACCGGGTGCAGCCTTCGAGCGCGGTCCGGCGCTCGGTCGTCACCAGCAGCTCTCCCTCTGCTGTGCGACTCGCGACCGCGATGGCGGCGAACTGGCCGCGACCCTGGATCTCGAGCACACGCCCTGCGTCGTCCCGGAGCAACTGCGACGTGTGGTAGCCGCCCGTCGAGAGGTAGCACCCGTCGGAGATCGGTAGGAAGCCCTGGCCTGCGGCGGCCTCGACGAGAGGCGCGAACTCGGAGGGAGGCGTCGTGAACCGTGGTGGCGCGGCGGCGAACTCAGCGAGCCCCTTGGCCCGGCCCACCATCGCGTTCGGAACGACGATCAGTTGGACCACCACCCACACGGCCACCGCCGTCACGGCCGTCAGTCCGAGTCCCGCCCGACCGGTCAGGTAGACGGCGGCGCACATCCCCCAGCCCAGAGCGAGGATCACTCCGATGTCGTTCGCCCGGCGGTCGATCGTCTGCGGCCTTATCGCCACGCGGGCCACCATGCCGGCAGACAGGGCAACCAGGAGGAGGACGGCGAGCAGCACCCGGCTCCATCGGACCAATGTCCTGCCGATCAAGGCACCCACCGGCGAGGCCGACGGGCGGCGACAGGAGATGGAGCCAGTGGCGAGTGGGGGCCTACACTCGGCGGGCCGCTCCTCTTCGCGGGGCGGGCACGCGGATGTAGTTCAATGGCAGAACATCAGCTTCCCAAGCTGAGAATGCGGGTTCGATTCCCGTCATCCGCTCTCACACATCGGCCCAGGTCAGCTCCGGTTTCCGGGCACCTGGGCCGAGTCGCGTCCGGGGCCCGATGGGCGGTACTCGCTCTCGAAGAGCTCCTCGAAGTCCGCGCCCACTGTGGCCATCAA
>CAZBTQ010000400.1:0-1873 GCA_964494405.1 uncultured Iamiaceae bacterium
TCGAGGTCGGCGAGGATGTCGTCGATCGTCTCGATGCCCACCGACAGGCGGATGAGCCCGGGCTCCACTCCCGAGGCCAGCTGCTCCTGCTCGGTGAGCTGTGAGTGCGTGGTCGATGCCGGGTGGATCACCAGGCTGCGGGTGTCGCCCAGGTTGGCGACGTGGTGGTGCAGCTCGAGCGCCTCGACGAAGCGCTTGCCGGCGTCACGGCCTCCGGCAAGGACGAACGACGGCACAGAACCGGTGCCCTTCGGCGCGTACTTCTGCCCCGCGGCGAACCACGGGCTCGACTCCAGGCCCGCGTAGTTCACCGACTCGACCTGCTCGTGCCCGTCGAGGTACGCGGCCACCGCCTGGGCGTTGGACACGTGTCGCTCCATCCGCAGCGACAGGGTCTGGATGCCCTGGAGGAACAGGAACGCGTTCTGCGGCGAGATCGCCGGGCCGAGGTCGCGCAGCAGCTGCACGCGAGCCTTGGCGATGAAGGCGCCGTGGCCCAGCATCGGGAAGTACTGGAGCCCGTGGTAGCTCGGGTCGGGCTCGGTGAAGTTCGGGAACCGCCCGCTGGCGCCGTAGTCGAACGTGCCGCCGTCGACGATCACTCCACCGATCGAGTTGCCGTGGCCACCGATGAACTTGGTGGCGGAGTGCACGACGATGTCGGCACCCCACTCGAACGGCCGGATCAGGTACGGAGTAGCGACGGTGTTGTCGATGATGAGCGGCACGCCGGCGTCGTGCCCGATGGCGGCGACGGCTTCGATGTCGAAGATGTCGTTGCGGGGGTTGCCGATCGACTCCCCGTAGAGCGCCTTGGTGTTGTCGCGGATCGCACCACGCCAGGCGTCGAGGTCGTCGGGGTCCTCGACGAACGTCACCTCGATGCCGAGCTTCGGCAGCGTGTAGTGGAACAGGTTGTAGGTGCCGCCGTAGAGCGACGCCGACGACACGATGTGGTCACCGGCCTGGGCCAGGTTGAGGATCGCCAACGTCTCGGCCGCCTGGCCGCTCGCCACGGCCAGGGCACCGGGGACGCCGGCTGCGGTCTGGGCGATGCCACCCTCGAGGTCGGCGATGCGTGACTCGAACACGAGCTGGGTCGGGTTCATGATGCGCGTGTAGATGTTGCCCGGCGCCTGGAGCGCGAAGAGCTGCGCCGCGTGGTCGCTGTCGTCGAACTGGAACGCCGTGGTCTGGTAGATCGGCGTGACCACCGCGCCCGTGGACGGATCGGGGCTCTGTCCCGCGTGGATCTGGCGGGTCTCGAAGCCCAGCTCGTCGCTCATCAGGTCTGCTCCCTCGTCAGTGTCAGCGACACCCTAGGCGAATCCCGACCAGTTGAGTCAGGAATTCACCCTGGGTGTCGCTGTCGGTTCTGAGGGATGAGCCTGTCAGCCCTGGCCGCCCGATGCGTCCTGGACGCGGGTCTTGCCGGCGGAGATCCACGGCATCATGGCGCGCAGCTCCTCGCCGACCTGCTCGATCTGGTGCTCGTGGCCGGCCTTCTCGAGCTCGTGGAAGCGGGTACGTCCACCACGGGCCTCGGCGATCCACTCCTTGGCGAACTCGCCGTTCTGGATCTCGGTGAGGATCTGGCGCATCTCGGCCTTCACCGAGTCGTTGATGATGCGCGGGCCGCGGGTGAGGTCGCCGTACTCGGCGGTGTCCGACACCGAGTAGCGCATGCCGCCGATGCCCTGCTCGTACATGAGGTCGACGATGAGCTTCAGCTCGTGCAGGCACTCGAAGTACGCGGACTCGGGCTGGTACCCGGCCTCGACCAGCGTCTCGAACCCGGCCTGCACCAGCGCCGACACGCCGCCGCAGAGCACGACCTGCTCGCCGAACAGGTCGGTCTCGGTCTCCTCCTCGA
>CAZBTQ010000401.1:0-1853 GCA_964494405.1 uncultured Iamiaceae bacterium
ACATCCTTCCGGGAGGCGCCCGCCGTGCCGCTCACCACTCGCCAACGAACCTCGATCTTCCAGAAGCTGCTCCCTGTCCTCGGAGAGGAGGACGCAGACGTCTTGATCGCACAGTTCCCCGCCGCAGAGCACGACGTGCTCGTCACCCGCGAACATCTCCGCGCGGAGCTCTCGCTCATCCGCGCCGAGATGGCCACCAAGGCCGACGTTGCTGAGCTGCGCGCGGAGCTCTCGCTCATCCGCGCCGAGATGGCCGACCTTCGCGGTGGCATGGCGACCAAGGCCGACGTTGCTGAGCTGCGCGCCGAGATGGCCGACCTTCGCGGTGGCATGGCGACCAAGGCCGACGTTGCTGAGCTGCGCGCCGAGATGGCCGACCTTCGCGGTGGCATGGCGACCAAGGCCGACCTGGCGGGCATGGCGACCAAGGCCGACCTGGCCGAGTTGCGCACGGAGGTCCACGCCCTCATGAATAGGGCAGTGTTCGCGAGCATCGGGGCCATGGGGACCGTGATCCTCGGGACCGGGTGGATCCTGGCGTTCGGCTGATCGTCAGAACGGGACCGGTTGGGCCAAGAGGCCGTCGCCGCTGCCGCGGCCGGACAGGATGCGGCAGAGCTCCACGGCGTCGATGGTGATCTCCTCACCGCCGCTTCCTCCACCCGAGGTGAAGGTGCCGCCGGCGGGTCCGTCGAGGTGGAGCGTGAAGGGCTGGCCGTGGCGGCGGGCCCACTCGGCGACGACGTCGGCGACGATGCGGCCGTCGTGGTCGGCGGTGAGGACCATCTCGCGGCCGGTCGCTCGGGAGACGTCGACGCGGTGCATCCACGTGTCGCGCGTGAGGATGACGTCGAGCAGGTAGCCGACCCGCCACTTCTCGGACACGCCGCCCACCTCCTCCTTCATCGTCATCCGGCGCATCGGCGCAGGTATCCGCGACCGCCAGCGAGCTGCACGGGGCCCGGCCGTCGCGAGACGTTCGAGGATCTGGGCCCGGGTCTGGTCCGCGCGCTCGGCGATCTGGAACGCGGTCATGCCATCGACCAGGGGCCCGTCTCCCTTGGACCTCGTCGCACCGCGGAACTGGCGGATGAACTCGCGGGTCGACGCGAACCCCTCCATCGAGCCGAGCACGTGTCCGGACATGGCGCGCACGTCCCAGGGCGGGCAGTCGGTGGGGCGGGTCCACGCCTCGTCGTCGAGGCCGGCCAGCAGGTCCAGCACCCGTTGGTTCTCGGTGGCAGCGAGGCGTGGCGCCTCGTCCCGTGTGATCGGTTCGATCCGATCGACGGGGGTCACGATCGTGCTCATGGACGCTTCCTCCTGGATCTGGGCGCAGGGGTCGAGCTGGTCACGTGGTGCAGGAACATCGAGATCGCGTCGTCGATGAGCCGAGTCCAACGGTCGCCGCCGGGATCGTTGGAGATCTGCTGGTCGGTGAGCCCGGTGCCGATGGCGGTGAACAGGTCGATGTGACGTGGGTCGTCGATGCCGAGCTCGGCGAGTTGGGCGACCGTGACGTCGAGGCACTGCACGGCGAGGGCGAACGACTCGGTCGACGGTTCGAAGCCGGGGATCGTGCGCTGGAACAGCAGCTGGTAGCGAACGGGGTCCTCGGTGCAGAAGCCGATGAAGGTGTCGGCCATGGTGCGGACGTCGGCGTGGGGTTCGCCGACCATCGCCCACCCGGCTTGGCGCGCCAGGAGCTGTCGGTAGCCCGCGGCGAACATCGCGTCGTAGATGTCGTGCTTCGAGTCGAAGTAGGAGTACAGCGACTGCGGTCGCATCCCCACCTCGGCGGCCAGCTCCCGCAGGGACAACCCGGCGAGCCCCTCGACACGTGCGAGCCGCCA
>CAZBTQ010000402.1:0-1853 GCA_964494405.1 uncultured Iamiaceae bacterium
GGACCGCTGGCGTCATGTACGGATACTTGCCCTCCATGAAGTGGAGGTCGCTGTGGCAGAGACCTGCAGCCGCGACGCGGACGAGGACCTCCCGTGGCCCTGGGCTCGAAATGTCGATGTCCTCGATCTCGAGCTTGCCCGGGATCGAGTTCAGGACGGCTGCACGCATGGTCGGTTCCCCCTCGAAGTGTGGTGCGAAGGCCATCCTCGCACATCCCCCGAAGAGGCTGAGCCGAAGGCCAGGCCTTGGCCCGAGCGGCCCGTCGCCGATGGCGACTGGAGCGGACGAGGATGAGGAGGTGCGAGCCTTTCCGCGCACGTCCTAGGCTGCCGCGATGTCACGGATCGGGGTGCTGGTGGTCGCCTACAACGCCCAGACGACCCTGTCACAGGTCCTCGATCGGATCCCCGAATCGTTCCGGTCCGAGCTCACCGCGGTCGTCGTCGCCGACGACCACAGCCAAGACGCGACCTACGTACGCGGGCTGGAGTACCAGTCCCGCGAGAGCGGGTTGCCGCTCACGGTCATCCGCCGCCCGCGGAACCTCGGCTATGGCGGCAACCAGAAGGCGGGCTACCGGTGGGCGATGGAGCACGAGCTCGACGTCGTGGTCCTGCTGCACGGCGACGGCCAGTACGCACCCGAGATGCTCCCGGAGATGGTGGCGCCGCTCGTGGACGGCAGTGCCGATGCCGTCTTCGGATCGCGCATGATGGTGCCGGGTGCCGCCAGGTCCGGCGGCATGCCGCTCTACAAGTACTGGGCAACCGCATCCTCACCACGGCCCAGAACGCCGTGGTCGGCGAGCAGCTCTCCGAGTGGCACTCCGGGTACTGCGCCTACAGCGTCGCCGCCCTTCGCGACCTCCCGCTCGAGCTGAACGACGACGGCTTCAACTTCGACACCCAGATCATCCTGCAACTCCACGAGGCGGGGAAGCGGATCGTGGAGATCCCGATCCCGACGTACTACGGCGACGAGATCTGCTACGTCGACGGCGTCAAGTACGCACGCGAGGTCACGCGCGACGTGCTGCGGTACCGGCTGCACAAGGTGGGGTTCGGAAGCGGCGAGACCGCGTTCGCCAGCCAGGCCTACGAAGCGAAGGGCTCGCTCGACAGCTCCCACCGACAGCTGCTCGACAAGATGTCAGAACGGCCGCCCGCGAAGGTGCTCGACCTCGGCTGCTCCGACGGCTCGTTGGCGGTCCGACTGCGGGCCCTCGGACACCATGTGACCGGAGTCGACGTCGTACGCCACGACGGGATCGAGGATGCGGTCGACGCGTTCGTCCAGGGCGACCTCGACGAGGGGATCCCCGCCGAGGTCGGTGTCGGGTACGACGTGGTGCTCGCCGCCGACGTCATCGAGCACGTCCGGGACCCCGACGCCATGCTGCGGGCGATCGCGGCCGTGCTCCAGCCCGAGGGGTCGCTGCTCGCGAGCATCCCCAACATCGCCCACTGGTATCCGCGACTGCGGATGGTCCTCGGCCGGTTCGACTACGAACGGCGCGGCATCCTCGACGAGGGTCACCTGCGCTTCTTCACCCGTCGCAGCTTCCTTCGACGTGCGACCAGGAGCGGGTTCGTCGTCGACTGGGAGGCCGCGACAGGGCTGCCCATCGAGGTGGTCGACCGCGGTGCGGGTGACGGAGGCCGCGTGGGGTCGTCGTCGGTGGCGTCCCTCGTCAGGCGGATCGACCGGCGAGCCGTCCGGTGGGCCCCGAACCTCTTCGCCTACCAGTACCTCTTCGACCTTCGTCCCGATCCGATGAACCAGGACGGCTGAGGGGCCTTCAGTCGGTGCCGTCGGCGCGTCCGACCAGCTCGCGACACAGCGATGCCGTCGA
>CAZBTQ010000403.1:0-1829 GCA_964494405.1 uncultured Iamiaceae bacterium
GCCGAGCTCGTCGAGGAGCGCGACACCGTCGCCAGCCTCGGTCTGATCTAGGCCGATGCTCTCGGCACTCGGGCACATGGAGGCCGTGGGGCTACTGTCCACCGACGATGTCGAACGTGCGTCCGTTCTCGTGGTCTAGGTGGACGGCCTCGCGCTTCTTGCTCACGGCCGGTCTGGTCGCCTTCCTGGCATGGTTCCTCTTGGTGTGGATCGATGCGGCGCCGCACGGCAATCTCCACACCGGCGACACCGACAACCTCGTTGCTGGCACGCGAGTTGCTCTCGACTGCATCCACGAGCGGAACTTCAGCAGTTGCGGGCTCATCCCCGACACGAACTACACCACGGTCGGCCCCTATGCCCTGCTCCAGTACCTGCCATCGACGGTGTTCATCAAGTTGTTCGGGGCGTCCGATGACTCGGTCATCCGGATGCTGGGACACCTCAGCACGGTCGCGTATCTCGCGGCCTGTGCCGTGGGCGTGCTGTGCTTCCGGGAGAACCGCCGCGTCTGGCCGATCGTGTTGGTGGCACTCGCGTTCAGCAGCGCGGCGTACCAGGCGACGTCTGCGTTCGGGGAGATGTTGGCTGCGGCCAGTGTGCTCTTCGCAGTTGCTGCTGCCATACATCGCCGACCGCTGCTGGTCGCCCCCTTGTGCTGTCTGGCGTCGTTGAGCAAGGAGACGATCCCGGTCTTCGTCGTTCTGCTGGTGCTCGCAGCGGCTCATCGTCCGTCCAGCGGATGGAAGCCCGAGCGGTCGATGCTCGTCGCGACGCTTGCCGGCGCCGGAGGCGGGGTGGTCGCTGCCGCCGCCTTCAACGTGTTTCGGTTCGGAACACCGAGCAACCCGTTCTATCTGGCGTCGGACTTCCGCACCGCGGGATTGGGCAACATGGTCCACTTCGCAGCCGGACTGTGGTTCTCGCCCAGTTCCGGAATCGTGGTCTTCTGGACGATCGCGTTCCTACTCCTCGTCGTGGCGTTCATCGTGTTGATCTCCAGGTTCCTTCGGCGGCGTGCGGGAGCTGACTGGTTGCCGTTGGGAATTGCACTCGCGGCGGGGCTGATCTTCGTCGGAGGTCTCGCGACCTGGTTCTCGCCGTTCGGATGGATCACCTACGGCCCTCGCCTTGCCGTGCCCATCCTCCCGGGACTGATCGTCGCTGTGTGCAAGCTTGCGGAACCAGAGCTCACGGCCGTCGTCATGCGAATCGGTCGATCCACCGCCGTGACGATGGTCGCGGTGCTGATGCTGACAGCCATCTCGATCCCGAACATCACGGCGCCATGGAGCTGGTTCGGTGGAGTGTCGGCCCTCATCGCCGGCGATGCCACGTGCCCGCCCATGACCGAGACCTCCGTTGTGGACCGCCCCGACGAGTACTTCGTGTGCACCCGACGCGCGATGTGGAGACTGCATCCCAGCACGGTGTGGGCGGCGGTCGACGACCTGCATGGGAGCGCCGTCGCAGGACAGGTGGCCGGTGGACTTGCCGCAGCGTTGCTCCTCAGCGGCGCGTTCGTCGACGACCGACGGCCGGGACATGCAGCAGGCCGTGCGACCGAACCAGAGCCCACCTCGCCCAGCGTCGTGTGACGATGCCGCGTCCACGGGTCGTCCGTCGTGTCGCCTCCTACTTCAGGAACTTGCTCGTCGTGTTGTCGGCGAGGACCTTGCCGCCGGTCTGGCAGGTCGGGCAGTAGGCCACGGTGTAGGCCCGGTACTCGACGGCATGCACCGCGTCGCCGCACACCGGGCACTCCTCGCCGACACGGTTGTGCACCGCACCCGGCCGGTCGGCCGAGCGCACCATCTCGTCCTGCGCGC
>CAZBTQ010000404.1:0-1822 GCA_964494405.1 uncultured Iamiaceae bacterium
GGTCCCGTCCAGGTCGGTCACCACCAGCTCGATCGTCACCGCCCGACTGTGGCGGTTGGCGGCACGAACCGCCAACTCGTTCGGACCGTGGAAGGCTTGCGCCCATGGGACTCACCTTCGACTCGATCAACGACCGGGCACGCGAGTTCATCGAGGCGCAGCACATGCTCTTCGTCGGGACCGCCCCGTCGGGCGACGACGGCCACGTCAACCTCCCGCCCAAGGGCTGCGACACGTTGCGCGTGCTCGGCCCGAACCGCATCGCGTACCTCGACCTCACCGGCTATCGCGCGGAGGCCAACACCTGCTCGATCGACGGCATCCCCAGCCTCGGCTGAACGTCCTCGCCGGCACCCCCCGCACCCACACCGCAACCAGTGCGCCTCCGTCCGCTGCTCCTCGTCAGCCTCCTGTTGTTGCAGGCGATCGCCGTCGCGGCGGTGGTCGTGATCACGGGGCGCAGCTCCGAGGCGGTCCTGCTCGATGCGATGGAGCGCACCATGAGCCTCGCCGTCGAGACGATGGACCAGCGCACCGCCGAGCACCTGCGCCCCGCGGAGGACGCCGCCCGCCTCGGGGCCGAGCTCATCGCAGCCGACGTCCTCGGGTCGAGCGACGACACCGAGATCCTCCGCTACCTCGACGCCCAGGTGGCGTCGAACCGCTCCATCACCGGCGCCTACGTCGGGCGGCCAGACGGCTCGTTCCTGCTCGTCAGCCGCGACGGCGCCACCATCGTCGGCGGCACGCGCGTCAAGGTCATCACGGTCGACGGGGTGGTGCGCCGGTCGGAGACCATGCAGCGCGACGCCGACGGCGTCGTGCAGGCCCAGGACGACGATCCGTCCGACACCTTCGACCCCCGGGCGCGGCCGTGGTACGAGGCGGCGACGGCGGTCGACGGGGTCGCCTGGACCGACCCGTACGTCTTCTTCGCCTCCCGCGAGCCGGGGATCACCGCCGCGTCCACCGCACGCGCCGACGACGGATCGGTCGCCGCCGTGGTGGGGGTCGACCTGTCGCTGCGGGACCTCTCGACCTTCGTCGGTCGCATGGAGGTCGGCGAGGACAGCCGCTCCATCCTGCTCGACGTCACCGGCCAGATGGTGGCCGCGGGCGATGTGGAGCAGGTGAACGTCGACGACGGTGCGGGCGGCCTCCGCCGGGCCACCGTCGACGAGGTCACCGACCCGGTCGTCACGGCGGGTGTCGCCGCCGTCGGACCGCTCGTCGGAACCGACGGTGAGGTGACCGTTCCCGTCGTCGCCGCGTTCGAGGTCGACGGCCGCCGCTGGCAGGCGGCCCTGGCGCCGCTCGCGGCCCGTCCCACGTGGCTCGCCGCGGTCATCGCACCTGAGGACCAGTTCGTCACCAACGTCGTCGACGCCCAGCGCGAGAGCGCGCTGCGGGCCGTGCTGGTCGGCCTGGTCGTGACGGCGGTGGCGTTCCCCGCGGTCCTGATGCTGAGCCGACGGGTCGACAACCTGTCGGAGCAGGCGGCCACCGACCCGACGACCGGGCTCGCCAACCGGCGACGTTTCGACTCCATGCTCGCCGAGCAGCTCGCGCGGGCGACCCCCGAGCGGCCGGTGTGCCTGGCCCTGGTCGACATCGACCTGTTCAAGCACATCAACGACACCTGGGGTCACCAGGTGGGGGACCAGGTGCTCGCGGTCGCCGCCGCCCGGCTGCGCGGCGAGATGCGCGACCGGGACCTGGCGGCCCGGGTCGGTGGCGACGAGTTCGCTCTCGTCCTGGTCGACACGCCGCTCGACGTGGCGCTCGGCGTGCTCGACCGCGTGCGTGCCAACGTCGGCGAGCG
>CAZBTQ010000405.1:0-1814 GCA_964494405.1 uncultured Iamiaceae bacterium
GCGCACTCCCGCGCCGGGCCGGGGCGGTCTGCGCCCGGCGGGCGCAGCGACAGCAGAGTGCCCGCTCCCGCAAGTGGCGACCAGGCGAACTGCGGCACACCGCAAGGTCCGCTGAGAGCTGCTGCCTCCCGGCCCTGACTCGGTTCACGGGTTGCAGTTGCACAGGGCCCGGCCGCCACATGCGAGAGCGGGCACCGGGCCACGATACCCTGTCGTCTCCATCATCAGAACTCGGCTCGCGGCCTGCCGCAGGCCGGGCTCCGGGAGGGGTGCGAGAGCGGCCGAATCGGCACGCTTGGAAAGCGTGTGTGGGGCAACCCACCGTGGGTTCGAATCCCACCCCCTCCGCCACACCACACGCATCGCACGCACCGCCGAGGCTGCCCAGTGACCGATGAAGAGGCCATGCGCATCGCCCTCGACGAGGCTCGGGCGGCCGCCGACCACGGCGACGTCCCGATCGGCGCGGTGGTCGTCCACGACGGTCGCATCGTCGCCCGCCGTCACAACGAGCGCGAAGCGTCCGGCGACCCCACCGCCCACGCCGAGGTCCTGGCCCTGCGCGACGCGGCCGCCGCGGTCGGCGACGGCTGGCGGCTCGCCGGCGCCACCTTGGTCGTCACGCTCGAGCCGTGCCCCATGTGCGCCGGCGCGGCGGTGGCGGCCCGCGTCGCCACGGTGGTCTACGGCGCGGCCGACCCCAAGGCCGGTGCGACGGGTTCGCTCTACAACCTGTGCTCGGACCCCCGCCTGAACCACGAGGCCGAGGTCGTGCACGGGGTGCTCGCCGACGAGTGCGCGGCGCTGCTCACCGACTTCTTCGCCGCGCGCCGCGCCTGACCGGTCGTGGACGCCCACGAGGTCGCGGCGGCGTTCGACCTCGGCGCTCCTGTCGGTCCCATGGCAGAGGCCGCCCGCGGGTGGGGTGGGCTGAACGTCGTCTACCGACTCGACACCGCCCGGGGACGTGGGCGGTCAAGGCGATGGTTCGCGAGCTCGATGATCTCCACGCCGAGCGTCTCGAGATCGAGATGGCGGCGTGGGCCGCGGGGATCCCCATGCCGCGGCCGGTGCTGACGACCGACGGCAGCGTTGCCGCCGTGATCGACGGCACCACGTACCGGTGCCACGAGTGGGTCGGTGGTGACGCGAAGACCAACGAGGAGACGACGGCCGCCGAGGCCGGTCGGATGGGCCGACTCGTCGGCGCGCTGCACGACCTCGACCTCCCGTGGTCCGAGCGCTTCGACCAGGGACTCGAGGTCGACGTCGGCCCGACCTGGCGGGTGCTCTCCGACGCGGGCACCGCGCGGGGCGCGACATGGGCACCCGCCCTGCGACGACAGCTCGACGTCATCGAAGCTCTGGCGACCGAGGCTCAGGTGCTGCGCCGGGCGACCAGCAGGTGTCACCGCATCGGGAGCCACCGCGACCTCAACGCCCACAACGTGCTGTTCACCGACACCGAGCTGCGACTCATCGACTGGGATGGCGCCGGGCCCGTCGTTCCCGCCGAGGAGCGCAGCCAGTACGCGGTGCTGTGGGCCGCACGAGACCGAGGACGGTACGACCTCGACGCGGTCGTGGCCTTCCTCCGCGGGTACCGCGAGGCAGGAGGCGAGATCGCCGACGACGACCCCGAGACCCTCGACGTCGAGCTCGTCAACGTCGAGGACTGGACCTGGAAGAACGTGAAGTGGGCGGTCGAGTCGCCGTCACCCGATCAGGACCAGGCCGCCGGGTACCTGATCACCGCGCTCCTGGCGACACCGGACACCATCGAGGTGCGCAAGGCGCTCCTCGCTCGGGCGATC
>CAZBTQ010000406.1:0-1797 GCA_964494405.1 uncultured Iamiaceae bacterium
TCGGAGTACATGCACATCGACAACTCGGCGTGCAACCTCGCGAGCCTCAACCTCTTGAAGTTCAAGCCCGAGAACGAGGACTTCGACGTCGAGGGCTACAAGGCCGCGGTCGAGGTCGTGTTCACCGCGCAGGAGATCCTCGTCGGCCGCGCCGACTACCCGACCGTGCCCATCGGCGACAACAGCCGCAAGTTCCGCCAGCTCGGGCTGGGTTACGCCAACCTCGGCGCCCTGCTCATGGCGCTCGGCCACGGCTACGACACCGACTCAGGCCGCGCGTGGGCGGCCGCGCTCACCTCGCTGATGACGGGCCACGCCTACGCCACCTCGGCGCGCACCGCGGCGCGGATGGGCCCGTTCTCGGGCTACGCCGAGAACCGCGAGCCGATGCTGAACGTCCTCAACATGCACCGCGAGGCGAACGCCTCCATCGACGAGGAGCTCGTGCCCGCCGACCTGCTGTCGGCCGCGCAGCACGCCTGGGACGACGCCTGCGAGATCGCCGAGGTGCACGGCGTGCGCAACTCCCAGGCCAGCGTGCTCGCACCGACCGGCACCATCGGGCTGATGATGGATTGCGACACCACCGGCGTCGAGCCCGACCTGGGCCTGTTCAAGATGAAGAAGCTGGTCGGCGGCGGCAACATGTCGATCATCAACCAGACGGTGCCCCGGGCGCTGCGCAACCTCGACTACTCCGACGCCGAGCAAGCCGACATCCTGGCCTACCTCGAGGAGAACAAGACCATCCTCGGTGCTCCCCACCTGAAGGCCGACCACGTTGACGTGTTCGCCTGCTCGATGGGCGACAACGTGATCCACTACCTCGGCCACGTGCGGATGATGGGCGCTGTCCAGCCGTTCATCTCCGGCGCGATCTCCAAGACGGTCAACATGCCCGAAGAGGCGACCGTCGAAGACGTCGAGCAGCTCCACATCGACGCCTGGAAGCTCGGCGTGAAGGCGGTCGCCATCTACCGCGACAACTGCAAGAACGCCCAGCCGCTGTCGACGGTCAAGAAGGATGTGGCCGACGGAGCCGCGGTGCCAGCGGCCACCCAGGTCGTGGAGCGGATCGTCGAGAAGATCGTCCAGGTGCCGGTGCGCGAGAAGCTGCCTCGCACCCGCACCTCGAAGACCTTCGAGTTCCGCGTCGCCGACTGCAAGGGCTTCGTCACCGTCGGCGAGTACGCCGACGGGCGCCCGGGCGAGATCTTCGTGCGGGTGTCCAAGCAGGGCTCGACCCTCAACGGCATCATGGACGCCTTCGCCAAGTCGCTCAGCTACGGCCTGCAGTACGGCGTGCCGCTGCGGGCCTTCGTCGAGGCGCTCACCGGGTCTCGCTTCGAGCCTGCCGGCATGACCGACGATCCCGACATCCGCATCGCCACCAGCCTCATGGACTACCTGTTCCGCAAGCTGGCGGTCGAGTACCTCACCTACGACGAGCGGCTCGAGCTCGGCATCCTCACGGTGGGGGAGCGCACCCAGCCCACGCTGCCAGGTGTCGAGGAGTCGGTCGTCGAGACCAGCTCGGGTTCGGAGATCAACCCCGATCCCAAGTCGATCCCGTCGGCCTCGGAGCTGGCCGCGCAGATGGAGCGTGACGACCAGGTCCAGCGCGAGGCGCCCCGCCAGCAGATCAACGACGCCCCGATGTGCATGCAGTGCGGCGTCCAGATGCAGCGGGCCGGCTCCTGCCACGCCTGCCCGAGCTGCGGCAACACCAGCGGCTGCAGCTGAGCGGACACGTCCACTGACGTCGTCGCGACGGCCCCGGGCTCCGGTCCGGGGCCG
>CAZBTQ010000407.1:0-1776 GCA_964494405.1 uncultured Iamiaceae bacterium
CACGGCGAGCGATGATGCGGCGAGCGACAGCACCGACGCGGAGGACCTCCTCGAGGAGGCGGCGGCCCCCAAGCCGGAGAGCCCCTTCGACCGCCCCGGCCGCTGGTACGTCGTGCACACGCAGTCGGGGTACGAGAAGAAGGTCAAGCAGAACCTCGAGGCCCGAACCAGCTCGATGAACATGGAGGACCGCATCCACGAGGTGGTCATCCCCATGGAGGACGTCGTCGAGTTCAAGGCCGGCAAGAAGGTCGTCGTCCAGAAGAAGATGTTCCCGGGCTATCTCCTCGTGCGCTGCCTCCTCGACGACGACTCCTGGTACGTGATCCGCAACACACCTGGCGTCACCGGCTTCGTCGGCCAGGGCGCCAAGCCGTCGCCGCTGCCGCGACGCGACGTCGAGTCCTTCCTGCAGGTCAAGGTCGAGGGCGACGACACGCCGGCCAAGCGCGGCAAGCCCCGCCTCGAGTACGAGCTGGGCGAGAGCGTCCGGGTCAAGGAAGGCCCGTTCGCCGACTTCTCGGGCGAGGTCGTCGAGCTCAACGAGGACCAGCTCAAGGTCAAGGTGCTCGTCAACATCTTCGGCCGTGAGACCCCGGTCGAGCTCGAGTTCTCCCAGATCGCCAAGCTCTAGGACGCTCCGACCACCACCCCCTCGCCGGTGCGGGTTGGCACGACGCCACCCACCACGGCAGACTTGTCCGTCGCCCCGCAGGCCGGGGCCCGTTCGCGTGCCGCCCCTTTCGGCGGCTCCACCGAAGTAGAAGGAACACCTCATGGCCAAGAAGAAGGTCACCGCGGTCGTCAAGATCCAGATCCCCGCCGGGCAGGCGACCCCTGCGCCGCCAGTGGGCACCGCGCTCGGCCCGCACGGTGTCGCGATCATGGACTTCTGCAAGGAGTACAACGCCCGCACCGAGGCGCAGCGCGGCACGATCATCCCGGTCGAGATCTCCATCTTCGAGGATCGGTCGTTCACGTTCATCACCAAGACGCCCCCGACGCCGGTGCTCATCCGCGAGGCGGTCGGCATCGACAAGGGCTCGACCGCTCCGGGCAAGGAAGGCGTCGGCACCATCACCGACGCGCAGCTCACCGAGATCGCACAGGTGAAGCTGCCCGACCTCAACGCCAACGACCTCGACGCCGCCAAGCTCCAGGTCGCCGGCACCGCCCGGTCGATGGGCATCACGGTCGAAGGCTGACCTGTCCCGACGCCCGGCGTCGGACCGATGAGCTCCACCCGGCCCTTCGTGCCGGAACACACACCACATCACACGCACTGCGCACCGGGAGGACCTCGCCCGGGCGCCTACCAGACGAGGGAGCCGACATGGCGAAGGGCAAGAAGTTCTCTGACGCGTCGAAGAAGTTCGACCGGGAGCACCTGCACGCAGCGAGCGACGCGATCGCCCTGGTGAAGCAGCTGGCCTCGGCGACGTTCGACGAGACCGCCGAGCTGGCGGTGCGGTTGGGCGTCGACCCGCGCAAGGCCGACCAGATGGTGCGCGGCACCGTCGCGCTCCCGTCGGGCACCGGCAAGGACGTCCGCGTCGCCGTGTTCGCACAGGGCGAGGCCGCTGCGGCGGCCCGTGAGGCGGGTGCCGACCACGTCGGTGCCGACGACCTCGCCGCGCTCGTCGAGGGCGGCATGCTCGACTTCGACGTGGCGATCGCGACCCCCGACCAGATGCCCAACGTCGGCAAGCTGGGGCGCGTCCTCGGTCCCCGCGGCCTGATGCCGAACCCCAAGACCGGCACCGTCACCACCGACGT
>CAZBTQ010000408.1:0-1767 GCA_964494405.1 uncultured Iamiaceae bacterium
GTCTGTGCAGTCCCGGTTCATAGTTGACACTGTGGCTCCGGTAGGTGGGCGACAGTTTCGGGACTGGTTCCGGTAGCTGGTTGACACTGGCTCCGGTAGGTGCTTGACACTTCGCTCTGGTTCGCGGGCCAGCCTTTCTCGTGTGGCGGCCGTCGGTGACCGTCCTTGACAGCGAGGGGGTCGTGCTGGTGCTCGTGGAGTTGAATCTTGTGGAACAGCGTTTGCAGGCGGTGCTCGAGGTGCTCAATGATGGGGCGACGGTGACGGATGTGGCTCGCCGTAACGGGGTGTCGCGCCAGACGATTCACGTCTGGTTGCGACGGTACGCGAACGACGGGTTGCCGGGGTTGGTGGACGGCTCGGCGAAGCCGTTGTCGTGTCCGCATCAGATGTCAGCGGTGGTGGAGGCGCGCATCGTGGAGATGCGCCGTGGGCGGCCGGGGTGGGGTCCGCGTTCGATCCGGCATCAACTCGCCCTGGAAGCGGTGGTGCCGTTGCCGGGGAGGTCGTCGATCTATCGGTGTTTGGTCCGTCACGGTCTGATCACCCCGCAGGCCCGGAAACGGAAGCGGTCCGATTACATCCGTTGGGAACGGTCGCGGTCGATGGAGTTGTGGCAGATGGACATCGTCGGCGGTGTGAAGCTCGCTGATGGTTCGGAGGCCAAGATCGTGTCGGGGATCGATGATCACAGCCGGTTCGTGATCTCGGCGCATGTGGTCGCCTGGGCAACGGCACGTCCGACGTGTGAGGCGTCGGCGTTGGCGATGCGCCGATACGGGTGTCCGGAGCAGATCCTGACGGACAATGGCAAGGTGTTCACGGGCCGGTTCGGTCCGGGGACCGGCGAGGTGTTGTTCGATCGGATCTGCAGGGAGAACGGCATCAAGCACCTGCTGACCAAGCCGCGGTCGCCGACCACGACGGGCAAGGTCGAGCGGTGGCACAAGACACTGCGGACCGAGTTCTTGACCGGCAAAGTCTTCAACGACGTCGCTGATGCGCAGGCCCAGCTGGCTGCATGGGTCGAGCACTACAACCACGACCGACCTCACCAGAGCATCGGGATGGTCGCGCCGTGGGAACGGTTCCGGCTCGCTGACACCGTCGCGGTCGAACCAGTGGTCACCAAGCTGGTTGAGGATCCCGAAGCAGCGATGCCGGTCGCGGCGACGCGCAAGGTCGATCGCAAGGGGACGATCAGTTTCGCGTCGGTGCGTTACAAGGCTGGCGTCTGGTTGGCCGGTGAGACCGTCGAGGTCGTGTGCGACGGCGGGCTCGTGCAGCTGCATCATCGTGGCGTCGTGATCGCCACTCACGCGCGCCGCCACGATCTCGCCAAACAGAACGCTGGACTGCACCGCCGGGCTCGGGGAACCAGCACCGCACCGTTGCGTCCAACGGCGTCAGCGGTGTCGGTGACCCGCAAGGTCGACTCGTCAGGCAACGTGTCCTTCGCCGGGTCTCACTACCGCGCCGGCAACGCCTATCGGCGACGCCAGGTCCAAGTCGCCGTGGTCGGCGATCACGTCGAGTTGTCCATCGGTGAGGAACTCATCCGTCGCCATCCGATCCGTCACGACCGCACCCGCGAGCACGGCGCACTGGCCAACCCGCGTGGCCGTCCCCGCCGCATCAACGCCGCCTAACCCAACCCGACCTGTCGGGTAGCTACCGGAGCCACAGTGTCGGGCGGGTACCGGGACTTGACAGAAATCTCGGGGTCTTCCTCGGAGTGCTCCGGTCGCGTCGAGTCGCCTGCGCCCG
>CAZBTQ010000409.1:0-1757 GCA_964494405.1 uncultured Iamiaceae bacterium
TCGCTCGCCGTGCCCGGCGAGACCGTGTCATCGCTCGCCGTGCCCGGCGAGACCGCCTCGGGCGCGTCGGTGTCGGTGGTCTCGATGGTGTCGGTGGTGGTGTCGTGATCGCTCATGGTGTCGTTCGTGTCGGGGAGGCTCATCGGTCGATGAGCCAGAAGACGCTTTCGCCGAACAGGTAGTCGAGCACCGCGACGAATGCGGTCATCACCACGATGGTGATGAGGACGATGATCGTGTAGTGGATGACCTCGGGCCGGCTGGGCCAGGCCACCTTGCGCAGCTCGCCGCGCACCTCGCGCAGGAACTGGAGCGGCGACGTGCGCGCTTCCTTCATCGGCTTGCTCGTGCGCTGCTGCTGGCGCGGCTTGGCGACGGGCGCGCCATCGGCTCCCACCTGGCCCTGGCGCTGCATCATGCGCTTCTGTTCTCGGTTCATCGCCATGACGGCAACCTTCTCGTACGTCTCGGAGTTGGCTCGCGCCGGTGCAGGGCACCGACGAGCCGCTACAAGCAGGGCAGGAGGGACTCGAACCCCCAACCGCCGGTTTTGGAGACCGGTGCTCTACCAGTTGAGCTACTGCCCTAGGGCTGAACCCGGACAGGGTAGCACCGGCCCCCTCGGGCCCATCCAGCCGGGGACGATCGATCCGTCCCGGTCAGGACGCTCGACGGTACCGAGCGGCCACCACGATGCCACCGACACCTGCCGCGGTGGCCGCCGCGAGGCCACCGATGTACGCCGCACGCCGACCCGACAACATCACGCGGATCGCGTGGCGCTCCCCCGCCTGTTCGAGGCTGGCGAGCACCTCGGGCAACAGCCCCGGTGCTGGTTCGAGGTACTCGGTGCGCATGGCGCGCATGGTTCGCAGGATGCGCCGGTGGTGGACCAGGTCGGCCTGGCAGCGCAGACAGGCCTCGACGTGGCGCCGTCCGCGATCGTCGAGCGAGGCGCTGCCGTCGGCGACGCCCGCCAGATCGTCGGCGACGGCGTCACACCGCATGGGCGGTTCCCGACCGCTCGGGGCTCGAGGCGGGCGAGCGGTGGTCGGGGTACAGGGCCTCGCGGAGCTTGCGACGTGCCCGGTGCAGGCGCACCTTGGCCGCCGACTCGGAGATGCCCAGCTCGTCGGCGATGGCCTCGTGGGGCAGGTCGTAGATGTCGCGCAGCACCACCACGGCCCGCAGGCGGGGGGGCAGGTCTTCGAGGGCGTCGCGGAGCCGGCCCCGGAGCAGCTCGTTCTCGGCGCGGTGCTGCGGATCGATCTCAGGACGCTCGTCGACGAGGGGATCGTCGTCGGACAGCTCGTCGTGGCGGTGCCGGATACGTCGACCGAGGTGGGTGTTCGCGCAGTTCGCCGTGATCCGGTACAGCCACGTCGTGAACTGCGCGTCGCCGCGGAACCGCACGAGGCCTCGGTAGGCCCTCAGGTACGTCTCCTGGACCACGTCGCGTGCGTCCTCCTCGTCACCCGTCAGGCGGAACGCCAGGGTGTAGGTGTCGGTGTAGGTGAGCCGCACCAGGTCGTCGAACGCCGCGCGGTCGCCTGATCGGGCCCGGTCGAGCAGCGCCGGCACCATCGCCGACTCGTCCGGTTCGGACCCCACCGTCGCAGCGGCAGTTACATGACGGTCGCGCAACGTTGTCTCCAGATCGACGTCGTAGCTCTCACCTTCGCCCATGCGACCCGACGCCGCAAGCACCGTGACGGCGTCGACCCCCAGGCGCGCCGAAGCCCGGCCCTCCCCGCAGG
>CAZBTQ010000410.1:0-1754 GCA_964494405.1 uncultured Iamiaceae bacterium
CGAACGCGAACCGCGGCGCCCCCTTCTCCCCCGCGAGGTGACCGAGGCTGAGCGCGCGTGACAGCCGGGCGTACCCGTCGGGTCCGTCCGCGATCGCCAGCAGATGGGTTCCCGCAGGGTCCGGGGCGTACGAGTCCGGCACCAGCCCGGTGGCAACCTGTTGCACCGTGTCGGCCTCCGACCGCGCCACCGGACCGGTGTCGCTCAAGGTGATCTCGGCGCCGAACACCGTGGGCAGCCCGATCACCTTGGCGGCCTCGGCGAAACGGACGACACCGTAGAACCCGTTGTGATCGGTGATCGCCAACGCCTCCAAACCGAGCCGATCTGCCTCGGTGGCCAGTTCTTCGGGGTGTGAGGCACCGTCGAGGAACGAGAAGTTGGAATGACAATGCAACTCGGCGTACGGCACCCGCCCCGCAGCGGAACGACCGGAACGGTCCGGATCGGCCGGCGCCTGGAACGGTTGGCGCTTGCGGCTCCACGCCGGCCCGTCACCGCCCGAGTTCCACGACGGGCTCCCCGGGGCGCGCCCGTCACGCCCCGTCCGCGCGGCCGGTCGATCCGACAGCGCTGCTTCCAGCTCGTTCCACGTCCACGACGGGTTGTTGAACCCCATCGCCCCAGTATCGAACAGACGTTCGACTGACGCAACCCCCGGGGTGGATCAGCCGCCCGACGGAGGCGTGCCGTCCGGCGGCTGGCCGCCTGGGCCTCCGGGACCACCACCACCCGGACCCGGACCACCCGGATCGCCACCGCCCATGCCCGTCACGGTCTGCTCGGTGGTGGTGTCGACCGGAACCACGAGCGAGCCGGTGAAACCGGACTGACGATCGCCGGTGAGGGTCAGCATCTGCTGGTCGATCGTGTCGGAGGTGAAGATGCCGTCGTCGATCGTGAGGTTGGCGAAGTTCCGGATCGACGCGGAGTACAGGGCGACGTTGTCGAACACGTCGTTGGACGCGTCCTCGGGGAAGGCCGCCTGCGAGGTCGAGATGCTGAGGTCGTGGTCGGTGATGGAGTCGACGTCGGGGTAGACCTCGAAGTGGATGTGCGGCCAGCGCCCGGCATAGCAGCCGGGGAAGATCGAGGTGAACGTCACGTTGCCGTCGGCGTCGGCGACCTGCACGCCGCGCAGGTAGTTCTCGTTCTCCAAGCCCGCCGAGTACATCGAGTACCCACCTTCGGCGTCACAGTGCCAGGCGTAGACCGCAGCACCGGCGAACGGCGCGTTGGCGTTGGCCATGTCGAGCACCGTGAACGTGAACGTGAGCGGCACGCCGTCGGCGACGCCGGTCGAGCCGCCGAAGCTCGTCGTGATGTCACGGCGCACGACGCCGGACTGTTCGAGGATGTCCGGCCCGTTGCTGCCGTCGGCGGGATACGGCCCGTTGGTCTCGTCGGGGATCTCGAGCAGCGTGTCGCCCTCGGCCGTCGCGGCGGTCGTCGCCGCGCTGGTGCCCTCGGAGACAGTCGTGCCCGTCGTACCGGTCGTGCCCTGGGTTCCGGTGGCGCTGCCGGTGGACGACGTCGAACTGTTCGAGTCGCTGCCGCTACAGGCGGCGATCGCCAAGGCGCCGGCGCCGAGACCCGCCATCGACAGCAAACGCCGTCGCGTGAACACGGTCGACAGGTCGAACTGCAGTCCTTGGTCGAACACCGCCTCGTCGGGCTGCGGGAGCGGCCGCCCTTCATAGGTCGGGGGTTGGTCGTGGCTGGTGCGAGTCATCGGAATCCTCCGTCGTCGGTGG
>CAZBTQ010000411.1:0-1731 GCA_964494405.1 uncultured Iamiaceae bacterium
CGGCCATCTTCAAGGTGCGCCCACCCACGTTGATGCCGCGCAGGAGGGCGACGAAGCGGCTCACGTTCGTCGACCGATCAGAACGCCGTGGCGTCCCATGCGTCGCGGATGGCATCGAGCGGCGCGTCGACCACCGTCGATGTGTCGCCGAGGACCATGGTGGCCCGTCGCGTCTCGTCGTAGCGGGGCCACGGACCGAGCTGATCGGTGTCGGGTGCACCGCCGCGGGCGAACGCGATCCACGCGTCCTGCACCGCGTCGGAGAGCTGCCGGGTCGCCTCGTCGTCGCCGACGAACGCCTTGGACGACTCGAGGTTGCCGAACACGTACGGGATCTCGATGCCATGGCAGGCGCCGAGGACCCCACCGAGCGCAGGGGAGGGTCGGGTGAACAAGTAGGTGTAGACCTCGCCGTGGCGCGATGCCGCTCCGGCGAGTCGGACCGAGTGCTGCCGGAAGAGACGGTCGGTCATGGCGTCGATGGCGAGGTTCGCGTTGGATGCATCGCGTCCCTGTTCGGTGCGTGCGGCACGGTACGCGTCGACGGCCGCGCCGACCTTGGGGTCATCGGCCGCGGTGCCGAGCAGCGTCGCGATGTGGGCGGCCAGGGCGGCGTCGTCGGGGTCGGCGCCGGCGGGGTTCATGCCCATGCTCGCGAACAAGTGGAACTCGTCGAGGGTGGTGCCCACCAGGAGCGGGATGTCGGCCGCGGCACCCGCCGCCACCGCGTCGATGGGCGCGGTCGGCAGGCTGGCGGGGTCGATGACCGGGCCGTTGCCGCCAGATCCCGCGGGGGCGGCACCCTCGGCGAGCAACACCTCGGCCTCGGCCGTGGCCAGCGCGTCGAGCGCGGCGGTGCGCAGGCCGGTGACGTCGTCGGCGCCCAGCTTCTCGGCGATCGCTTCAGCTCGACGAGCGGCGGGGCCAGCGTCGAGCACCGTGGTGTAGGTGCTCTGGAGGATCGCCCGGTGGAACAGCCCCTTCGCGGACGGCATGGCCAGCAGGCACTCGACGCTCTTCGCTCCCGCGGACTCGCCGAAGACGGTGACGTGGTCGGGATCACCGCCGAACGTGGCGATCTCGCGCTGGACCCACCGGAGCGCGGCGACCTGGTCGAGCAGACCGCAGTTCGCATCGCCGGGAGCGTCGGCGCTGGAGAACCCCAACAGGCCCAGCCGGTAGTTGAGGCTCACGACGACCAGGTCGCCCGCCCGGGAGATGCGCGTGCCGTCGTACATCGGTGCGCCGCCGGTGCCCATTCGGAACGCGCCGCCGTGGATCCACACCAGGACCGGTCGTCGGGCGTCGTCGAGGCCGGGCGTCCACACGTTCAGCGTGAGGCAGTCCTCGCCCACCGGCAGATGGCCGGCGCCGAAGACGTGGGTCATCGGGCCGCCGGTGAGCTGGACCGATGCCGTGCCGAACTCGGTCGCGTCGCGCTCGCCGTCCCACGGATCGATCGGTGCGGGAGCGAGGAACCGTCGGTCGCCCATCGGCGGTGCCGCGTAGGGGATGCCACGGAACTCGGCGCCGCCGTCGGCGGTGGCCCGTCCGCGGAGCACTCCGACGGTCGTGGTGGCGGTGGTCGTCTCGGCGAGGTCGGACATGTCGGGACGATAGCCCTCGCCCCATTGTCGGCACCGCCGAACGGTCGTAGTGTCGGGGACCCCACCTGCCTCGTTTTGAGGCGACTCGCCCGCGTGGTGGACAATGGTCCAATACGGCGCTCAG
>CAZBTQ010000412.1:0-1726 GCA_964494405.1 uncultured Iamiaceae bacterium
ACCGGCGCGCTCCGGGGTTCAGCCGGCTGGGGTGAAGCTCGCAGGCAGGTGCTTCACGCCGTGGATGAAGCTGGCGCGCAGCAGCTGTGGCTCGCCGGCCGCCTCGATGTCGGGCAGCCGCTTGAACAGCTCGCGGTACATCACCGTGATCTCTCGCCGAGCGAGGTGGGCGCCGAGGCAGAAGTGCGGTCCGGGCCCGCCGAATCCCACGTGGTTGTTGGGGTTGCGGCGCACGTCGAACCGCAGAGGGTCGTCGAACACCGACTCGTCACGGTTCGCGGCCAGGTAGAACATGCAGACCTTGTCGCCCGCGGCGATCTCGACGTCGCCGATGCGGGTGTCCTCGAGGGCGTTGCGACGCATGTAGGTGACGGGACTGGCGAGCCGGACGATCTCCTCGACCGCGGTCGGGGCGATGCCGTCGAAGTCCTCGGCCCAGATGGCCCGCTGCTCGGGGTGCTCGCTCAAGTAGAGAAGCCCCCACGAGATGGCGTTGCGGGTGGTCTCGTTGCCGGCGATGACCAGCAGGATGAAGAAGCTGGCCAGGTCGGCGTGGCTGAGCCGGTCGTCGTCGAGCTCGGCGTTCACCAGGATCGACGTGAGGTCTTGGCCGTCGCCGCCCTTCTTGGACTCGGCGACCTCCTCCATGAGCGCGGCGAGGTCGCCTCCAGCGGTGAGCAGCCCGGTGAGGATGTCGCCGTCGGCTGGCATGTACTCGGGGTCGGACGCACCGAGGATCATGTTGGTGCGCTCGAAGACGAAGTCGTGCTGGGACTCGGGGATGCCCATGAGGTCGCACACGATGCGCAGCGGCAGCCGGGCGGCGACGTCGACCACGAAGTCGCACTCGCCCTGTTCCGCGACGGCGTCGACGATCTCACCGGCGATGCGCTGGACCGAGTCCTCGAGCAGCTTGAGCATGCGTGGGGTGAAGCCGGCCGACACGATGCGACGCAGGCGAGCGTGACGGGGATCGTCCATGCCGATCAGCGAGCTGAAGAACTCGTTGAACTCGGGCGGCAGGTCGAGTGCGGTGACGCCCTTCGCCGAGCTGAAGATCTTGGCGTTCTTCGACACGTGGAGGATGTCGGAGTGGCGGGTCACCGCCCAGTAGCCCGCACCCTGGTCGGGCAGCACCGAGTCCAGCGGGAAGTCGGAGTCGAAGCCGAAGGTGTGGAAGCTCGTGCCGACCGCCAGCAGCTCGGCCAGGTCGGCGTCGATCTCGGCGGCAGGTCTGGTCCAGAACTCCGGGATCATCGGGTTCGGGAGGGTCGCGAGGGGTTCTGTGGCGATGGTCACAGACGCGACCGTAGTTCGCGAGTCAAGGGTTCGCCGGTCGTCGGGCGTTGCGTGACTGACGCATCACCAGCAGGACGATGCCCCCGATGCCCGCGACGATCAGGACGAAGACGAGGTATTGCTGCCAACCGCCCCGATCGCTGGGATCGTCGGGCGCCTCGCCGGAGTTCGGCTGGGGCACGATGTCGTTGAGGCCGGTGTCGGAGTCCCGGATCGGCTGGGTCGTGGTGGTGGCGTCGTCGCCCTGGGCCACCGCGCTCGACGGCACGAACCCGACGAGCACGACGGTCGCCAGCGCGACGGCGGCGACGACGCGGCCGATGCTCGTGCGGCGGTCGACGAGGGAGGTCTGGTCGCGGGGGTCGGGCACCTGGCGATCATCGCACCGCGCCGCATGACCTCGCAGGTCATGGCGGGGCTGGGTCGT
>CAZBTQ010000413.1:0-1719 GCA_964494405.1 uncultured Iamiaceae bacterium
GGGCTACTGTCCGCCCATGACAGGGCTCCAGGGCACCACCGATCCGCGCTTCCAACCGCTCGCCGACATCGTCGAACGACAGCTCGCCGACGGCTACGACCTCGGCTCGTCGTTGGCGGTCGCCGTCGACGGCGAGGTGGTCACCGATTGCTGGGGCGGGTGGGCCGACGAGGCCCAGACCCGGCCGTGGGAGGCCGACACCATCACCAACGTCTGGTCCACGACCAAGACGATGACCGCGCTGGCAGCGCTCCTGCTCGTCGACCGCGGCACCCTCGACCCCGGCGAGAAGGTCGCCACCTACTGGCCCGAGTTCGGCGTCAACGGCAAGCAGGACATCGAGGTGCGCCACCTGCTCAGCCACACCTCGGGCGTGTCGAGCTGGGCGGCGCCGTTCACCGTCGAGGACCTGTTCGACGACGACAAGGCCACCGCCCACCTCGCGGGCCAGGAGCCGTGGTGGGAGCCCGGCACCGCGTCGGGCTACCACGCGCTCAACTTCGGCCACCTGATCGGCGAGGTCATCCGCCGCGTCGACGGGCGCGGCCTCAAGCAGTTCTTCGCCGAGGAGATCGCCGGTCCGCTCGGCGCCGACTTCACGATCGGCTGCCCGCCGAGCGAGCACGGCCGCATCGCCGACGTCACTCCGCCACCGCCCGTCGAGCTGCCCACCGGCGGCGGAGGTGCGATCGACCTCGACAGCGTCGCGATGAAGACGTTCGCCACTCCGGGCGCCGGTGCCGCCGTGGCCAACACCGAGGGCTGGCGGGCGGCGACGATCGGCGCGGCCAACGGCCACGGCAACGCACGATCGGTCGCCACGATCCAGGCCGCGGTCTCCAACGGCGGCGTCGCCTCGGGCACCACGTTGCTGTCCGCCGGGACCATCGACCGGATCTTCGAGCAGCAGTCAGACGGGCCCGACCTGGCGATCGGCCTGCCCGTGCGGTTCGGCCTCGGCTACGCGCTGGCCAACCCGAACGACCTGCTCGGCGTCACCGCAGGCCGGCTCTGCTATTGGGGTGGCTGGGGCGGTTCGATCGTGCTCAACGACCTCGACAACCGGACCACCGTCGCCTACGTCATGAACCGCATGCAGAACGGCATCCTCGGCAACGAGACCAGCGCCGCGCTGGTGGCCGAGTACCGCTCGATCGTCGGCTGAACCTCGGCCGAGGGTCAGGACCCGGCAACGTCGAGCTCGTCGAGGCGTGCCCGGACGAGGTCGGTGACCAACGCCTCGTCGACCTCCCAGTCGTCGGGGACCTGGAAGAGGTTCTTCCGCACGGCGTAGCCGTCGCGCTCCAGGCGAGGTGTGAAGTCCTCGATGACGTCGGTGCTCCACGGCGCGAGCGCCAGGTGGCTCTTCAGCGCGGACACGCCGAACACGTACTCCCCGTCGCGGTGGATCTGCGGCACGTTCCACGACAGCTTGACCTCGAGCTCGGGGAACTCGCGCAGCACCAGGTCGATCACCGACCGCAGTGTCTGCGCCTGCGTGTCGCCGAGCGAGGCGAGGTAGTCGTCGACCGAGTCGAATCGTGCAGCCATCCCACCATCCTGCCGTGATCGGGCGGCGCAGGTCAGGACACGATGGTGGCGACGGCGCTGACCAGGCCCACCAGCGCCGCCATCGCACCGATGTTGAGGTATGCGTTGGTGCGCAGCGTCGAGTGCATCTCGGTCGAGACGTTCGCGATCTCCGTGCGGAGCTCGGAC
>CAZBTQ010000414.1:0-1709 GCA_964494405.1 uncultured Iamiaceae bacterium
CCACCCCAAGATCACCGGCCGGCGGGCCGGAGCAACTGCCTGGAGGCCCCAACCTCCAACGAGCGAGCTCCGGCCTGCCGACGGTCGATCCCCCATCGCTGCCAGGTAGCGTGGTCCGACCACGGAGGTAGCGGTGTCCGAGCAATCCACCGACGTCAGGGCCGACGGCCGGTCCGCCGTCCCGACCGACGAGCAGCCCGACGACGAGGCCGCCACGAGCGCTCGCCGACCGGCTAGGCCGTCGCAGCGCCGGATCCTGCTCGTGGGCACGTTGGTCGCCGCGATCCTCGCGGTGGGGGCCGGTGCGCTCGTGGCGCTCTCGTTGAGCGACGACCCCGAACAGCTCGGCGACACGCCTGTCCAGGGCGAGCTCGTCCCCATCGACACGGACGAGATCATCGGCATGCCCATCGCCGAGGCCTACGAGACCTTCGACGGCGCCACCGCCAACACGTCGGCGTTCCTCGGCACACCGCTCGTCATCAACTTCTTCGCCGAGTGGTGCGCGCCGTGCGTCGCGGAGATGCCGGCGTTCGAGGCGGTGTACCAGGAGCGCAAAGACGACATCGCCTTCCTCGGCATCTCGACCCAGGAGTCGAGCGCCGACGGCGAGACGCTCATCGAGAGCACCGGCATCACCTACGACGTGGGCCGCGACCCCGACGGCGACATGTTCGCAACCTTCCGAGGCACCGGCATGCCCACCACGGCGCTGGTCGACGCGAGCGGCACCGTCGTCGACGTGCACAGCGGAGCGCTCACCAGCCAGGAACTGCGCGACTGGCTCGACGAGAGCTTCGGCTCGAGCTGAGGTCGTCGCGGTGATCGACGCCGAGCTCACCTACGCCTTCACGCTGGGAATGGTGGCGACGGTCAACCCCTGCGGGTTCGCCATGCTCCCCGCCTATCTGTCCTACTTCCTGGGGCTCGAGGGCCAACCGGGGCAGAGGGCCAGCGTGGTGCGCGCACTCGGCGTCGGGCTGGCCGTCACCGCCGGGTTCATCGCGGTGTTCGGTGTGATCGGGTTCGGCATCACCCAGCTCTCGCTGTCGATCGAGCGCCAGTTGCCCTACGTCACCATGGTGATCGGGCTGGGACTGATCGGCCTCGGCATCGCGATGCTGCGCGGGTTCGAGCTGTCGGTGCGGCTCCCCAAGGTGCAGATGGGCACGTCCGGCCGCCAGCTGTCGTCGATGTTCCTGTTCGGCGTGTCGTACGCCATCGCATCGCTCTCGTGCACGATCGGGCTCTTCCTTCCCGTCATCAGCAGGTCGCTGGACGCCGACGACCTGGCCTCGGGGATGGCGCAGTTCATCGCCTACGCCGCCGGCATGGGGGTCCTCCTCGGGGCCATCACCATCGCCCTCTCGTTGGCACAAGGGGGCCTCGTCACCAACCTCCGCCGCGCGATGCCGTACATCCACACGGTGTCTGGGGTGCTGCTCATCATCGCCGGCGTGTACCTCGCCTACTACGGCTGGTGGGAGTCACGGGTGCTGGCCGATCCGCGAGACACACCGTGGAGCGGACCGGTCGACGTCGTCACCAACGTGTCCGACGGCATCCGCAACTGGATCACCGGCGTCGGCGCGGAGCGGATCGGCATCGTGCTCGTCGTGTTCATCGCGGTGGCGGTCGTGGTGTCGGTGGGCCTGCGCCGCCCGTCCGATGCACCGGAGGCTCCGAGCGAGGACCCAGCTCCTCGGTAG
>CAZBTQ010000415.1:0-1705 GCA_964494405.1 uncultured Iamiaceae bacterium
ACGGGCGGCGACGTGCCAGCGGGTCGACGGATCCGTGGACCGGTGAGCTGGTGAGCCGGTGAATCGGTGAGTCGGTGAATCGGTGAGTCGGTGAGCATGACGCCGGACAGCGCGTCGGAGCACCCCTCGACGGGCAGGTTCGAGTTCACGCTCTTCCACCCGGTCGACCTGGCGGCGTGGCGGGCGTGGCTCACCGAGCACCACGCCACCGAGCGCGGCGTCTGGGTCGTCTCGTGGCGTCCGGCGAGCGGTCGCGAGCGGGTGCCCTACGAGGACCTCGTGCTCGAGGCGCTGTGCTTCGGGTGGATCGACTCGACGGTGACGATCTTCGACGACGAGCGGGGGCTCCAGCTCATGTCGCCTCGCAAGGCGAGGAGCAGCTGGACGCGCCTGAACCGTCGGCGCGTCGCCGAGCTCGAGGCCGCGGGCCGCATGACCGACGCCGGCCGCCGAGCGGTCGAGGTCGCCCAGGCGAACGGCTGGTGGACGCTCTACGACACGGTCGAGGATCTGGTGGAGCCGGACGACCTCGCACGCGCCCTCGACGCCTCGCCGCCGGCCCGTGCCGCGTGGGACGGGTTCCCGCCGTCGGCCCGCAAGCAGATGCTCTGGTCGGTCGTCAGCGCGGCAAAGCCAGAGACCAAGGCCACGCGCATCGAGCGGATCGTGACCGCCGCCGAACAGGGTCGGCGGGCGCTCGGTTAGAGGCTGCGCTCAATCAGCTGGCGGCCACGACCGAAGACCTGCGACGAAGTCGACGGGGCCAGCTGCGACCACCACCTCGGCCGTCTCGGACCCGGGGTTGCGCAACGCGACCACTTCGTCCCGGCGGATCAACGCGGAGTCGCCAACCCCGACGTGGATGGTCTCGTCATCCTTGGTGATCTCGACCGCTCCGTCGATGGGCACGAGGATGACGTCGGAGCCGCCGTGGGAGTGGGGAGGCATGCCCGAGCCGGCTGGGATCTCGACGCGGACGACGGCCACGTCGGGGCCGCCCTCGTCACCGCCGAACAGCACCTCGACCGTCGGCGCATCCGGTACCGGCGGGCGGTGCCGGGATCCTTCACCTCGTCGTCGCAGCTCCACGAGTCCTCCTCGGGTTGGTCAGGGCACCTGCGTGTGAGGGCCTCCTTATTTCTACTCACAAGTAGACATAAGAGCTAGGGACCAAGGTCCCATCGGCCACGCCAGCCCCGCAGGAGCCAGCAGGCGGGTAGACGCAGGCCGGACGTTGGAGCGAACGCAGCCGCGACCGACGTCGGCTGACGCCCGCGGCAGTCTCCTAGCCTCGGTCGCGACAGCCGGGGACCAGACGCCCCGGGTCTCCGTCACGAGGAAGGGAACTGCGCACATGCCTGAAGGCGATCGGCACGGTTGGATCGGAACGGAGGTCGTGACGACGCGGTTCGGCGACTTCGAGTTCGCGAACGGCTACCCGACGAGGGAGGCGGCCGATGCGCTGCTGGACCAGCTCGTGTTCAACCGCGCCATCGAGGTGTACCTGACGCAGATCCCGCGGGTCGCGATGATCGAGACCAGGCGTGGCTTCCGGGAGTTCGGGGCGGCCACCCCTCAGCAGTTCATCATCTGGAAGTCCCTCATGGACGCCCAGACCCTGCTGCTGACGGCGAACACCGAGACCGTGTACGGGATCGGGTTCCTCGACCTTCGCGCTCAGGGACCGACCGTCGTCGAGGCGCCA
>CAZBTQ010000416.1:0-1701 GCA_964494405.1 uncultured Iamiaceae bacterium
GGCTCAGGACTCAGATGAGCGGTAGTACTGGTTTGCACGCCAGACTCCCATCGACATCCTCGAGGTGCTCACCGCCGCTCGAGCACCAGCGGGTGCGAGTCAGCGGAGACGTACGGAGGACACGGGTGCACAGCGAAGCAGCGGAGAAGCGGAGTCCCTCTGCTGCTCAGCTTCTCCGTGTGAACCCGTTGCCTCCGTGATCTCTGTTCGCGGTTGCCCGACCGACGGTGCTGCGGGTGCGAGTCAGCGGAGACGTACGGAGGACACGGGTGCACAACGAAGGAGCGGAGAAGCGGAGGTCCTCTGCTGCTCAGCTTCTCCGTGTGAACCCGTTGCCTCCGTGATCTCTGTTCGCCGCTACTCGAACGATGACGTACGGGGCTCCTGCACCGTCACCCCACCCGCACCCACGTTCACCTGTCGTCCTCAGGTCCCCCACGCGCAGACTCCTAGCCGAGCCGTAGCAGCCTGTGTGGCTCAAACGGCCCCACGCATTCTCTCGGCTACCACGCGCGACAGAACGCCGGCGCGATTCGTGCTTCTCGGCAGAGCCACGTCAGACATGCCGCTGGTGCTCCACCCGAGCTTGAGCAACAGCTTCAGCAATCGGTCTCAATGCTGTACTGTCAAGAGGCCCTCGTCGGTTGGATCCCGCCGCCATCGGAAATCTTCCTTCGACCACACGCCCGCTGTGCCTGCCCCTTCCACGGCAGTGGCGGACGCTGGCCGACTATGTCGACCGCTTCACCCAAGGGGCGCGTTTGCATCGCCACTTCCCTTCGCCTCAGACCCACCAACCAGAACGGAGCCATGCATGCTGCGAAGCTACAGCGCATTCGGACGTCTAGTATTGTCACTGGCTCTGTTGTGGCCCACGGCCAGCGCCGGATACATAGGCTTGGAAGTGGCATCCCACGTTGCTCAGAAAGATGCCCGTATCACGATCGACGGACGCACAGAGCCCAGTCGCATTCCAGCATGGCAGGTGTGGGAGAGTGCCTTCCGTCAAGTGGGACAAGGCAGCACAGAACTCCTAGATGCAATTCAGTTCGACATTGGCTTCTCGGAGGAGGACTTCGCCGTGATCAGGGAGGAGAGCAAGCGCCATGGCCGACGTGAGGAGCAGTGTCTGAAAGCCCAGCTTGCGCTCGGCGCGGACGAGCGTTCTCAAGGCCTTGCCTCCAGTGGTGTTCGGGCAGTGACGCTGACATGTCGAGAGGCGACGCTTGCCGCGGCTGATCGAATGTTCGCAGCTGTGTCCTCAGAGGGACAAGAGGCACTGCATCGGTGGGCAGACACACTTCGAGCAGGGCTGCAGGTGCATCTCCTGCGTAGCGAGGAGGCCTTCTACAAACAGCCACGCTGATAGGAAGATATATGCGTCGCGCCACCCCCCTGTGCTGCTCAGTTTCTCTGTGTGAACCCGTTGCCTCGGTGATCTCTGTTCGCGACAGCCCGAACGACGGTGCAGCGGGTGCGAGTCAGCGGAGGCCTACGGAGGAAACGGGTGCACAACGGAGCAGCAGAGAAGCGGAGGTCCTCTGCTGCTCAGTTTCTCTGTGTGAACCCGTTGCCTCCGCGATCTCTGTTCGCGGTAGCTCGCACGAAGGTGCAGCGGGTGCGAGCAGCGGAGGCAGACGGAGGACACGGGTGGACAACGAAGCAGCGGAGAAGCGGAGTCTTCTGTTGGCCCCTTCCGCG
>CAZBTQ010000417.1:0-1696 GCA_964494405.1 uncultured Iamiaceae bacterium
GGCGGATCACCCGGACGTCGTGGCAGAAGTACTTGCCGCCGAACTGGGCGCCGATGCCTGTGGTCTGGGCGAGCGTGAGGATCTCGGCCTCGAGCTCGACGTCGCGGAAGCCGTGGCCGAGCGCTGACCCCTCGGTGGGCAGGGTGTCCAGGTAGCGGGCGGAGGCGAGCTTTGCCGTCTTCATGGTGTGCTCGGCCGACGTGCCGCCGATGACGACGGCGAGGTGGTACGGCGGGCAGGCCGCGGTGCCGAGGCTGCGGATCTTCTCGTCGATGAACGCCAGCAGCTTGGTGGGGTTCAGGAGCGCCTTGGTCTCCTGGTACAGGTAGCTCTTGTTGGCCGAGCCGCCGCCCTTGGCCATGAACAGGAACGAGTAGGCGTCGCCCGGGGTGGCGTAGATCTCGATCTGGGCAGGCAGGTTGGTGCCGGTGTTCTTCTCGTCCCACATCGACAGCGGGGCCATCTGGGAGTAGCGCAGGTTCGCCGTGGTGTACGTGTCGTAGACGCCCCGGGCGATGGCCTCCTCGTCGCCGCCGCCGGTGAGCACCAGCTCGCCCTTCTTGCCCATGACGATCGCGGTGCCGGTGTCCTGGCACGACGGCAGGATGCCGCCCGCCGCGATGTTGGCGTTCTTCAGCAGATCGGTGGCCACGAACCGGTCGTTGGCCGACGCCTCGGGGTCGTCGAGGATGGCTGCGAGCTGCCGCAGGTGGCCCGGGCGAAGGAGGTGGGCGATGTCGCGCATGGCCGTCGCGGTCAGCAGCCGGATCGCCTCGGTGTCGACCTCGAGGAACGTGCGTCCCGCGCCCTCGACCTGGCTCACCCCCTCGGTGGTGAGGAGCCGGTAGTCGGTGTCGGCGGGACCGAGGGGCAGCAGTTCGGTGTACGAGAAGTCGCTCACGCCCGAACGGTACCGACGCGCCGCGTCTCGTGTCACAACGGTCCGACGACCGGACCCAACCGACACGAGACGTCCCGCCCCATTGATCTCGGGAACCTCGCGCACCGCCGCGGTGGAGGATCATCCCGAGGCGTCTCACACGAGTGGCGATCGGTTCCAGTCGGTCGGTAGGTCCGGGGCGGCGAGGCCGTCGGGGCGCCAGTCGAGCCAGTCGTCGGCGAACGCGCCGCGGCCGGCGCGCGCGTCGGCTTCAACCTCGGCGCGGACGGACTCGACGGCTGCGACATCGGCGTCCTCGAACACGCCCGCCGCCCTGGCCCAGGCCCAGTGATCCTCGTCCTTCCACAGCGTGGACCGGTCGGGGAGCACGACCAGGTCGAGCATGAGGTCGAGCGTGTCGTAGACCCATCCGTCGTGGTGCCGCCGGGCGGGTCGCTCGAAGTTGACGTACCAGCACTTCAAGTCGCCGGACGCAGCGTCGTGGAGGTCGATGACGTTGAAGTGCCGGTCGTGCCGGACGTGGAGCAGGCCCCAGGTGGCCGACCATCGGTACCGCTCCAGCTCCCACCGACCGGTCGTGAAGGCGGTTTGCACGCGCTCGTGGCCTGGATAGCCCGCCGCCCCGATCCACTCTGACCCTGGCATCCTCACCGCGACGAGCTCGTCGGCAGAGTCGTCGACGACGACGAGCGCCGCGGCCGACCAGACCCGATCCGAGTAGATGTCGCGCCGCACCACCGTCTCGCCCGCCTCGAGCCTTTCCATCGGCGGAGTCTGCCTCACGAGGTCCGGGCC
>CAZBTQ010000418.1:0-1685 GCA_964494405.1 uncultured Iamiaceae bacterium
AGGGCGAGGCCCTCGACCATGATCTGCATGCCGAGGTAGGTCATGTCCCAGCGGCTGTCGTTGATGATGTCGTCGAGCAGCGCCCGCAGGTGGGTGTTGATCGGGTAGTGCCCGGAGAGCTTGGTGTCGAGGTACTTGGCGAAGACCTCGACGTGGCGGGCCTCGTCCATCACCTGGGTGGCGGCGTAGTACTTGGCGTCGATCCACGGGACGGTCTCGACGATCTTGGCGGTGCAGACCAGGGCGCCCTGCTCGCCGTGCATGAACTGCGACAGGCTCCAGTTCTGGTTGTTGAGCCCGTACTCCATCCACTCCTTCTCGCCCCACTTCGCGAGCGAGGTGCCCTTCAGGTCGACGCCGAACTCGAGGAGCTTCTCGGTGCTGAGCGGGCCACCCGCATCACGGATGAGCTGCTCCTGGTCGACGTCGATCGACCAGTCGAGGTCGGTCTCGCCGTTCCACTGGGAGTGCTTCGCCTTCTCGTAGAGCTTGTTGAGCGCCGGACGCGAGCCCTTGTCGTAGTCCCAGGTGAAGATGGCGTCCGCGTTGTCCTTGACGGTGTGGATCGCCTCGTCGCGGTCGGTGTTCGCGACGGCGAGGATCGCTTCGAGGTCAGTGGCTGCGTGGTCGGTGCTCACGAGGTCTCCTGGGGCCGGGCGGGGACGGTGCCAGGCGTCACCATACGACGTATAGCTCGGCCCGTACAACGTAGATCGGACGGCTCGGCCCCGAGATGAGCCCGAGCGGTAGCCTCGGCATGGGATCGACCACAGGGGGAGCGAGCGTTGCGACCGACATTCGGCGTGCACACCGGCCTGCAGAACACCACCGTCGACGAGCTGCGCTCGTTGTGGCGGCGGATCGAGGAGGGCCCGTTCGACTGGATCTCGATCTGGGACCACTTCTACTCCGCCGACTTCACCGGGGCGCACTGCCTGGAGGCGGTGAGCGCCCACGCGGCGCTGGCGTGCGAGACGAGCCGGGTCCGGGTCGGCTCGCTCGTCTACTGCGCCGGCTACCGCCACCCGGCGGTGCTGGCCAACGCCATCACCACCATCGACCACCTCTCCGGCGGCCGGGCCGACATGGGCATCGGCGCGGGCTGGGCCTTCAACGAGTACGCGGCATACGGCATCCCGTTCCCCGGCCCGGGCGCGCGCCTCGACATCCTCGAGGAGTCGGTGCAGTGCATCCGCGGTCTGCTGCGCGACGAGGTCACCGACTTCGCCGGCGAGCACTTCCAGCTCACCGACGCCCGTTGCGAGCCCAAGCCGATCCAACCCGAGCTGCCCATCTGGGTGGGCGGCGGCGGCGAGCAGCGCACCCTGAAGATCGTGGGCCGCTACGCCGACGGGTGGAACGTCCCCTTCGTGGCGCCCGAGGCGTTCGCCCACAAGCGCGAGATCCTCAGCGGGTACGCCGAGGATGCAGGCCGCTCCATCGACGACATCCGCTGCGCGGTGAACGTCGGCCTCTGCCCCACCGAGGCCGACCTCGACGAGCAGTTCGGCCAGCTCGCCCAGGGTGTCCGCAAGGGCGTGCTCATGGGGTCCGAGCAGGAGATGGTGGACCACCTCGGCCGCTACGTCGAGGCCGGCGCCCAACAGATCAACCTGGCGATGCGCGCGCCCTGGCAGCTCGAGCACCTCGAGCTGATGGCGTCCACCATCGAGGCCATGGACTGA
>CAZBTQ010000419.1:0-1683 GCA_964494405.1 uncultured Iamiaceae bacterium
TGCCTTCACACGGCAGAGGCCACTGGTTCGAAACCAGTATCGCCCACCACCTCCATCGGCCGGGACCTGCGTGGTCCCGGCCGGTGCACGTTCTGGCGGGGGTCGCACCCGTAGGATCTCGGCCCGTGACCCCCTCCGACGACCCGCGGACGCGACCTGGCGGCACCTGGACCCCGTCGGGGTGGTCGGACTCGTCGGACGCCGCCAAGCCCGCGCCAAACCCGACGAAGCCCGCACCGGCCGCCAGCGCGAGCGGTCTGCCGACGGCGCCGCGCCAGTACTTCGTGCCAGCCGGTGCCACGAGCTCGCGCACGACGGCGGCTCCGGAGGCGCATCGGTTCCCGGCGGCTCCCCAGCCGTCGGCCCCGCCGAAGGGCCCTCCGCCTGCTCAGCGTCGTCTTCCCCCGACCAAGACCCCGGACCCGCGCCCGAAGCCGCGGACGCGGCGTCGGTGGGGGAGACGTCGCATCGTCCTCACGGTGCTGGCGGTGCTCGCCGCGCTGCTGGTGTTCTTCGTGCTCTTCATGTTGTGGCAGTTCAACCGCATCGAGCGGGTCCCGGTGGGCGACTCGCTGGCGACGGGCGGGGCCGGGACCAACTACCTCATCGTCGGGTCGGACTCCCGAGAGGGCTTCGACGCCAACTCGCCGAACGCGGGGGCGGTGCTCGGTGACGGAGCTGACGGCGCGGGCCAACGCTCGGACACCATGTTGATCTTGCGCACCTCGGGCGACGGCGACCTGATGACCTCGGTGCCCCGCGACCTGTGGGTGACCCGCGCCGACGGGACCGAGGGTCGCATCAACGCGGCGTACCGCGACGGGCCGGAGGCGCTGATCGAGAGCATCGAGCAGGGCGTCGGCATCCCCGTCCACCACTACGTCGAGGTCGACTTCGTCACCTTCGCCGGGCTCGTCGACGCGGTCGGCGGCGTGGTGATCGACTTCCCGTACCCGGCGCGCGACACCCACTCGGGCCTGTTCGTCCAGGAGTCCGGCCCGGTCACGCTCGACGGCACGCAGGCGCTGGCCTACGTGCGGTCCCGTCACTACGAGGAGTTCATCGACGGCAACTGGGTGGGCGACCCCACCGGCGACCTCGGCCGCGTGCAACGCCAGCAGCAGTTCCTCCGCGCGGTGATGGGCGAGGTCGGCTCGACCCGCAACCCGATCGAGCTGATGGGCATCGCGTCTGCGCTGTCCGACGGGTTGCGCATCGACGACCAGATGAGCATGTGGGACGCGCTGACCTTCGCCCGCAACATGCGCGGCCTCGAACCGGAGTCCGTCGAGATCCCGACCTACCCATACCGCACCTCGGGCGGGGCGGCGGTGCTCGGCCTGGTCGAGCCCGACGCGGGCGCTGTCATCGCCCGGTTCCAGTAGCGGCGAGCGCCCTCGCCACGGGGAAGCACCCCGTCGGGTCAGTGCTCGCGGGAGAAGCCGATGAGGTTCATGGCTTCGGCGCGGGTCGACTCGTTGGTCTTGAAGATCCCTCGCACGGCCGACGTCACCGTCAGTGCGCCGGGCTTGCGGACGCCGCGCATCGACATGCACAGGTGCTCGGCCTCGACGACGACGAGGGCGCCCCGGGGCTCCAGTCGCTCCATCAGCCGGTCGGCCACCTGTGAGGTGAGCCGCTCCTGCACCTGGGGCCGTCGGGCGTAGCCGTCGACGAGTCGGG
>CAZBTQ010000420.1:0-1682 GCA_964494405.1 uncultured Iamiaceae bacterium
GTCCACCGTCGCGCCGGTCGAGACGACCACAACAACGCTCGCGCCGACGTGAGTGGGAACTGTGGCAAGAGACGCGCGATATCGCGCGCCCACGTCACACTTCGGGCGAGCGTCGGGGACGCGCTGTCGCTCAGTCGCTGAAGGTGAACGGCGGATCGCTGACCTCCGGGCGCTCCGTCGAGGGGTCGTAGAAGCGAGGATCGATCGCGGTGACCGCGGCTGCCACATCGGCCTGCACCGAAGCGACGCACTGATCCCACACCGCGATCTGGTCGACGTCGTCGGCAAACGTGACGACGTTCCCGACTCCCACCGTGCCGCCGACCTCGACGAGACATGTCTCCATCGTCGTCCGCGTGAGGTCGGTGAGCTCGTCGAACTGCGCCCGGGAGATGTCGGCTTGCGGCGGTGCGACCACGAGCGCGCTGACCGCCTGAGCCTCCGCGGCCCCGAACCGGGCGAGCTCGCTGCCGGCGGCGTCGTAGGCGATGACGACTTCGTCAGACCCCGGCATGTTCGGGAACGCGGAGAACCCCGCCACCGGGCGCTGCCACAGCTGCTGGTCGCCGTCCACGTAGCTGACGAACGCGGCCGCCGCTGGAAGGCCTTCCACAGTCCACAGGTCGTAGTCGGCGAAGCCGTTGTCGACCGACGAAGTGACGCTCGTCGACCACGAGATCGGGTACGAATCCGGTCGACACCCGCTCGAACCGTTCTCCGACGTGCACACGCTCACGACGGCAGTGGCGGTTGCCCAGTAACCGATCGTCGTGGCGATCACCTGCGGAGGGTGGCCCTCGACGCCGACCTGACGGGTGAGTGCCTCGACCGCGAGCCCATTGAACACCTCGGTCGCGGGACCGAGGTCGGTCAGCGGGAACTCTGTGCCGGAAGGCATCCACGCCGACGCGACGGAGGCTGGTGCGGTGGTGGTGCCGTCCGGCCGCACCACGAGCGCCAGGCCGATCACCAACACGGTCGCGGCCGCGACGCCGAGCACCACGGCGAGGCGAGATGTCCGCCCAGGCGCTACCGGCGGAACTCGCCGCATGTCGGTGGCCGCCCAGATCGGCGACGACCAGTCCTGCGGCACGCGTGGCGAGCGGGCAGCGTCGGCGCGCAACGCGTCGCCGACGAGGACGTCGAGTGGATCGTGATCGAGTGGCTCGTGCAGTTGGTTCACAACAGTTCCTTTCGAAGGCGGGCGGTGGCCCGGCTGAGGTGGGCGCGTGCGGTGCTCGGGCGGATGCCCATTGCTTCGGCGATCTCGCGGTCGCGCAGACCGCCCCAGTAGCGCAGCACGACGGCGGTCCGCTGGTCGATCGGCAGTGCCGCCACGAGATCGGCCACGCCGCCGGTCGGGCCGTCGGTGTGCGACGGTCGGCCGGCGACGACCAACATGTTGCGGCGGCGCTCGCGCCGCAGGCGCCGACTGCGCTCGTAAACGCCATTGACCACGCACCGCCGGAGATAGGCCACCGGGTTCTCGACGCCGTCGAAGGCCCGGAGCAGCGACATGAACGCGTCGTGACTGATGTCCTCGGCGGCCCACTCGTCGCGGGTGAGCAACCAGGCGAGCTGAACCACTCGCGCATGCTGCGCGCGGTACATCTCCTCGAACCCGGGCGGGACGGTGTGCTCACCTTCGGCCGGCGCGACTGCTCTCACACCAGTCCAGATGC
>CAZBTQ010000421.1:0-1644 GCA_964494405.1 uncultured Iamiaceae bacterium
GGGCCTGTTGCAGATTGGGGTGCTCGCGATTTGGGCCGGGATCGTTGATGATCGTGTGATGGCTCATGGGTTCGTGCCGGTTGATCGTGATCAGCAGTTCTTGTTGCCTCCGGATCTGCGGTCGTGGTTGCCGGCGGATCATGAGGTGTGGTTCGTGATCGACGTGGTCGAGCGGCTGGATCTGGCGGCCCTCGAGGCGTCGTATCGGTTGGGGGCTCAGGGGCGAGCTCCGGTGTCGCCCACGATGCTGTTGACGTTGCTGGTGTGGGGATACAGCCGTGGGGTGGTGTCGTCGAGAGGGATCGAGCGGGCATGTCGGGAAGACATCGCGTTCCGTGTGATCTGCGCGAACGCGGCGCCTGATCACACGACGATCGCTCGGTTCCGTCAGCGTCACGAGGCGGTCGCGTCGGAGTTGTTCGTCCAGGTGTTGGCGATGTGTGGCCGGGCGGGGCTGGTCAGTTTGGGTGTAGTCGCGGTGGACGGCACGAAGATGTCGGCGAACGCGGCGATGGGCGCGAACCGCCGTGTCGAGGGCCTTCGCGAGCAGGTCGCAGCCATGTTCGACGCTGCTGAGCAGGCCGATGCCGCCGAGGACGAAGAGTTCGGCGAGGGGAACGGGTCGGCGATGCCGGCGGAGCTGGTTGATGCGGTCAAGCGTCGGGAACGGATCGTGGAGCTTCTCGCGGAGCTCGACACTGAGGGCGATTCCCGGGAACGGGTGAACATCACCGATGCCGAGTCGCGGGTCATGCACACCGCCGATGGCGGCAACGTCCAGGGCTACAACGCCCAGGTGGTCTGTGGGCCAGGCCAGATCGTGTTGGCCGCCGAGGTGACCAACGCCCGCAACGACTTGCACCAGCTGGTCCCGATGCTCGACGCGATGGCGTCGATGACGACAGCGGCGGGCATCACCGACGAGTTGGGCACGGTGCTGGCCGATGCCGGCTACTTCACCGTTGGGGCGGTCACCGAACTCGACCGCCGTGATGTGGATGCGCTGATCGCAACCGCGAAGCACCACGAGCTGCCCGAGACTGGTTCGACCTATGACCCCGCCGCAGAGGCCGCCGCGTGGGACGCCTTCGAGGCCGACCAGGACCGCGTCACCCAGCAACGCAGCGCTGAACAGCACCGGCGAGCCTCGATCTTCGAGCGTGTCGAACGCGAAGGGCTCGACATCCGCGACCACCTCGACGAACTCGGGGTGTCGATCGCCCGGGCCTATGTCGGGATGAGACAATGGCGCGCTGGAGGGACCGCCGCGATCAAGGTTCGCGAGCCCCGTTGGCGGGTGCCACGTCCGAAGGGACGAACACCGTTCCAGGCCGCCAGGGACCTCATGAACGAGCGGTTCGCTGACCCCGGCAACCGGGACCTCTACAAGCAGCGAAGCCACCTCGTCGAGACCTACTTCGGCCACACCAAGGCAAACCGGGGCATCCGACGGTTCGCCCGACGAGGCCTCGCCGCGGTCAATGCCGAGTGGCAGCTCCTCGCCACTGCCCACAACATCGAACGGCTCAACCGAGCGGCAGGCTGACCGCCGCGGCTCCCTTCCCATCGCCCCAACAGCGCCAGGACCCCGGCGACGTCATCGACCGCACCCCAACCACAGCGCACCGAATCTGCAACAGGCCC
>CAZBTQ010000422.1:0-1641 GCA_964494405.1 uncultured Iamiaceae bacterium
CGACGCCGGAGCCGTCCTTGTAGGTGGGCCACAGGTCGTTGCGGAACGACTCGATGACGTGGTCGGTGGCCACACCCACGTGCGTCCCGCCGTCTTCGAGGAGCGTGACGAGCGACGACACCACCGATCGCGCCGCCGCCACGTCACGCCCGTCCTCGGCGATGTGCTCGGGCACCGCGAAGAAGTACCGGAACAGCTCGTAGGTGCCGTCGATCAGGTGGACCTTCATCGCCACACCCTCGCGCAGCCCACACGCGCCCGCGGGCGCGCACCCAGCCGGCCTCTACCTACTCGGACCAGGGGACGACGCAGGCCCAGGTCGCTCCGAGCGACGACCCGACCGCGGAGCCATCGTCGCGTCGATCGGGATCGCGGTAGGCGTCACGGTCGCTGTCGAGGCGACATGAGACGTCGACCCACAACGGCCCGCGGACGATCGACGGCGCGAACGTGCCGCCGGTCGCCTCGTTCGGGTTGTCGGGGTCGGCGAGGTTCACGTTGACGACACTGAGCAGCACCTGGGCGACCAGGAACACGGCGAGGAGCCGACGGTCGAGCACCCGCGCCGCGCCGAGCACCAGCACGACGCACACGTACACCGGGATCAGGTGGGCCAGCTTCCACGGGAACCGCAGGAACAGGGCCTCGCCGGCCATCACGCCGAGCAGGGCCATGCGCAACACCGCGGAGTGCGACCAGTTCGCACGCACGGCACGCCACAGGCGGGGAGCGAGCGCTGCGACGAGCACGACGACGACGGGCCCGAAGAAGTACCAGTTCTTCACCCCGAACCGCCCGACCTGGACCGCGAGGGTCGACGTGGGGACGTCGTTGTCGAACATGGCCCATCCGAGGGTGAGCATCGACGGCAGGAACACGACCGCGGTGAGACCCAGCGTGGCGGCGCCCAGGACCGCGAGGTCTCGTCGCTCGTCGGGGCGAGAGCCCACCAGGTCGCCGAGCACGAACGCTCCGACGACGAACAGCGTCGACAGCCGACAGCCGGTGGCCAGGGCGTAGAGGATCGCAGCGAGCGGCAGCCGCCGGCTGAGCTGCGCGTTGGCGCCGGCGAGCAGCAGAGCGACGGCCCACATGAAGTCGACCATCGACGTGCCAGCGATCCACACGAACGGGTTGACCAGCACGGCAAGGCCGAACCAGCCAGCGTAGGGATGGCCCTCGCGGCGCAACAGTCGGGCCACCGCGACCGCGGCGAGCACCGCCATCGCCACCGAGCCCAGGTTGACCAACGTCGACCCGCCGAGCGCGTGCAGCACACCGGTGGCCGCTTCGAAGACCGGCGCCCCCGGCGTGCGCGACACGACGTAGTCGCCGTCGATGATCGACTGCCCCGAGTCGTACACGCCACCGACATCGAGGTCGGTGCCCGGCCCGAGGAAGGCCAGCGGCAGGTAGCCGAACACGACCACCGCCGCAGCGATCAGCCAGGGCAGGGGACCTCGACTCGCCAGGGAGACGGCGAGTCGGGAGGTGGTGGGCACGCGGCGGGAGCGTACCCGCGGGCCTGGGCTCAGTCGCGCCCCTCGGGCCAGCCCGGCACGCCCTCGTCGAGTTGGACACCCGCGGAGTTCAAGAAGCCGGAGATCATGCGGTAGTAGCCGGCGAGCACGAGCAGCTCGA
>CAZBTQ010000423.1:0-1634 GCA_964494405.1 uncultured Iamiaceae bacterium
TCTCGCCCGCCTCGAGCCTTTCCATCGGCGGAGTCTGCCTCACGAGGTCCGGGCCCGCCCGGTCGGCGTAGGCCGCGGGCGCGCCTGGCATCATCGACCGATGGACGAGGTCGCGGGACGGGTCCTGCTCCTCAGCGATGCGGGCCGGGTGCTGCTGGTGGGTTCGGTGAACCCGGAGCCGGGCGGGCCGACCGTCTGGGTCGCACCGGGTGGGACGGCAGAGCCGGGTGAGACGGCCAGGGAGGCGGCCAGCCGGGAGCTGCACGAGGAGGTTGGCCTGGAGGTCAGCCCCGAGGAGCTGGTGGGGCCGATCGGTGTGAGCGATCGTCCGGGCCGGCATGTCGTGTACTTCGTCCATCCGCTGGTGGACGGCTACCTGCCGACGGTCGAGAACCCAGACGCGGTCGAGCGAGCCGTGTGGGTCGGCTTCCGCTGGTGGACAGCCGATGATGTGGAGGCGACCCGGGACGTCGTCTGGCCGTCGGAGCTCGCCGAGGTCCTCCGTTCCCGAAGCGACCTCCCCGATCGGACCGAGCCCTGGCAGTTCGTCTGGGGTCGCTGACCCCTGAGGTCAGCGCACTGCGGGATGGGCGGCGACGTGTCCGGCGATGAGATCGAGCAGGAGGTCGGCCGCTTCGACGTCGACGGCATGGCCGGTGGGAACCGTGACCAGTCGGGCTCCGGGGATGTTCTCCGCGAGGTGCTCGGAGTTGGGGATGGGGATGACCAGGTCGTGCTCGCAGCCGACCACGAGGGTCGGCGCGACGACGTCCGACAACCGGTCCGACACATCGTGGCTGAGGAACACCTCGACGAGCGCGTCGTTGGCGTCGTCGCTGACCGGCGGGGAGGCGGCCAGGTCCGCGACCAGCTGGTCGAAGCGATCGGCGTTCAGTGTGGGCCAGTCGGGGGAGAGCGCGAGGGCCAGGTTCTCCCGCATCGCTGCATCAGGATCGTCGGGCGGGGTGAGGACGTTGGCGAGGTATGCGTCGTCGGGAGGCGTCGCGCTCGCACCGCCCGAAGTCGTGGCGACGAGCACGAGCGAGGCAACCGCCTCGGGGTGCCGGGCGGCGAGCTCGAGTGCAGCCATGCCACCGACCGAGATGCCAACGACGTGGAAGCGCTCGTCGAGCACGGCACGGCCCGTGAAGAGGGCGTCCTCGCCGATCTCCGTGGCGGTGCGCGGCGGAGCCAGCGCGGCCGAGCCGCCCACGCCGCGCCGGTCGAACACTGCGATTCGAAGCGGATGGTGGTGGGGCGCTCCCGGCGGATCGTCCAACTCGGGAAGCAGGTACCGCCATGCCCGTGCCTCGCCCGGCCCGCCGGACACGAACAGGACCGGCTCCCCACCATCGGCGCCGAGGAGGGTGACCGCCAGCTGTCCTCCGTGCATCGGGACCGTGTGGGCATTCACATAGCGAACGTTATGTGAGTAGCTAGGCTCGGTCAATGGCATCGACCCCATCGAGCACCCGTCGAGTCGACTCGGCTGCCGCCACCCGGCAGCGGCTGCTCGACGCCGCTGCGAAGGCGTTCGCCGAGGCCGGCTATGGCGGGGCGTCGGTTCGGGACATCGCGCGCCGAGCCGAGTGCACGACCGGCGCCCTCTACGCCCACTTCGACGGCAAGGAGGA
>CAZBTQ010000424.1:0-1612 GCA_964494405.1 uncultured Iamiaceae bacterium
AAGCTCATGGCCCGCAGGATCGCCCGTTTCAGGGACTTCTGAGTCAGACTCTGAGCGCGGGGTGGGCACGCGTGCCCACCAAGCCAACCCATTGTGTTCACTGAATTATTTCAGCCGCGCTTACCTTCCGTCAAGCAGTCCTCTTCGGAAACCCCTGCTTCCTGTTCAGGACATCCCGGCGCCGTTTCGAAGCGCGCGAAGCCCGCGTCTGAGCGGCGCGACCGCTTCGGACGACCCGAGCCAGCGCCGCGCCCGCCTTACGCCCGCCTTGGCCCTCACAGCGGCCGCCGAGCTCGAAGGCCAACCGGCGTCCTTGGCGAGCTGCACCACCTCCTGGTCGATCCTAGACCCTGAAAGAGCCCTGATCGCCAGATCGTCGAGCAGGGAGCGTCGGTTCGAACGGTAGTGGGGAACGTCGAACACGCCTCCGAAGGCGTCAAGCTTCCCCATCAGGTCCAGGGAAACCATCGTCCGGGCGCATTTCCAACACCTCGAGCAGTTCAACTTGTCGAAGCGTTGGCGCTGAGCCGCAGGGGTGACGCACACGTCAAGCAGGCGCTGCGCATCCTCGGAGGCTGAAATGATCTCCGTCTTCTCGAACCGCGTGAACCCGGCGCCCGCAGACAGGAACGTCATCCGCTCGGTGGCGAGCAGCGGGAGAAGTATGGGGTCCATCGCCGCCATGCCGTCGTCCTGCGACACCCGAATGTCCCCGGGGCCAAAACCCGATGAATAGAGGTACGTGTCGAAGACGCCTTCCAGCGTGAGCGCCGCCGCGACGTTTCGCAGCGTATGGGTTTGCAGAAAACTGAGGCCGAGCGCCGCATAGAACGCGTCGAGGTTCGACGCGACGGTGAACGACCCGGACCCCCGCGCCGCTGCGAAGGTCCGGCTGCGCAGGGCGGCCCGCTGGAACAGCGCTTCCACCTCCGGCCGTCCGCTTCGGCCCAGCGCGCCCACGTCGAAGATGCAGAGGTCGGTCACGCGGAGGCCCGCAGCGACTCCGGCATGACCGTATTGGGCGAGCGTGGCGAAGCTGTCCACGCCGGCCGAGAATCCCGTGCCGGCGCGTCCCTTGGCGGTCGTCCGAGGATCGGCGTCAGGCCTGGCGTCGATCTTGATCCGACGCAGGCGCGGGTCGTGGATGCGCAGGAAGCCCTGCACGTCATTGTTGAGATTGAACAGCAGGCGCGGCGATACCGTGCCGTCGATCTCGAGGTCCGCGCCCAGCAGCATGGCCGGAAACAGCAGTCCCACGGCGACGGGACTTGCGACCGCCGCACCGGGGTCTAGGTCGCCTTCGCCTGTCACCTTGAACCACAACTGGCGGTCATCGACCTGCCAGACGACCGTTCGGGTGTTTGTGTCTTCCTTGAACGTATGGTTAGCCAGAGATATTCGCACCGGCCCGCCCCCCCCCACGCGGTTCCGGCGCGAGCATGGACCCGGCCGAGCAGCCGCGCCAGCTTCAAATGGGCCCCGTCAGCCGGGAGGCGCGGCCGGGCTCAGAACAGGTAGTCGTCGTCCGGCACGCCGAAGATCTGCGTCCAGTAATGGCCGTAGGGCGCCTTGCCGCCGTCGTTGGCCTTGTAATAATAACCGATCCCGATGT
>CAZBTQ010000425.1:0-1611 GCA_964494405.1 uncultured Iamiaceae bacterium
AGATCTCCTTGGCCCGTGGGTAGTCGGCCTTGCCGCTGGCGATCCGGGGCACCTCGTCGACGAGGAGCAGCTCGCGGGGCACCTTGTAGCCGGCCAGGTGCTCGCGGACCTCCGCCAGCACCTCGTCCACCTCCGCCGACGCGTCAGATCGCACCGACGCCACCCCCACGATCCGCTGGCCGAAGCGCTCGTCGGGCACGCCGAACACCAGGCAGTCATCGACGGCGGGGTGGCGCTTCACCGCCTCCTCGACCTCCTCCGGGAACACCTTCTCACCACCGGTGTTGATGCACTGCGACCCACGACCGAGGAGCGTGATCGCACCGTCGGCCTCCACGGTCGCCCAGTCGCCGGGGAACGAGTAGCGCACCCCGTCGACCTCGCGGAACGTGGCCGACGACTTCACCTCGTCGCGGTAGTAGCCGTCGGGCACGCCGCCCGAGACGGCGACCACGCCCGCCTCCCCAGAGCCGGCGACGACCTCTTGGCCGTCCTCAGCGAAGACCTTGACCCCGGCAGCGGGCATGAAGCGGCCCGTCACCGCCGGAGCGTCCTTGGTGGCGATCGACAAGCCCATCAGGCCCTCGGTGGCGGCGATGATGTCGACGATCACCAGCTCGGGGATGTGGCGGATCAGGCCCTGCTTCGTCTCGGTGGAGAACATGGCGCCCGCCGACAGCACGAGTCGGAGCGATGACGTGTCGTAGGCGGAACCGTCATCGAGGGCCCGCAACAGAGGACGGCTGAACGCGTCGCCCACGATCGTCATGTTGCTGACGGCCTCGCGCTCGACCGTGGACCACACCTCGTCGGGGTCGAGGCCCCGGCCCTCGAGCAGCACGACCTGGCCCCCGAAGATCAGGGCGGGCAGGGCACCGATGCTCAGCCCGGTGCCGTGCATCAACGGACACGCGGGAATCGACGACACGCGCTGGCCCTCGGCTGCGAGGCGAGCGGCCAGCGGCGCGAGATCTTCCGGGCCCGCCGGTGCGGGCAGGCCGAGCAACGGCGGGGCGGTCACCATCAGCGTCTCGACGCCGCCACCCACCTTGCCCATCACGCCCTTGGGCATCCCGGTGGTGCCGCCCGTGTAGAAGAGGGTGAGGTCGCGGGGGTCCCGCGCCTGGCGCGGCGCAGGGTCGGTGGACGCGAGCAGGTCCTCGTAGCGGACTGCACCGTCGACGTGCTCGCCGCCGTCGTCAACCTCGACCCACAGCGTGACCCCAGGTGCCCGCTCCATGATCCGCTCGACGCGGTCGCCGAGGCTCGAGTGGAACACGAGCGCCTCGGCCTCTGAGTCGTCGAGGAGGTACACCAGCTCGTCGTCCAGGTACCGGAAGTTGACGTTCACCGGCACGCCCCGAACCTTGAGGCTGCCGACGTAGGTCTCCAGGTACTCGGGGCTGTTGTAGAGGTACTGCGCCACCTTCGACCCGGTCGTCAGGCCCGCAGCCACCAGGGCGCTGGCGAACCGCGCGGCACGATCGTCGAACTCGCTCCACGTGACGCGGCGTTCGCCCTGCAGCACGGCGATCTGATCGCCGACGGCGTCGGCAACCGACTCGACGACGGTCGACAGGTGCGTGTCCATCGATCAGCCCCCTCGCGGCG
>CAZBTQ010000426.1:0-95 GCA_964494405.1 uncultured Iamiaceae bacterium
CCGCATCGGCATCGAGGTCTCCGAGGAGACCGGGTTCCAGTTCCAACCCGAGCAGTCGACGTCGGCGATCATCCTCCACCACCCCCGAGCGAAGT
>CAZBTQ010000426.1:195-1606 GCA_964494405.1 uncultured Iamiaceae bacterium
ACTTCGTCGCTCGCTGACCGAGCGGTGTACTTCGTCGCTCGCTGACCGAGCGGTGTACTTCGTCGCTCGCTGACCGAGCGGTGCGCGACCCGCTGGCCGACGGGCGTATCAGCGGGCGCCGCGGGCGGCGATCACGCTCGGGATCGTGCGCAGGATGATGCCGATGTCGACAAGGAACGACCAGTTGTCCACGTAGTGGAGGTCGAGGCGGGTGTACTCGTCGAAGCCGGTGTCGCTGCGACCGCTGACCTGCCACATGCCGGTGATGCCTGGACGAACTCGCAGCCGGTTGTAGAGCTCTGGGGTCCAGCCGTGGGCCTCCGACGCGAGCGCAGGACGGGGTCCGACCAGGCTCATCTCGCCCTTGACCACGTTCCACAGCTGCGGCAGCTCGTCGACCGAGGTCGACCGCAAGACGTGGCCGATGCGGGTGATCCGAGGATCGTTCGCCATCTTGAACAGCGGCCCGTCGGCCTCGTTCTCGTCGCGGAGGTCGATGAGCTGGTCCTCCGCGTCGGCCACCATCGAGCGGAACTTCAAGACCTCGAAGCTCTCGCCGTCGCGGCCGAGGCGAGCCTGGCGGAACAGGATCGGGCCCCGCGACGTGAGCTTGACGGCCAGCGCGACGACCGCCATCGGGATGGCGAGCACCGCGAGGGCGGCGGAGGCGACCGTGACGTCGAAGCAGCGCTTGGCGAGCGGGCGCCAGCCGTGCCGTGGCACGGGCTCGACGTAGAGGACGGGGTAGCGGCCGAGCGGCCGGATGCTGATGCGGCTGGTCTCGACGTCGGACAGCGCCGACGTGAGCTCGACGTGGAGGCCTGCGTGGGTCAGCGTGCGGATCAGGCGGTTGGACGAGCGCAGGTCGATGGCGGTCGCGGTGACGACCACGCCCGTGGCGCCCGTCTCGCGGACCGCCGAGATCGTGCGGCCGACGATGTCGAGCGGCTCGAGCTCGTCGCGCACGTCGACGGCGTCGTCGCCGTCGACGACGGCGAGCACCTCGTAGCCGAGGCTGCGGTCGCTCTCGAGCATGTCGACCACCGCGGCGGTCTCGCCGTTGTTGCCCACCACCACGACGCGGCGGGTGCTGTTGCCGCGGATGCGTCGGCGGCGGAAGACACGACGCACGACCTCGCGCTCGGCCCACAGCATCGGGATGCCGATGGGCAGGGCCAACACGACCCAGGTGCGGCTGACAGGGATCTTGAGGAGGAAGCTCACCACCACCATCGAGGCCATGGTCAGCGCGAGCCCGTCGGCGATGCGGCGGAACTCGTCGGACCGGCGGGCGACGAAGCGGGCCTGGTAGAGACGACGGCTGGCGAGGAACCCGATGAGCACGGGTACCGACAACAGGGCGACGAGTGCGTACTCGTTCGCACCGACGGGATCCTCGTCGACCCGCACG
>CAZBTQ010000427.1:0-1605 GCA_964494405.1 uncultured Iamiaceae bacterium
TGGAGGTGGTGGGCGATACTGGTTTCGAACCAGTGGCCTCTGCCGTGTGAAGGCAGCGCTCTCCCACTGAGCTAATCGCCCGTAGGGGCCAGAACTCTAGCGCAGAGCGATCAGCCCTCAGCCCGCGCCGTGCCCGTCCTCAACCGGCGAGGGCACGGCACTCGGCTCGTTCGGCGTCGGTCATCCGCCACTCGGCGGCGGCCGCGTTGGCGTGCACCTGCTCTGGCTTGGTGGCCCCCGAGATCACCGAGCTGACCGTCGGCTCGGACAACAGGTACGCCATGGCCAGCTCGAGGAGCGTGTGGCCGTGGTCGGCTGCGAACGTCGTGAGGGCAGCGACGGCGCCCAGGCGCTGGTCGTTCAGGAACTGGCCGCGCCGCTCGTCGGGCATGTTCCCGAGACGGCTGCCCTCGGGCGGGGTCCCGTCGGCCGCGACCTTGCCGGTGAGCAGGCCCGATTCGAGCGGGAAGTACGGCACGAGGCTCATCCCGTGGCGTTCGCACGCGGCCACCACGCCGCGCTCGGGCTCGCGGTGCAGGACCGAGTACCGGTTCTGCACCGAGGCGAAGTGCGTCCAGCCCTTCTCGTCGGCGGTGGCCGCAGAGGCGTCGAGCAGGTCGACGTCGAAGTTCGAGCAACCGATCTCGCGCACCTTGCCCGAGGCGACGAGCTCGTCGAGCACGCCCATCGTCTCCTCCAACGGCACCGTGGGATCGAGTCGGTGGTACTGGTAGTGGTCGATGACGTCGACTTGCAGCCGCGCGAGCGAGTCGTCGACGGCGCGGCGCACCCAGTCGGGGTGGCCGCCGGTGAGCGTCCCGTCGGCGCTGCCCATCGAGCCGAACTTGGTGGCGACGACCGCCTCGTCTCGCCGTCCGACCAGCGCCGCACCGAGGAACTCCTCGGATCGGGTCTGGCCGTAGACGTCGGCGGTGTCGAAGTAGTTGATGCCAGCGTCGAGCGCCGCGCCGACGACCGCCGCGGTGGCGGCCTCGTCGATCCGCATGCCGAAGTTGTTGCAGCCGAGCCCCACCACCGACACCTCGAGCTCACCGATGCGCCTGGTCTCCATGTGTTCTCCTCTCGCCCCGTTCGCGTGACGCTACCTGCCGGTCCGGGTCAGACGAGCGGTGCGGCGTGGTCGAAGTCGGTCATGTCCTCGATCGACGTCGCCACCCTCAGCACGCCGAGGTCGTCACGTTGGTGGCCGATGACCTGGAGCCCGATCGGCAGCCCTGCCGACGTGAGACCGACCGGCACGGTCGCGGCGGGATTGCGGCTCATGTTGACGAACGGCGTGAACGACACCCACGTCGGCGTCTCCTGTCCGTCCACGGTGCCCTGGTGCTCGAGCACGGGCGCCTGGCCGGCGAGGGTCGGGCAGATGAGCGCGTCGGCGTCGCCCATCGCGGCCTCGAGCGCGAGGTTGATGTCGTGGCAGGCATCGAGCGCCTCCGCGTACTGGACGGCGGTGAGGGTCAGCCCCAGCTCGATCTGCGCGCGGAGCTCGGGGTCGATGCGCTCCCAGTCGGCGGTGCCCTTGAGGTGGCCCTGCCCCCTCGCGCGGGATGCGGTCCAGATGTAGACCCACGACATCACCGGGTC
>CAZBTQ010000428.1:0-1601 GCA_964494405.1 uncultured Iamiaceae bacterium
CGACGTCGGCCCAGCCGACCGGTGGGAGGTGTTCCATGAGCGTGGTCGCTTGGTCAGGCCCGAGGATCTCCTCGAGGCGGCGGTACAGCTCGTGTCGGGTCTTCTCGGTGATGGCCATGGTGGCGGCTCCGTCTCGAAGCGTTCGTAGAGGGAGCAGCTGCTCCGAGAGCCGGTGCCACGGCGATGTGGGTCACCGTAGTACCCGCAAGTGACAGTGTTGGCCGTCATCGCACGCGTCAGCCGAAGGCCCCGGTGATGGAGCAGACGCTGATGACGGTGCAGGTGAAGATCCAGATGGTGAAGTACGACTGCTGACGGAAGGCACGGCGCATGTCGGCTCGAAACGCGGCGAAGGCCTCGTCGATCGGGTCTGGGCTGTCGTTCGCCGGTTGGGTGTCAGTCGCCATCGCGATGACGGTACTCCGAGGGGTTCTGGGGCCGCGTGAGTGCTGGCGGCTACTCGAGGACGGCTTGGAGCTCTCTCACGATGATGGGGGTGGTGAGTCCGGTGGTGAGGGGTGGGGTGACGGTGATCGGCGGCCCGGCGTTGATGGTGTAGGTGACGCCGATGGTGACGGTGGCGGCGACCGTGTAGGCCCCGTCGGGATTCGTGCGGGTGGAGCGGTGTGTATAGGTGTGCTGGACCGTGCTGGGGGCGGGTGACCCGAGGTCGCCGGGGAGGGGGTTGGAGCCGTCGCCGAGGTCCCAGGCGACCGACTGGAGGGTGAGGGTGATGTCGAGGTGGTCGCCGAAGGGGTTGATGGGCGGGACGGTGATCGGTTGTCCGTTCCAGCCTGTGATCCAGTGGTGGCTGGGTGCGCCGGTGACGGCGTAGGCGTCGGGTGCGTGGTGCAGGCCGAGGCCGGGTGCGAAGATGGTGTCGAGGTAGCGCTCGGCTTCGCCGCGGGCGATGTCGTCGTAGTCGACGATGTCCGCCGGCGTGACCCAGATGGTCCGCACGAACGCCCCGCCGCAGTAGATCTCGTACGGGACCGCGTCCTCCGAGGGAGGCGGTCCGAATCGCTCGACCGTGGCGATCTCGGCCCTGACCTCGACCGCGGAGTAGGAGCACCCGAGTGCGTCGTTGTGGTCGCTCCCGGCGCCGTTGCCGTTCGTGCCCACAACACGCGGCGTTCCGCCGGTGCGAACCAACGTGACGCTCACCAAGGTGCCGTCACTCGTGACCGGGTCGGACGGCGGCGGTAGCGACGGAGCTTCGGCGGCTCCATGTGCGATGCCCGCTGGCCAGAAGCAGGTGAGGAACCCGATCAGCCCGACTACGACAACGGCTCGACGTACTTGATCCGCCACGATCCCTCCTCCAGCACGATCCGATATCGGTAGCTGACATCGACATCTGGGTCCGGCTCGAGCGGATCGCCGGACTCGGCGTCCACGTACACGAGGTGGTTCCGGTACTCGCCGATGACCACGGCTTCGGTGTCGGTGAGCACCGCCATGCTGAAGATCTGCGGGTCGATCTCGCCCTCGATCCGCCGACCATCGGAGATGAGCTGATCGACCTGGGCCTTTCGATCAGAGAGGCTCGGGTCCACGTACACGAGGTCGAGATAGTCGGTCCGGCCGGTGCGCAACGCATC
>CAZBTQ010000429.1:0-1599 GCA_964494405.1 uncultured Iamiaceae bacterium
CCCGAGCCCGTCGACCCGAGCCCGTACCTTGCGCGCCTACCGGCCCATGGGCAGGAAAGTGCTCAAAGAACGGGAGTGCTCGGTGATGCGATGGTCAGCAGCAGCCGGGCTCGGGACCCTCGCCGGCCGAGAGACGCGTGAGTCGTGCGCTCGGTTCGGGCTCGGGCTGATCGGGAGCGGGAGGCGACAGCCCCTCCAACCGCCACCCGCCGACGCCATCGTTGATGGTGGGAAACGGGAGCCCCTCGATCGCGATCGAGAGGCCCTCGGCCCCGACGGCGGTGGCCGACGCGAAGGCGGCCTGCACCTCGGCCCAGCTCGAGCCAAGTGTCAGGTTCCCCGACGTCAGGGTGACCGGCATCGACGAGGGGTCCGGAGGTGGGCTGTCGTGCTCCGCGCTGAGCGACCAGCCCCGCAGAGTTCTGTCCAGCTCGCTGCTCCCTCCCAGGTGGATGCAGAAGCCATCCCAACAGACGTTCCGCACCCATCGGTAGGGCGCGCTCGGGCCCAGGTCGTCGACTTGGCTGGCGAAGAACCGACCTTCGCCCCCGATGGGGGGCTGGTCCATCTCGTCGGGCGACCACCAGCGCATCCATCCGCTGTCGGCGTCTGGGTCCCCGAGGATCGAGCGAACGTCGTCGGCCGCTCTCTCCGCGGGCACCCCGAAGGGATTCGCGCCGACCGACCCTCCCGTCACGGCCAGCGTGGTGTGGACGGGTTCGGTCGAGGTGGTCGACGAGGTCGAGGTGGACTCGATCGTGGTCGACGTCTCGCCCACGACGTCAACCGGGCGGGTCTCGTCAGTCGAGTCGTCCAGCACTATGTTGAGACCGACCACCGTGAGCACGACCGCGATGGCCGAGCTGCCGGCCAGGAGCCTCCGATGGCGGCGCGATCGCAGCACCTCGCCACGCCGATAGACCTCGTCGAGTCGAGGATCACCTGGTGGCATCGCCCTTCCCTCCCTCGCTTGTGGCGCTGAGTCCTCCCCGCAGGCCGTTCAGCCCACGGTTGGCGTGGGTCTTGACCGAGCCGCGGGACACCCCGAGGGGCTGCGCCACCTCGTCCTCGGACAGTCCGATCAGGTACCGCAGTGCGACGACCTCTCGTTGCCGAGGCGAGAGCGACTCGAGCGCAGTGGCCAGGTCGATCGATGACACGACCTGGTCGGCGAGGTCAGGCACGATCGTCGGACGCACGTCTGGGGTCGCTCGCCGGGCGACGTCGATGGCTCGGTTGACGGTTACCCGCATCAGCCAGGCCCCCGGGCGTCGATAGAGGCGTATCCGGCGCCACGACGCCCACGCTCGGGCGAAGGCGTCCATGGCAACGTCTTCTCCGAGTGCGATTGAGCCGCAGATCCGGCCCGCGACCGAGGCGCACACGTCGAACTCCTCGGTGAAGAGGTCCTCGAACGCCTGGTCACGCATCACCGGCTCCCGCCGCAATCGATCCCACACACCCTTCCACGGTCGAGGGGCCACGGAGGTTGACACGCGCACAGCCGTCGCCCGACCTGCTCCGGTCCGTACCTTGCGCGCCTACCGGCCCATGGGCAGGAAAGTGCTCAAAGAACGGTCGCGCGCGGCGATGGCGTCG
>CAZBTQ010000430.1:0-1595 GCA_964494405.1 uncultured Iamiaceae bacterium
GAGGTGAGCCGCTCCTGCACCTGGGGCCGTCGGGCGTAGCCGTCGACGAGTCGGGCGAGCTTCGACAGGCCCGTGATGCGACCGTCGGCGCCAGGGATGTAGGCGACGTGCGCCCGGCCGATGAACGGGATCAGGTGGTGCTCGCAGATCGACGCGAACGAGATGTCGCGGACCATGATCATCTCGTCGTGGTCGGCCTCGAACATCACCTCGAGGTGGCGGGCCGGGTCGTCGTGCAGCCCGCCCACGATCTCGGCGTACATCTCGGCCACCCGGTCCGGCGTGCGCTGGAGTCCGTCACGGTCGGGGTCCTCGCCGATCGCGCACAGCAGCTCGCGCACCGCGGCGGCCAGCCGGGCGTGGTCGAACGGCGCCGTTGCTCGCCGCTCGGCGAGGGCGTCTGCGATGGCGGGTCGGTGGGATGGGGCGTGGTCGGTCACGTCGCTCCTCTCGGTGTGCAGACGGTACCGTTCCGCCATGGCTGAGACTCCCCACACGACCCGTGTCGGCGGCGACGATCCGCTCGACTTCCTCGCGATCGGTTCGCTGCTCAGCGACGAGGAGCAGGAGATCGCACGCACGGTCCGCCAGTTCGTCAACGACCGCGTCCTGCCCGACGTCGGCCAGTGGTTCGAGGACGGCACGTTCCCGGGGCGCGAGCTGGCACCGGTGATGGGCGAGCTCGGCCTGTTGGGCATGCACCTCGACGGCTACGGATGCGCGGGCACCAGTGCGGTGGCCTACGGGCTGGCGTGCCTCGAGCTCGAAGCCGGCGACAGCGGTCTGCGCAGCTTCGTGTCGGTGCAGGGGTCCCTCGCGATGTTCCCGATCCACGCCTACGGGTCCGACGAGCAGAAGGAGACCTGGCTGCCGCGCATGGCCGCGGGTGAGGCGATCGGGTGCTTCGGGCTCACCGAACCCGACTCGGGCAGCGACCCGTCCAGCATGCGCACCCACGCCAAGCAGGACGCGGGCGGCGACTGGGTGCTCAACGGCTCGAAGATGTGGATCACCAACGGGTCGGTCGCCGACGTCGCGGTCGTGTGGGCCCGCACCGACGACGGCGTCCGCGGGTTCGTGGTGCCGACCGACTCGCCCGGGTTCAGCGCGCACGACATCAAGCGAAAGGCGTCGCTGCGGGCGTCGGTCACCTCCGAGCTGGTGTTCGATGACCTGCGCCTGCCCGCCGACGCGGTCCTGCCCGGTGTGGCTGGCATGCGCGGCCCGCTGTCGTGCCTCAACGAGGCCCGCTACGGGATCCTGTTCGGGGCCATCGGCGCGGGGCGTGCCTGCTACGAGGCCGCGCTGGCGTACGCGAAGGACCGCGAGCAGTTCGGCCAGCCGATCGCGTCGTTCCAGCTCACCCAGCGCAAGCTCGTCGAGATGATGGTGGCGGTGCAGCGCGGCACCCTGGTCGCCTTGCACCTCGGGCGGCTCAAGGACGCCGGCCAGATCACCTCGGCCCAGGTCAGCTTCGGCAAGATGGACAACGTGCGCCAGGCCCTGGAGATCGCCCGGGAGGCTCGCAGCGTGCTCGGTGCCAACGGCATCACGCTCGAGTACCCGGTGATCCGGCACATGAACAACCTCGAGTC
>CAZBTQ010000431.1:0-1593 GCA_964494405.1 uncultured Iamiaceae bacterium
ATCGACGAGCTGGCGCGGGGAAGGCCGATGGAGAAGATCCTGCGCACGGGGTGATCGGCTAACCGACCCGTGCCACAGTCGCAATGAAGCGTGCGCCGTCGTCTCCGAGGGCCTTCCGAAGCACGCAGATGTTCCGGGTCAGGCCGCTCTCGTCGACGAACGTATCCGGCCACACCTCCTCAATCACGACCTCCTTCGGAACCACTCGTCCGGCACGCTCGACGAGGACCAGCAGCGTCCGCAGGAGTTTCGGCCGCAGCGACACCGGTGCGCGGTCGCGCGTCAGCAGGGTGCCGTCCGCTGACAGCCGGAACCGGTCGAAGACGTCGTCTGTCCGAGGCGAAGGACGCTGGAGCATGCATTCTCCTGCGAGGGGCCGGTCGAGACGAGCGTATTGTAAGAGTTTCGTAAGGACTCCTGCCACGACTTCCGTTTAGCTTCGTCACCGACAGAAGGGAATATCGATGCCTCATCCGTACCCGTCCCCACAGCTCACGCCCCTGTTCGAACTCAGCGCCACGCTGGAACGTTTTGACGATCTCGGAGAAACCCCCCTGGGTCACAGGATGCTGGCCGTTGTCGGCCAAGGCAGCGGGACCATCAGCGGAGATCGCGTGCGCGGACAGTTGCTCCACGGAAGCGGGGGAGACTGGCTGCTCTTACGTCCCGACGGGGCAGGGCAGCTCGACGTCCGCATCACGATCAAGACCGACGACGAGGCGCTGATCTACATGCGGTACGAGGGCATCGTGGCCGGCGACGCACTGCCTCGGGTCCTGAGGGGCGAAGCAGTGCCCCCGGCCGACTACTATTTCCGCACGACGCCATATTTCGAGACCAGCTCTGAGAAGTATGCCTGGTTGAACAAGATCGTGGCCGTGGGAGTCGGTCAGGTGGATTTGTCGAAAGGGTGGGTCGGTTACCAGGTCTACGAGGTTGGCTGAGCCTCGACTTCGACGGTCCCGAACGACGGATCGCCCCCGATCCCCGGACCTGTGCAATCGCCTCGTCCGAGAGGCGCTGCACCACGCCAAGCCACCGCTCGAGCGAGTCCGACGCGGTGGCTTGGCTGCGGCGGGCTTCTTCCTGGCCATCACCTCTTGCGCTCCTTCCGCTTGTGCGTTGTGCTGCGAGCCTGCAGGACATCGATGACGGTGTCAACGCCGGCTCCCAGTGCAAGGCGGTGCCTTGCGGCTTCGATGGCTCGGCGCAGACGTTCCTCGAGCACCTTCCGAGGCGGCAGCTCGGTCAGGTACTCGGCGACGTGGATACCGCGCGCGTCGAGATCCAGGTACTCGACGGTCTCTCGCTTCTTGCCGGCGCAAAGGATGATGCCGAGTGGGGAGTGCTCGGAAGACTGGCGCTCGTGACGATCGAGCCAGCGCAAGTAGAGTTCCATCTGCCCAGAGTCGGCGGGCTTGAAGTCGCCGATCTTGAGCTCGACGGCCACGAGGCGCTGCATGCGGCGATGGAAGAACAGGAGGTCGAGATAGTAGTCGTCGCCGTCGAGGGTGATGCGCTTCTGTCTCTCGACGAAGGCGAAGCCTGCGCCGAGCTCGAGGAGGAAGCGCTCGATCTCACGGAGGATCGCCG
>CAZBTQ010000432.1:0-1577 GCA_964494405.1 uncultured Iamiaceae bacterium
CGAGCGGGGCGAGGCACACCATGAACTCGATCGTGCCGACGCCGCGGTTGCGGGCCCGCTTCGACATCAGCAGGTAGCCGGCCCAGAACATCAGCACGAGGATCATCAGCGAGTCACCGGCGACCGTGGCGACGCCGTTCGCCGGCCCGAGGAACAGCACCAGGGCCATGCCGACGATCGACAGGCCGCCCCAGCGCAACGCCTTCCAGTTGGGATGCTCGTGGAAGAAGAGCGCGCCGGCCGGGAGGAGGATCAGCGGGCTCATCGCACCGATGAACTCGGCGTGGGCGATGCTCGTCTTGGTGATCGCGGTGAAGAACGTGGCGATGTTGGCCCCGAACAGGAGGGCCGCGGGCAGCACCGTCAACCATGTCGAACGTGACGGGAACGGCTGCGCACGCCGGATGTGGGTGACGAGCATCACCGTCCACCAGGCCACGAGTGCCCCGACCATCCGCCAGAACGCGATCACCGACCCCGGATCGCCCGACCACTTGATCAACGGCGAGCTGACCGAGAACGCGAGGATCGCCACCACCATCACGGCCAGGCCGAGTGGCCGAGCGCCGAGCGAGCGGCCGGCGAGCGCGTCGCGGGTGCGGCGGATCACGAAGTGCGCTCGGGGTCGAACCGGTCGGGCTCGAGATAGATCACCGTCGCCGTCGGCACCGCCGCCCTGATCCGATCCTCGGTGGCGTTCAGCGCTTCCACGAGCCCGTTGCCGTCGAGCGTCGACGCGAACTGGATCTTCGCTCCGATCAGGATCTCGTCGGGTCCGAGGTGCTCGGTGCGCATGTGGATCAGGCGCTCGACGTGCGGTGCCGCGTTGATCGCCGCGACGATGCGCTCGGACTCACCGCGTGTGGCGGACTCGCCGATCAGCAGGCTCTTCATCTCGGTGGCGAGCACGATCGCGATCACGATCAGCAGCACGCCGATCGCCACCGATCCGGCTGCGTCGAAGCGGGCATTGCCGGTCACCGACGCCAGCACCACGCCCGCCAGCGCGACGAACAGGCCGGACAACGCGCCGACGTCTTCGAGCAGCACGACGGGCAGCTCCGGTTGACGGGTCGTCCGGATGAATCCCCACCAGGTCGTGCCCGGTCCCTTCGAATGCCGGCTCTCCCGCACCGCCGTGCGCAACGACAACGACTCGAGCACCATCGCGATGAGTAGGATGCCGACCGCGATCGGCAGGCTCTCGACGTCGTGGGGATGGCGCAGCTTCTGGATCCCCTCGTAGAGGGCGAACATGCCGCCCATCGAGAACAGCACCATCGCCACCGCGAACGACCAGAAGTAGCGCTCGCGCCCGAATCCGAACGGGTGCATCGGGGTGGCGGTCCGCTTGGCCCGTTGGCCGCCGAGGAACAGCAACGCCTGATTGCCGGTGTCGGCGAGCGAGTGGACGGTCTCCGCGAGCAGGCTCGCCGAGCCGGTGAGGAGAAAGCCGACGAACTTGCTGACGGCGATCCCCATGTTGGCGAGGAACGCCGCGAGGATCGCCTTGCGGCTGCCGTCGGTCACGTCTGGCGATCCTAGGTAGCCTGGTGGACATGAGCCCCCTCGAAGCG
>CAZBTQ010000433.1:0-1576 GCA_964494405.1 uncultured Iamiaceae bacterium
AGCGCAGCGGAGCCGACCCGAAGGGTTGGAGGCGTAGCGCAGCGGAGCCGACCCGGCCGAGGGTCCTTGACCTCGGTGGGCGGGGCGGCGAGCATGGTCGCCGGGTGGAGCCTGCCGCATGCACGCGCCCCGAGGTGACCGTGGCCACCAAGCAGTCCACTCGATCCGCCAGCTCCTCCCGTCCCAGCCGGGGCAGGACCGCGCCCCCGCCGCGCGGCCCGATCTTCGGCGGCGCGTTCGACGGCCACGTCGCCGACGCCTGGGGACTGGTGCTGATGGCGTGCGGCGTCCTGGCCGGCCTCGGCATCTACGCCAACCTCGCCGGCGCCACCGGTCGTGCGGCTGACGCTGCGTTCGGCGGCCTCTTCGGCGTCGCCCGCTTCCTCGTCCCGCCGATGCTCGTGCTCGCGGGTGTGATCCTGGTGCGCAACGACCCCGACGACGAAGACCACGCCGGGTTCCCGGTGCGTGGCGTGATCGGGTCGATCCTCCTGCTCGTCGGTGGCACTGGTCTGCTGCACCTGTTCCTCGGCCAGCCCGCGATGGGCGATGGCATCGATGCGCTCGCTGACGCCGGGGGCGTCATCGGCGCCACCACCGGCATCCCGCTCGAGGCGTTGGCATCGATCTACGGCGCCGCACTCGTGCTCGGCACCATCACCGTGATCTCGCTCCTGGTGCTGACCCACACGACGGTGCGGTCGTTGGCGGGCACCACCGCGGCCGGCTTCCGTCCGATCACCCAGGTCACGCGCCAGGCCGTCGCCACCATGCTGTCGACGCCGGGGTCGGCGTCCACCGATGCCGATGCGCTCGCCGACGCCGCGCCACGTCCCGCTGTCGACCTGACCAGCCCGAGCGGCTGGGGCGACGACAACCCCGGCTCCACCGACGCCACCACGGTCGACCTCACCGGCGACTCACCGACGATGGTGGTCGGCGGCGCCACGGTCCCGGTCGACGACACCACGATCGTGCCGGGCCCGTTCGACCAGGACACCGCCGCGGTGGCGAGGTCGAAGGCCTCCAAGGGCGCTGCCGCCGACGGCCCGGTGGTCGATCCCGAACAGCTCCACATCGACCTCGGCCCGGCCGCGACGGCGTCGCCCTGGAAGTTGCCGAAGCTCGACCTCCTCGATCGTGCCGGTCCACACAAGGTCGACGAGAAGGCGATCGAGGAGACGGGGCGGGTCCTCGAGCAGGCGCTCGCCGAGCACGGCGTCGAGACGCGCCTGGTCGGCATGGTCGTCGGTCCCACCGTCACCCGCTACGAGCTCGAGCTCGGCCCCGGCGTGAAGGTCGCCCGGGTGACGAGCCTCCACAAGGACATCGCCTACGCCATGGCGTCGCCCGACGTGCGCATCCTGGCGCCGATCCCGGGACGTCAGGCGATCGGCGTCGAGGTCCCGAACTCACGTCGCGAGCTTGTCGCCCTCGGTGACCTCCTCGCATCGCCCGAGGCGGCCAAGGCGAAGGGCCCGCTCGAGGTCGCGCTCGGTCGCGACATCAACGGCACGTCGGTGATGCTCGACCTCGCGGCGATGCCCCACGTGCTGATCGCCGGCGCCACCGGTGC
>CAZBTQ010000434.1:0-1576 GCA_964494405.1 uncultured Iamiaceae bacterium
TCGGTCAAGCTGGCGAAGCTGCGGCGCAGCCCGTGCAGAGTCAGCCCTTCCAGGCCAGCGGCGCGGCAGGCGCGCGTGTGCGGCGTGTTCGGCTCGGTGAGGCATCCGCTCGCGCTCGTGGGGCTTGAAAAAACCCACTCATTGCGCCGGGGCAGGGCGGCCAACAGGTGCGCGACGTAGGGCGTGAGCGGGACTTCGCGCGAGCCCTCCACCTTGTCGCGGATGGCCAGGCCCTTCCACTGCCAGTTCACATCGTCCCAACGCAGCGACAGCACTTCGCCCGGGCGCGCGCCGGTCAAGAGCATGACTTGCAGCGCTGCGGCAATCGTCTGGTTCGCAATCTTGCTCACATGCTCGAACCACACACGCAGCTGCTCGCGCTGCAGTACGTCCGATTTCGTGCCGGGTGTGCCCAGCGACTCGCGTGCTCTGCGGGTCTTGCCGGGGTTCTTGTCGGGAAGCAGTTGCGCATAGGCGGGCTGCTCGCTGCACCAAGTCAAGAACACGGTCAGCAGGCGCCACGCCAGCCGCGCCGATGATGCGCGGGTCTTGCCCTCACGCGCTGCCCATGCCTCGATAGCGGCGGCGTCAAGGTCGGCCAGCCGCAACGGCATCAGGCTTGCCAGCGGGCCGGGCTTCGTCAGTTCACCAGCGCAGCCGCGGCGCTTCGATGGCTCGCCGCCGGGGCGCGCCTTGTCGATATGGTCGCGGTAATGCAGGGCGCCCCAGTGCGGCCGGCGCTCGGCCAGGTACGCGGTCCAAACCTCTCCAACGGTCAACGCCCTGCCTCGTTCGGCCTCGCGCTTTGCCAGGTCGGCGGCGGTGATTTCCGCCTTCACCGCGCGCGGGTCGCGGCCCTCGTCGATCTGGCGCTGCAGCTCGCGCGCCTTCTCCTGCGCCTTCGGGATGGTCCAGACGTCGGGGCTGCCGATGGTGATACGCAGGGTCTTGCCTTGATACTCGCCCTGGAACACGTAGGCCGCCCGGCCGGCTGGCGTGGCACGCAGGCCCAAACCGGGCGCGGTCGCATCCCATAGAAACGCTTGTTGCCTGCTGGGCGGGCATCTGAACTCCGCAATTCTCGGCGCCGTGAACTTGATTCTTGCCATGTCCGCGTCCTTCGCATTGGCCTTACATCGGCCGGATGTAAGGGCGGATGTAAGACGATTTGCCGAATTTGAATCCATTTCAATCAACACTTAGACTGGCTGCCTATCCAGTGCGTCCAACCTAGAGTGTTGATTTATATAGAGTATATCGACAATGCCCAACAGTGCCAAATACTATCCGCGAAGGATTGTGATTCCTGTTGTCGTGGGTTCGAGTCCCATCAGCCACCCCACAGAACCCAGTTAACGCGCGCAAGGCCTTGATTCTCAATGGAATCAAGGCCTTGCCGCTTTAGGCCCGATTTTATCCGTCCAGCAGCGGTTCAACCGCTGAATCGAGCACATTTGAGGCGGATCTGAGCGCCATCTGGACCCAGAAGCAACAACGCCTCACACAAGCGATGCGTCTATTTATCCTAAGCCGGCAAAGCCGGAACCAAACAGGCAATACGATGGCCGCCCCACCA
>CAZBTQ010000435.1:0-1571 GCA_964494405.1 uncultured Iamiaceae bacterium
CCGACGACCTCAACGCCGACGCCGACTACCGCCGCCACCTCGCGCGGGTGCTCACCCGCCGCGCGCTGGAGGCGGTCGCCACCAGCTGAACGAACCCGCGCCAAGAACGGGCGTCGAGAACACGACGCCACTGGGCCGCCCTCTCGGATGGACCCCGCCTCGGGGTCGCCCCGGATGATCGTCAGCGCATCAGGTGCGGTACGAGTCCTCGGACGGAGGCGACACGATGTCGGACAGGCGCGGCACCGGCTTCAGGCGAGCACGCGCCGGCGATCCCGCTGGAGAACGGCGCAGGGACTCGGGAGGGGTCGCGGCGACCGGTGCATCGACCAGTGGCGCGACTGCCGTGGCACCACCGGGTGCTGGCGGTGGAGGTGGCGGCGGTGCTGGTGCCGAGACGTCAGCCGGATCGGCGAGGCGCTCGGCGGGCTCAGGCCCGACGGGAGCGCCGCGCGTCGACGGACCGGCGGGGGTCGACGAGCGTCGACCGACGCGCAGGTCGCGTACGAGCTGGGACGGCCGGGGGGCGGCCATCGCTGCAGCCGGCTCACGCAGATCGATCTCGCGGGCGGCGATCGTGGTGCCGGCGAGCTGGTTGATCCGCCGCCGGTACGAGGCGGCCGACCGTCCCGATCGCCCTGACGTCTTGACCCCCGCCGCGGCGAGCGCGCAGTCGATGCACCACGTGCGGCCGCGAGCGTCCACCCGACAGTCAGCACAGATGTGGTCGTCGCAGCGACGACAGGACGCCTCTGCGGTGGTGAACGGATGCCTTGTACATGACGACACTGGGCTGGCCCCTTTCGGACGACCCCCGCCTCGGGGTGGCTCAGATCTACATCGGCCAACCACGCACCGTGGTTGAGAGATTTCTGGGTCGTTCGACTCAGGCCAGATGGCCCATGCACTCGCCTACCCCTCGCCGACCCGACCGTCCTAGCACGCGTCGTCGAGCAGCGCGCGGACGTCGGACTCTCCGAGCGGGCGCGCAGCTCGCTGCACACCACGCTGCGAGGTGGACTGCCGGGCGACCGCGTCGAGGTCCTCGTCGATGACCCCGAGCGCGGCGAGCCCCTCGACCGGGCCTGCCACGGCCAGCCGTGCGCCGAGCACGTCCGCCAGGGCGTCGTCCCCTCCACCGCCGAGTGCCGACACCAACGGGCGGAGCACCGAGTCCGACACCACGTCGGCGAGGACCCTGGTGGTGTGGGGAGCCAACGCCGCGTGCACCGCCCCGAAGGGGGCACCCGAGCGGGTGGCGACGAGCCTGACCAGCGCGCGCTGCAGCCCGTCTGGGCCTGCCTGCATCGACCGGCCGGCGAGGACAGCACCGTCGAGCAGCGAGCGCGGCGCATCGTCGTCGTCTGACATCTCGAGGCCTGCGACGAGCGAACCGGCACCTGCGATCGCGAGCGCTCGGGTCTCGGGATCGGACTGCGGATCGAGCGCGACGTCGACCGCCTGGGCGAGCGCGGCCGCGACGCTGTGCGCGAGATCGCGCTCGGACAGGTCGCCGAGCGGGTCGAGGTCGGCGAGCACGGCGAGGGGCACGGTGGTGGACCCACCGGCCG
>CAZBTQ010000436.1:0-1556 GCA_964494405.1 uncultured Iamiaceae bacterium
GGAACCGTGCGATCGGCCAGACTCGCGCCGTGGGCGAGGTGGAGACAGGCAAGGTGGATGAACCGGAGGGCGCGCACGCGACGGACGACGCGGAGGATCGACAACCCACCGGGGGAGCGCGTCGCCGATGGATCGTCGCGGGAGGAGCGGCGCTGCTGATCGTGGTCGGAGCTGGAGTGGCGTACCTGATCTCCGACGACGGAGGCGATGGCCTGTGCGAGACCCTCGACCGGCCGATCGACGACGTCGGACGGTTCGGGCAGCTGTTGGTCTTCCTGGAGCCCGATGCGTCCGAGGCGGAGATCGATCGAGTGGAGGACATCCTCGTCAACGATCTCGAGATGACCGAGATCGAGTGGGTCGACCAGCAGGAGGCCTTCGAGGAGTTCCAGGCCGTATACGCCGACGACTCCGAGATGTTGGCGAGCGTCTCCCCGGAGGTGCTCCCCCCGAGCTTTCGGGCCACGCCGGTGGGTGGACCCGTGACGAGCCCTCCGCCGTCCCTCGAGTCTGCTCCCGGGGTCTTTCGAGTCGTGGTGCCCGACCTTCCTCCCGCCGTCACCACACTCGACGTCATCGAGTTCGCGTTCGCCAGTCGGCAAGGTGGCGTGCCCCACGTCGTCGAGCGTCAGATGTGGAGGCTGGATGGCGACATCGACGAGCTGTTCGCCGCCATCGATCTCGGTCCGGTCGAAGGTGTCGATCGCGGCGTGGCCGCCGATCTCGAGACGATCTCCGAGGCGATCGACGACATCGCCAATGGCGTCGAACCGGACTCCGCGGTGCACAGCGCGACCGACAGGATGATCGTCGCGCACGCCGAGCAGTGCGATGTCACATGAGCCGGCGACTCGTTGGCTCGGGCGCAGTCGCGATCGGATTGGTCGGGCTGGGCGCGTTCATCGTCTCCTCCCGTGTCGAGAGCGGCGGCGATGTGCAGAGCTTCTGCGGGATGCTCGACGTTCACCAGCCGATCGCGGACCGCGACGCTCAGTTCCTCGTCTTCGTCCAGGCTGGCGCCTCCGATGAGCAGATCGCTGCCGTCGCGTCTGCCATCGACGAGCTGATCCCGGCCGCGACCTGGCGATGGACGACCGCTGAGGAGGACGACGACGCGCGCGAGCTCTTCGAGGATCAGCCCTACATGGCGGAGGCGGCAGCGGTTGGCCTGCTCCCGTCGACCTTCACGGTCTCGGTGCCGCACCGGGTCGACGTTGAACGGTTGGATCAGCTGCGCGAGCTGGCGCATGTGCACTCGGTCACCGAGCCGTTGCTGCAGCCGGACGCCACCGCGAGGGAGATCCTGAGCGCCGTGTTTCTGACCCGATTCGACGGCGAGCCGTCGCTTGCGATGAGCGTTGACGACGACACGGCACTCGGTGTCTGGGTCCTCACCCGCCCTCTCGTGATCGACCCAGGATCGTCCGATGGCAGTGCGGACCTCGAAGATGATCTCCGCATCGTGGCGACGGGACTCGAGGCCCTCGCCGAGCTCGAGACCCCCGACAGCGCGGTGTCGAGCGCGACCGAGCGGGTCTTGGCCGCCTACGACGAGT
>CAZBTQ010000437.1:0-1556 GCA_964494405.1 uncultured Iamiaceae bacterium
TCCGTTGGATCCCGCTCACCCCCGACGGTCGTCTCGACACGAGCGGGCTCGACCAGCTGCTCGCGGGCGCCAAGGCACTGTCGTTCACCGCGATGAGCAACGTGTTGGGCACGCTGCCACCGGTCGCCGAACTGTGTCGCGCCGCGCACGACGCGGGCGCGCTGGCGATCGTCGACGCCTGCCAATACGTGCCGCACAACGTCACCGACGTGCAGGCCTGGGACGCCGACTTCGTCGCCTTCTCCAGCCACAAGATGTGCGGCCCGTCCGGGATCGGCATGTTGTGGGGACGCATGGAGCTGCTCGATGCGATCCCGCCGTTCCTCGGTGGCGGCAACATGATCGACACGGTCACCTTCGACGGCTTCACCACCGCCCCCGTCCCGGCCAAGTTCGAGGCCGGCACTCCCCCGATCGCCGAGGCGGTCGGTCTCGGCGCGGCGGTCGACTTCCTCGAACGGATCGGGCTCGCCGAGCTCCGCCAGCACGAGAAGGACCTCACCCGCTACGCGCTCGACACGCTCAACGAACGATTCGGCGACGACATCACGATCTACGGCCCCAACGATGTCGAGCTTCGGGGCGGTGTCATCAGCTTCGCCTTCCGTGACCTCCATCCTCACGACGTGAGCCAGGTGCTCGACGAGCGCAACGTCTGCGTGCGCGCCGGCCACCACTGCGCGAAGCCCCTGATGAAGACGCTCGGCGTCAACGCCACCACGCGCGCCAGCCTCTACCTGTACAACGATCGCGACGACGTCGACGCCCTCGCTGATGCGCTCGACGGCGCGACGGATATCTTCGGTCTCTGATGCCTGGCCTCGAAGACCTCTACCGCGAGATCATCCTCGACCACTACCGGACCCCCCGGAACCGTGGCGAGCTGGAATCGCCACCCGCTGTCGAGACGAACGGGCACAACCCGTTGTGCGGCGACGAGATCACCGTGTACCTGCTCGTCGACGGCCACGGCGCCGACGCCACCGTGAGCGACATCAAGATCGGCGGCCAAGGCTGTTCGATCTCGCAGTCGTCGGCGTCGATGATGTCGCAGGCCGTGAAGGGCAAGAAGGTCGCCGAGGCCCGGGCGTTGATCCGCCGCTTCAAGTCGATGATGTCGATCGAGACGGCCTCCGACGACTCGACCGGTGACGACGCGATCGATGGGGCAGAGGTGACGTTGGGCGACCTCGAGGCACTCCAGGGCGTGGTCAAGTTCCCGGTCCGCATCAAGTGCGCCGTGCTCGGCTGGAACACCCTCGACCAGGCGCTCGACGAAGCCGCGACGCGCTGAGCACCGTGTCCGACCACCCACGACCGGAGCAACCGCCGGCGTCGTCCCCGGACCACTCCCCACTCCCACCGGATCAAGCCGAGGCACGCGCCCGCGTCGGCTACGCGCTCCGCCGGCTCGGCCATGTGCTCGTCGGCCACCACGCCACCGTCGACGAGATCGATGCGCTCACCGGCGACCTCGAACGGCAGACTGCTGCGATCGCCAGCAACGATCGGCGCTCGCGAGTGATCGAACGACCAACTGGCGACTGGGGTCCACC
>CAZBTQ010000438.1:0-1545 GCA_964494405.1 uncultured Iamiaceae bacterium
TTCAGCGCGCAGAAGCGCGTCGTCGAGATGCTCGCCGAGTCGGGTGAGCTCGTCGGTGAGCCGAAGCCGATCACCCACCCGGTCAAGTTCTACGAGAAGGGCGACAAGCCGCTCGAGATCATCACGACCCGCCAGTGGTACATCCGCAACGGCGGCCGCGACGACGACCTGCGCAATGCGCTGATCGCCCGTGGCGGCGAGCTCGGCTGGCACCCGCCGTTCATGCAGGCGCGCTACGACGCGTGGGTCGGCGGCCTCAACGGCGACTGGCTCATCAGCCGCCAGCGGTTCTTCGGCGTCCCGGTGCCGGTCTGGTACCGCCTCGACGCGCAGGGCCACCCGCTCTACGGCGAGGTCCTCATCCCCGACGAGTCGGCCCTGCCGATCGACCCGTCCACCGACGTCCCCCCGGGCTGCACCGAAGCCGATCGTGGCGTGCCCGGTGGCTTCGTCGGCGAGACCGACATCATGGACACGTGGGCCACGTCGTCGCTCACCCCGCAGATCGCGTGCGGGTGGGAGGACGATCCCGACCTGTTCGAGCGCACGTTCCCGATGGACCTGCGCCCGCAGGGCCCCGAGATCATCCGCACCTGGTTGTTCTCCACCGTCGTGCGCAGCCACCTCGAGCACGGCCGGATGCCGTGGTCCGACACCACGATCAACGGCTGGATCCTCGACCCCGACCGCAAGAAGATGTCGAAGTCGAAGGGCAACGTCGTCACCCCCCACGAGGTGCTCGACCGCCACGGCTCCGACGCGGTCCGCTACTGGGCCACCAGCGCCCGACCGGGCACCGACACCGCGCTCGACGAGGGCCAGATGAAGGTGGGCCGCCGCCTCGCCATCAAGGTGCTCAACGCGTCGAAGTTCACGCTCGGCCTCGGCGGCGACCGCCCCGGCGAGAGCAGTGCGCCGCTGCCGGGCGGACCGGACGCGGTGACCGAGGCGATCGACCGGGCCATGCTCGCCCAGCTCGCCGACCTGATCGCCGAGGCCACCCGCGCCTTCGACGGGTTCGACTACGCCCGGGCGCTCGAGCGCACCGAGGCGTTCTTCTGGACGTTCTGCGACGACTACCTCGAGCTGGTGAAGGGCCGGGCCTACGGCGCGGCGGGCGATGCCGGCGCCGCCTCGGCGCGGGCCGCGCTCGACCTGGCCCTGTCGGCGCTGCTGCGCCTGTTCGCGCCGTTCCTGCCCTATGCCACCGAGGAGGTCTGGTCGTGGTGGCAGGAGGGGTCGGTGCACCGGGCGCCGTGGCCGACCGCCGACGAGCTCGGTGGCGCGGTCGAGCCGAACGCCGTGCTGCTGCAGAGCGCAGCGCAGTCGCTCGGTGAGGTGCGCAAGGCCAAGACCGAGGCCAAGCGGTCGCTGCGCACCGAGGTCGCGCTCGCCCGCGTGTCGGGTCCCGCCGACTGGATCGACGCGCTCCGACTGGCTGAGGCAGACCTCCGCGAGGCCGGCGCGGTCCAGAAGCTCGAGTTGGCGGTCGACGACGATCGCGCAGGCCTGACCGTCGACGTCGAGCTCGTCCCGGAGTAGCGG
>CAZBTQ010000439.1:0-1537 GCA_964494405.1 uncultured Iamiaceae bacterium
GTGCGCGCTGAAGGGATCTGGCGACCGACGGCGCTGACGCAGTCCCGCTCGAGGTGCGTCGCCGGAGTCGGATCGTCGAACTCGAACCGTCCGAGCGAGTGTTCTGGTGCGAGCACGGTCAGGGGCGGCCACATCTCGGCGTGGGGATGAACGTCACGACGAACGACCTGCATCCCGTCGGACCACCAATGGGTCACCCCGTCGAACACGTCGACGCCGGAGCCCGTCGCCACCCGCCACCTCACTCGATCACGCATGTCGACGGCAGCCGACCAGGTGGGACTGGCGTCCTCTGACTGCTCGGCCACCAGAACGATGAGACCTTCGCGATCGAACCCTGCGAGGACGTCCTCGAACACCGAAGCGTCCAGGTGTTGATCGCCGGACACGATCATGGTGGAGAAGCGAGGCCCAGCCGAGAGGGCTGCCTCGACCCACGCCCGATCCACCATCGACCCATCATGAACCGTCCCCGACACCACGGCAATCGGTTGCAGCGGTCTCGTCGCCTTCGGCCCGGTGTCGAGTGCCTCACGAGCGGGTCGTACGCGTGCGAGCTCGTGGCGGACGGAAGCGCGCGTCGCGGTCGGCGATCGCTCCCGATGACGTCGGTGGCGCGCCGGTACAGTGCCGCGGATGGTTACGCTCCGCCGACGTGGGCCTGCGACCGCATGAAGGTGACGCTGCACGAGGTGGCGGCGAGGGCCGACGTCTCGATCGCCACGGCCTCGCGGGCGCTGAACGGGCTGGCGGTCTCGGAGGCGAGCCGGGCGCGGGTGCGACGCGCGGCCGACGAGCTGGGGTACGTCCCCAACGAGGCGGCGCGTGCCCTGCGCAGCGAGCGCACCAACACGATGGGCCTGATCTTCTCGGACCTTCGCAACATGCTCGGCGTCGACCTCCTCGACGCGCTGAGCGAGACGATCGAGGAGGCCGGCTACTCCCTGTTGATCTCCACGGCACGCGGCGACGCGGACCGCTACGACCTGTTGATGCACCGCTGCCTGGAGCGGCGCGTCGACGCCTTGTTCTGCATCTCGCCGCCCGGCGGAGGTGCCAACCTCGATCGCTATGCCACCGCCGGTGTGCCCGTGATGGTGATGTTCGACCGGGGCGGCCACTTCGCCGGGGTGCCGGTCGTGCAACCCGCGGTCGGCGAGGCCGCCACGGCGCTGGCCGACCACCTCCACGCACTCGGCCACCGTGTTGTCGCGGCCGTCAGGCGCGACGCGCGCGTCGGGCCGCTGGTGGCGATCACCGCAGCGCTGAAGGCCGTCGACATCGACGTCCGGACCTTCGATGCCCCCGAGGGCATGGGTGTAGCGGATGTCGCGGCACAGGTCGCCGCAGAGCCGGACATCACGGCGGTCATCGCTCCGGACCCGTTGGTCCGCGGCTTGTTGTCCGCCCTGGCTGCCGCCGGACTCGAGGCGCCGCGGGACATCAGCACCGTCGCCCTCACCGAAGCCGCGTCCCAGGGGTACTACCACCGCCACGCCATCACCTCGGTGACGATCGAGCCGCAGCGGATGGGCCA
>CAZBTQ010000440.1:0-1536 GCA_964494405.1 uncultured Iamiaceae bacterium
CGAGTGGCGCACCGAGGTGATCAGCTGCCTGTTCCCCGTCGCTGGTGGGGGTGAGGCCCTTGGCGCCGCGCTCGACCGGATCTGCCAGCAGGCGTCGGCCGCCATCGAGGCCGGGGCGACGTTCCTCGTGCTGTCGGACCGCGCGAGCACCGCCGACCAGGCTCCCATCCCGTCGCTGCTCGCCACCGGTGCGGTGCACCACCACCTGGTGCGCGAGAAGACGCGCACCAAGGTCGGCCTCGTCGTCGAGGCCGGCGACGCCCGCGAGGTGCACCACATCTGCCTGCTGCTCGGCTACGGCGCGGGTGCGGTCAACCCTTACGTCGCCTTCGAGACGATCGAGGACCTCATCGCCGAGCACACCGGGGCCATCAAGGACCCGGTCAAGGCCGAGCGCAACTACATCAAGGCGTGCAGCAAGGGCGTCCTGAAGGTGATGTCCAAGATGGGCATCTCCACCGCGGCGTCCTACACGGGCGCCCAGATCTTCGAGGCGGTCGGCCTCGGCGCTGAGCTCGTCGATCGCTGCTTCACCGGCACCTCCAGCCGCCTGGGCGGCATCGGCCTCGACGAGTTGGCCGACGAGGTCGCCCGCCGACACCGCCGCGCCCACATCGACCGGCCGTCGGCTCGCTCGCATCGCACGCTCGAGGTCGGTGGCGAGTACCAGTGGCGGCGCGAGGGCGAGCACCACCTGTTCAACCCCGAGACCGTCTACAAGCTCCAGCACTCCACCCGTACCGGCCGCTACGAGGTGTTCAAGGAGTACACGAAGCTCGTCGACGACCAGTCCGTGCAGCTCGCGACCCTGCGAGGCCTGATGGCCTTCCGCACCGGTGAGCGCCCGCCCGTGCCGATCGACGAGGTCGAGCCGGTCTCCGAGATCGTCAAGCGGTTCTCGACCGGCGCGATGTCCTACGGGTCGATCTCGGCCGAGGCCCACGAGACCCTCGCCATCGCCATGAACCGGCTGGGCGCCAAGTCCAACACCGGCGAGGGCGGCGAGGACTCCGAGCGGTTCGTGCCGCTCCCCAACGGCGACTCGAAGCGGTCGGCCATCAAGCAGGTGGCGTCTGGCCGGTTCGGCGTGACGTCGGACTACCTCACCAACTCCGACGACATCCAGATCAAGATGGCCCAGGGCGCCAAGCCAGGCGAAGGCGGGCAGCTCCCCGGGCACAAGGTCTGGCCGTGGATCGCGTCGACCCGCCACTCGACGCCGGGGGTGTCGCTCATCAGCCCGCCCCCGCACCACGACATCTACTCGATCGAGGACCTCGCCCAGCTCATCCACGACCTGAAGAACGCCAACCCGGCTGCGCGCATCCACGTGAAGCTCGTCGCCGAGGTGGGCGTCGGCACGGTGGCGGCCGGCGTGTCGAAGGCCCACGCCGACGTGGTGCTCATCTCGGGCCACGACGGCGGCACCGGTGCGTCGCCGCTCACGTCGCTGAAGCACGCCGGTGGGCCATGGGAGCTCGGCCTGGCCGAGACCCAGCAGACGCTGCTGCTCAACGGCCTGCGCGACCGCATCGT
>CAZBTQ010000441.1:0-1521 GCA_964494405.1 uncultured Iamiaceae bacterium
ACCTCTGGCTCACCGACTTCCGCAGCTACGCCCAGACCGACCTGCGCTTCGCGCCTGGGCTCACGGCGATCGTCGGTGCCAACGGCGAGGGCAAGACCAACCTCGTCGAGGCCGTGGTGTTCCTCGCGACGCTCGGCTCGTTCAGGGGTGCGCCGACCGACGCGCTGGTGCGGGTCGGCGCGTCCAGCGCGGTGGTCCGCGCCGAGGGTGAGCGAGACGGTCGATCGCTGCTGGTCGAAGCCGAGATCACCGCGGCTGGTCGGACGCGTGCCCAGGTGAACCGTCAGCGCCTGTCGCGCACCCGCGACCTGCTCGGTGCCCTGCGAGCGACCGTGTTCGCGCCCGACGACCTGGAGATGGTGAAGTCGGGGCCCGCCGAGCGGAGGCGCTACCTGGACGACCTGCTGGTGGCGGTCCACCCCCGCCACGACCGCACCCGTGGCGACCTCGACCGGATCCTGCGGCAGCGCAACGCGCTGCTGAAGCAGTCCCACGGGCGCCTCGACGCCGACGCCGAGGCCACGCTCGACGTGTGGGACCAGCGTCTGGCCGCGGTGGCGACCGAGTGGGGGACCGCTCGTCGCGACCTGGTGGCACGCCTGGCCCCGGTGCTCGGCGCGTCCTACGACGCCGTCGCGAGCGAGTCGGCCGCGGTCGACGTCGAGTACGCGCCTGAGTGGCTCGATGCGGGGATGGCGGCGGTGCTGGCCGAAGGTCGCCGCGAGGACGTGCGGCGCGGCGTGACGCTCGTCGGTCCCCACCGTGACGAGATCGCGCTCGCCATCGGAGGGATGCCCGCCAGGACCCACGCGTCCCAGGGCGAGCAGCGGTCCCTCACGTTCGCGTTGCGGATCGCCGGTCACGACCTGGTCACGACCGAGGTGGGATCGCCGCCGATCCTGGTGCTCGACGACGTGTTCTCCGAGCTCGATCCCGAGCGCAGCCACGCCCTGCTCGCCGCGCTGCCCGCCGGCCAGACGATCCTCACGACCGCGTCGCGCCTGCCCGAGGGTGCCGCGCCTGAGCTGGTGGTCGACATCGCCGGGGGAGTGGTCGTCGAGCGCTGACCGCAGAGCCGTCGCCGCGCCAGGGACGTGGGAGGATGACGGGGTGCCGTGGTCGCCGCTTCCAGATGACGACGGCCCGCCGCCGGTGCGGGTCGGCGACACCGTCGACCGCGTCCTGCGGGGCCTCGGCGCCCCATCGGTCGACACGTTCACACGCGTGTTCGAGCGCTGGGAGGACGTCGTCGGGCCCGCGATCGCGTCCCGGGCCAAGCCGCTGTCGCTCGACGATGGATGCCTCGTCCTCGCGGTGCACGACGGTGGCTGGGCGAGCCAGATCCGCTGGATGCAGCGCGAGCTGCTGGCGACCCTGGACGAACGTCTCGGGGAGGGCGTGGTGACCTCGCTGGAGGTGCGGGTCCGACCTGCCTGAGACCGTTCCGGATGGGCCGCGTGGGGGGTCTCGGCTGGTACACTTGTCACATCGTGTTTCCCGGTCTGACCAGCGGTTTTCCCA
>CAZBTQ010000442.1:0-1520 GCA_964494405.1 uncultured Iamiaceae bacterium
GCCGGGCTCGACCGCCCGATCCTGCTGCACGCCATCCTCGAGACCGCCCAGGGCGTGGCCCGCGTCGAGGAGATCTGCGGCGCGTCACCCCGCATGCAGGGGCTGTCGCTCGGCCCGGCCGACCTCGCTGCCAACCGCCGGATGAAGACCACCCGCGTCGGCGGCGGCCACCCCGGCTACCTGGTCCGCGAGGACCCCGACGCCGACTCTCCTGACGCGCCGCGGGCGACGTTCCAGCAGGACCTGTGGCACTACACGATCTCGCGCATGGTCGACGCCTGCGTGATGCACGGGATCCTGCCGTTCTACGGGCCGTTCGGCGACATCGCCGACACCACCGCGTGCGAGGACCAGTTCCGCAACGCCTACCTGCTCGGCTGCGTCGGCGCGTGGAGCCTGCACCCCGCGCAGATCCCGATCGCCAAGAAGGTGTTCAGCCCCGACCCCGCCGACGTCGCTCACGCGCAGCGCGTCATCGAGGCGATGGGTGACGGCACCGGTGCGGTGATGCTCGACGGGAAGATGGAGGACGACGCCTCGGTGAAGCAGTGCCGGGTCATCCTCGATCTCGCCCGTGAGCTGTCGGCCCGCGATCCCGAGCTCGCCGAGCTGTACGCGCTGGAGCCGGCGTCGTGAGCGCCGCCACCAGCATCGACGACTCGCTGCGCCCGCGACGCTCGGTCCTCTACATGCCCGCGGCCAACGCCCGTGCGTTGGAGAAGGCGAAGGACATCCCCGCCGACGCGCTGATCTTCGACCTCGAAGACGCGGTGGCGCCCGACAGCAAGGAGCTGGCGCGCGAGCAAGCTGCCGCCGCAGCGGCGTCAGGCGACTACGGCGCCCGTGAGGTCACGATCCGCTGCAACGGGCTCGACACGCCGTGGGGCGCCGACGACATCGCGGCTGCCGCGGCGGCGGGGCCGGCGGCGATCGTCATCCCCAAGGTCTCTGGCGCGGCTGCGCTCGCCGAGGTGGCGGCGCGGCTGGAGTCGGCCGGCACGCCGGACTCGACCACGATCTGGGCGATGGTCGAGACCCCTGAGGCGATCTTCAACGCCCGCGAGATCGCCGGATTCGAGCGGGTGAGCGCGCTGGTGATGGGCACGAACGACCTCGCCAAGGAGCTGCGGGCGGTGCAGGTGCCGAGCCGGGCGCCACTCCTGTCGCACCTCGCGACCGCGCTGCTCGCCGCCCGTGAGGCCGGCACGGTCATCCTCGACGGGGTCTACAACGACGTCCGCGACGCCGAGGGCTTCGAGGTCGAGGCGCAGCAGGGGTTCGAGCTGGGCTTCGACGGCAAGACGCTGGTGCACCCGAGCCAGGTCGAGCCGACGAACCGCATCTGGGCGCCGACCGACGACGAGGTCGAGCACGCCCGCCGGGTCATCGCCGCGTTCGAGGAGGCCGAGGCCGACGGCCGAGGCGTCGTCACCGTCGACGGACGGATGATCGAGAACCTCCACGTCGACAACGCCCGCCGCACGCTCGCAACCGCCGACGCCATCGCCGCGCTCGGCTGA
>CAZBTQ010000443.1:0-1495 GCA_964494405.1 uncultured Iamiaceae bacterium
TGCTGACGGCCTCGCGCTCGACCGTGGACCACACCTCGTCAGGGTCGAGGCCCCGGCCCTCGAGCAGCACCACCGGGCCCCCGAAGATCAGTGCAGGCAGCGCACCGATGCTCAGCCCGGTGCCATGCATCAGCGGACATGCGGGGATCGACGAGACGCGCATGCCTTCGGCCGCGAGGCGAGCGGCCAGCGGTGCGAGATCGTCCGGACCCGCTGGTGCTGGCAGGCCGAGCAGCGGTGGAGCGGTCACCATCAGCGTCTCGACACCGCCGCCCACCTTGCCCATCACGCCCTTGGGCATCCCAGTGGTGCCACCCGTATAGAACAGCGTGAGGTCGCCGGGGTCCCGCGCCTGGGGAGGCGCGGGATCGGTGGACGCGAGCAGCTGTTCGTAACCAACCGCTCCGTCGACGTGCTCGCCGCCGTCGTCCACCTCGACCCACAGCTTGACCCCCGGTGCCCGCTCCATGATCCGCTCGACGCGATCGCCGAGGCTCGAGTGGAACACGAGCGCCTCGGCCTCGGAGTCCTCGAGCAGGTACGCCAGCTCGTCGTCCAGGTAGCGGAAGTTGACGTTCACCGGCACGCACCGGACCTTCAGGCTGCCGACATAGGTCTCCAGGTACTCCGGGCAGTTGTAGAGGTACTGCGCCACCTTCGACCCGGTCGTCAGCCCGGCCGCGGCGAGCGCCCCGGCGAACCGAGCGGCGTGGTCGTCGAAGTCGGTCCAGGTGACGCGCCGCTCGCCCTGGATCACGGCGACCTGGTCCCCGACGGCGTCGGCCACCGACTCGACGACGGTCGACAGGTGCGTGTCCATCCCTCAGCCCCCTTGCGGCGGTCCCCTCGCCGACGGGCCGAAGCGTAGGTCAGGCGGGCGCGGCGTGCTCCAAGCTCGACAGCCACCGCCAGCAGCGCTCGGCCTCGGCATCGAGGTGGTCGAGATCACCGGAGTTGTCCACCACGAAGTCGGCGAGTGCCAACCGGTCCTCCCGGCTGATCTGGTTCGCCAGCCGCGCCCGTGCGTCAGCTTCGGTGAACCCGCGGTGCTCGACGAGTCGTTCGACCGCCAGATCGGTCGGGACGTCGACGACGATCACGTGACCCATGCCGGCGCGCTTGTCGGTGAGCAGCGGGATGTCCATGACGACGATCGAGTCGGTGCCGGCCGCCGCGGCCATGCGAGCCGCCATCTCGGCCTGCACGGCCGGGTGGACGATGCCGTTCAGGTCCTTGAGCGCCGTCTCGTCGCCGAACACCACGTCGGCGACCGCTTGGCGGTCGAGCGTCCCGTCGGGGCGCACGATGGCGTCGCCGAAGCGCTCGACCATCGCCGCGAGCACCGGCTGGCCCGGTTCCTGCAGCTCTCGCACGATCGCGTCGGCGTCGATGAGCACCGCGCCGCGCTCCACGAGGCGCGCCGCCACCGACGACTTCCCCGATCCGATCCCGCCCGTCAGCCCCACGACCAGCACGACGTGGGAAGCTAGCAGCC
>CAZBTQ010000444.1:0-1482 GCA_964494405.1 uncultured Iamiaceae bacterium
ACGAGATTCCGCTCGTCACCAGGGATGTCACGATCCTCCGATCGAAGCGCGTGCCGTTCGTGCGGTGACGCGAGCGACGTGAACTTCACTTACGCGTCTTGAACAGGTTCGCTCCCGCGCGTCAACCTGATCGACCGCATGCGCCAATTGGACTGAACACGAGTACACTCGAGTACACGAAACACGTCTAACTGAATCGGTGCGAGGTTGGGGAGTCTGTGACTTACGAACCTTCTGACCTGCCGTTTCGAGTCCGCCGTTTCCAGCTGGACTCAATCCTCCGAATGTGTGTCGTCGTTGCGGTAACAACGACGACGACACCAGCCATGTACGCGCGGCAGGAGAGCCCAGTGGTGTCTTCCTATAGTGTCGACGAGAGTCTGACGCTGCATGAGCCTGTCGTTGTGACCTTCACTGTTGAGAACAACTTCTGGGAGCCGGTCGTACTGGACCTCGGCCGTGATCGTGCCGAGCACTTTCGGTTGGCCGTGAAGCGCGGGGCCGTTGGTCCCAGACAGCAAACGCCGAGCGTCGGCGGCGTTGCGGCCCCCGCCTCGGTCGTCCTGGCGCCTGGAGAGCGCCATGTCCAGTCGCTCATCCTGGACGACCAGCTCGTGTTCGAACAGCCTGGCGTCGTTGAGGTCGACATCTGGCTGGAGCGCCCGATGCGTACGCAGACCGGGACGACCGTGGCGGAATCTGCCCCGACGACGTTGCGCTTCGAGATTCACCCTCGGAATGAAGCGACGCTGCGCGAGCGGTGCGCACGCCTCGTCGCCTTGGTGACATCGACACAGGATGTGGGCGAGCTGCACGCGGCGGCTCGTGAGTTGGTCTCGATTCGCGATCCCGTGGCAGTGGCCTGCATCGGGGAGGCATTACAGGCGACTGATCGTGCGGATTTTGTCCTCCTCCAAGGTCTGATCGACATCGGCGGGCAGGATGCGATAGCGGTCCTGCAAGACGTGGCCGGGGGCGGCCCGCCCGAACGGGCCATACTGGCAAAGGACGCCCTGAGGCGGCTGGGAATGAGTCAATGAAGGTCGTCCAGAGCACACAACGTCCAATTCTCAGACCCCTGCCCCCTCGGCCCCCTGGCACGCCCTACCCGGGCGACGTCGTCTGCCTGGTCAACCCCGGCCGGGCAACGCTGATTTCGAGGGGCGACTCACGCACAACTGAGACCGGCGTCACCTCGGTGCGCTCGTCCGTGGGGCGAGGCCGCACCGAGGACCTGCGCGCGACGGCTCGCGAGTCGCTCGCGTTCCGAAAGGCAACGCGACCCTGCATCTCGCCAGTGCGGGCTGCATCTTCAGAATCCCACGCCGGAGGACGCGTGGCGCTCCACGCGCGTGAGGCCTGCGCCTGGCAGGTCGTGGCGCCTCGGCCAACGATGACACGCCGCTCGAGATACGTCGTGAGCGCGCGTTTTGTCCTTGACAGCTTTTCTCGCGACGTTCGCGAGATGTCGACATCAGCGGC
>CAZBTQ010000445.1:0-1473 GCA_964494405.1 uncultured Iamiaceae bacterium
GCGCCTGCACCGCGCGCAGGATCGGCGCGATCTTCATGAAATTCGGCCGTGCGCCTGCAATGACATCGATCAGGGGTTCGGTGGCACTCATCGGTGGTGTGGTGAATCTATGAGGGGCGCCGCAGCGCAGCCCGCCATCTTAGGCGAGCCGGCTGCAGCGAGGCTTGGCCGGCGCGGCTGCACGCCATGGGCTTCATGAGGCCACGCGGCCGACGATGCGCTCGATCTCCCACACCGGCACCACTTCGACATTCGCCGCCAACGGATAGCGCCGCGGCACCGGCGCGACAACGAAAGCACGCTCGATCTGCAGATCCTGCAGGGCCTGCCAGAAGCCCTTGGTTGGCTTGGGCGATGCCGAGAACTTGATTTCGATGCCGATCCTGCCCGCAGCGCTGTCCACCACCAGATCCAATTCCGCTCCTGCGGCCGTGCGGTAGAAACCGATCTGCCTGCTCGTGGGCAACGCAGCCGCCACCTGTTCGACCACGAATCCCTCCCAGGAGGCGCCGGCCACCGGGTGCCCCTGAAGCTGGCGCACCGTCGCCAAACCCAGCAATGCGTGCAGCAGGCCGCTGTCGCGAACGTACACCTTGGGCGACTTGACCAGGCGCTTGCCCACGTTCGCCAGATACGGCTCCAGTCGCCGCACCATGAGCGTATCGACCAGCGTGTCGAGATGTCGCCCGACGGTCGTGTGCGAGGCGCCCCCCAATGAACGGCCCAGCTGCGACGCATTGAACAGCTGGCCGTGCAGGTGCGCCAACATGGTCCAGAAGCGGCGCAGCGTCTCGGCCGGCACGCGCACGCCGAGTCCGGGCAAGTCGCGCTGCAAGAATGTGGCGATGAAGTCCTGCCGCCACTGGAACGCTACGTCGTCGCCGCTCGCCAGGTAACTCGAGGGGTAGCCGCCGCGCAGCCACAGCGCCTGTTCCGTGGCCAGGTCGGCCTCGAGTTCCGCAGCCAGCAGCGGCGTCAGTTCCACATAGGAGATCCGCCCCGCCAACGATTCGCCGGTCTGACGCAACAGCGCAGCGGAGGCAGAACCCAGCAGCAGGAAGCGGCCTTTGCGCCGATCGGCATCGATCTCGGGCCGCAGGTCCGCGAAGAGCGCCGGCATGTGCTGTACTTCGTCCAGCACGATCAGGCGCTCGCGTTGCAGCGGCAAGAACAGTTCGGGCCGCGTCAGCACCGCGCGATCGGACTCGCGCTCCAGGTCGAGCAGGATCGCGCCTTCATGGCTTGCGGTGACCGCCTTCGCCAGCGTGGTCTTGCCGACCTGTCGGGGCCCGAGCAATGCCACCGCAGGGTATTGCTGCAGACGTCGCTCGACGACGGCCTGCAAATGGCGAGAAATCATCATTGCATTTTGATCACTCACCGATCAAATTGCAATGTACAGCGCGCGATGCGGCGCACCGCTGGTGCGCCGGAGTGTCGGCGCCGGCCGGGCCCTGAACAGACGCCACGATG
>CAZBTQ010000446.1:0-1471 GCA_964494405.1 uncultured Iamiaceae bacterium
GAATTCCGACACGGCGAGGGAGCCTAGTGAAGCCGCTCACGATGGGCCAAAAGCGGCCGACCGGCGTGTTTCCGCGTCGTCGTGTCGCCTTCACGACAGGGTCGCGCCCCCTCGGAGCGGGCCGGTGCTGGCCTACGATCGGCCTCCGTGGACCCACTGACATCACAGCCAGGTGGCCCGTCGACGACCGTCCTCATCACCGCCATCAGCCTGGCTGACCGCGGTGGATCGACCTTGTACGTGCGCGATCTCGCACGAGAGCTCCAAGCGCTCGGGCTGCGACCCGTCGTGTACTCGCCGGTCCTGGGTGAGGTCGCCGACGAGCTCCGAAGCGCCACGATCACCGTGCTCGACGACCTCAGCGGCCTGGTCGATCCCCCCGACGTGATCCACGGGAACCACACGATCGAGACCGCCGAGGCGGTCCTGCGCTTCCCGGGCGTCCCCGCGGTGTTCACCTGCCACGGCTGGGACGCGTGGATGGCCGAGCCTCCAGTCCTGTCGTCGGTCGTCCACTACATCGGTGTCACCAACGCCTGCCGTGACCGGATCACCATCGGCCACGGCATCCCGGACGAGCGGTGCGACGTGATCCCCAACGGCGTCGACACGGTCCGCTTCGCGCTGCGCGACGAGCCCCTTCCCGAGCAGCCCCGACGCGCGGTGGTGTTCTCGAACACGGCGGTCGAAGGCCCTTACCTCGACGCGGTCCGCGCGGCATGCGCGGCCCGCAACATCGAGCTCGATGCGATCGGCCGGGGGTTGGGGCGACCCGAGGCGTATCCCGAGCAACTGCTCGCCGACTACGACCTCGTGTTCGCGAGGGGGCGCTGCGCGCTCGAGGCGATGAGCACCGGCGCCGCCACCGTGCTCGCCGATGAGGAGGGGCTCGGCCCGGTGATCACGCTCGCCAACGTCGACGCCCTTCGCATGGACGGACTGGGTCGTCGTGCGCTCACGATGCCCCACGACATCGACCTCCTCCTCGAGGCCATCGACGCCTACGACGCCCGCGACGCGACAGAGGCCGCCGCACACGTGCGAGCGACGGCGTCGCTGTCCAGCATGACCGCGGCGATCGTCGACCTCTACGAGGCGGCGCGGCAGGCTGCCCCCGAGGTGGACCCCGAGGCGGACCGGCGGTGGCTGCTCGACCACCTGCCGGTCTGGTCCCGTCTCGGGCTGGAGCGCGACGAGGTCCTCCACGCGCGTCACGTGCTCGCCCAGCACGCCGAGTCGCTCACCACGCGCCTCCACGACACCGACGCAGCTCGTGCTTCCGCCGTCGAGGCCGTCACGGCGCTGCAATCAGCGCTCGACACCGAACGGAACACGGCATCGTCAGACCGAGCGAAGCTGACGCGCGAGCGCGACCACCACGCCGCCGCGCTCGATGCCCTCGCCTCGACTCGTTGGTTCCGCCTGCGTCGACGGCTGCTGGAGATCCCCGGCGCACGGCATCTCATCCGCA
>CAZBTQ010000447.1:0-1469 GCA_964494405.1 uncultured Iamiaceae bacterium
GGCGACACGAGCGGGAGAGACAGAGGACGTGCGAGCGTCGCCGCGCACGTCCTAGTCGACGAACTCGATGTCGACCTCGACGTCGTCGCGCACCGCGGCGGCACGGACGACGGTGCGGATGGCGTTGGCCACCCGGCCACGACGACCGATGACGCGACCCATGTCGCCGTCGGCGACGCGCACGTCGAGGCGAACCCGCGACGAGTCGGAGTCGTCGATCTGGATGTCGACGCCGTCGGGGTCGTCGACGACGTTGCGCACGAGGTAGTCGAGCACCGCGGCCGCGGTGGGTGCGGCCTCGTCGGTGCCCTGGTCGTCGTCGCTCACTGCGCCGCCTGCGGCCCAGCGGCCGCGGCAGTCTCGGCAGCCGGCTCGGCGGGGGCGTTGCCGGTCTTGAACCAGTCCCAGGCGCCGGAGGTCTTGAGCAGGCGCTCGACCGTCTCGGTGGGCTGGGCGCCGTTGCGAAGCCACTTCACCGCCTTCTCGTTGTCGATCTTGACGACCGACGGGTCGCGGCGCGGCTCGTAGGTGCCGACGATCTCGATGAACCGCCCGTCGCGAGGCGACCGCGCATCGGCGGCGACGACGCGGTAGGTCGGCTGCTTCTTCTTGCCCATCCGCATGAGGCGGAGCTTGACGGCCACGTGAGTTCTCTTCTCTGTTTCCTGTGCGCGGGATCGATCGGGGGTCTGCGAGAGCCGCAGAGGCGACGCGACAGTCTGCCGGGCGCTGGTCGCGACTTCAAACCCTGGTTAGTTGAGCGTGGGGCCGCCTGGCAGGCCGAGCTCCTGGAGCTGTTGCAGGCCCAAGGGGTCGTCCTTGTCGAACTTCGGTGTGATGCCGCCCTTGGGCGTGACGCGCCCGCCCTTGCCCTTCTTGCCCTTCTTGGTCTTGCGGCGACCAGGGGCCATGCCGCCGCCCATGCGCTTCATGAGCGACTGCACCTCCTTGAACTGCTTGCAGAGCTGTGACACCTGACCGGGGCTGGTGCCCGATCCCTCGGCGATGCGGGTGCGGCGCGACCCGTCGATGAGGTCGGGATCGATCCGCTCGGCGGGGGTCATCGAGCGGATGATCGCTTCGATGCGGCCGATCTCGCGGTCGTCGATCTCGGCGTCGCGGACCTCTTTGGGGACGCCGGGCAGCATGCCCATGATGCCCTTGAGCGGGCCCATCTTCTTGAGCTGCTGCATCTGCTCGAGGAAGTCCTCGAAGGTGAACTGCCCCTCCATGAGCCGCGCTGCCGCGGCCTCGGCCTCCTCCTTCTCGAAGGCCTCCTCGGCCTTCTCGATGAGGGTGAGCATGTCGCCCATGCCGAGGATGCGACCGGCGAGGCGGTCGGGGTGGAACTGGTCGAAGTCGGCGAGCTTCTCGCCGGTGGAGGCGAAGGCGATCGGCCGACCGACGACCTCTTTGACCGACAGCGCCGCACCACCGCGGGCGTCGCCGTCGAGCTTGGTGAGGATGAC
>CAZBTQ010000448.1:0-1468 GCA_964494405.1 uncultured Iamiaceae bacterium
AGGGCTTCACCCTCGTCGAACTCCTCATCGTCATCGTCATCCTCGGCATCCTCGCTACCGTCACCGTGCTCGCCGTGAGCGGCATCACCGAAAAGGCGAAGACGAACAGCTGTAAGGCCGACGGAGCCACCCTCCAGACGGCCTACGAGTCGGCCTACGTGCTGAAGGGCGGCGCGGTTCCGGAAATCGGAGACCTGACGGCCGCGCTGAGCAACAACAACTCGGCCAAGGTCGTCGCCGGTACGCCGACGGCCACCGCCTGGGGCTACGACCAGACCGCCAAGACGCTGAGCCCGCCCGCCCCCGGTACGCCGGCGGACTGCGCGATGATCACCTTGACCTGACCACTCGGACCTGACAAGAGCCCGGCCCGCAAGGGCCGGGCTCTTGCGCGTTACGCCTCAGTTTCGTTCAACAGGAGGTGTGAGTCCTTCTCGAGCTTGGTCGTTGAAGTTCGGTAGCTGATGCCCACTGCGTTCGGGTGACCGCCCGCCGACCGATCGGCCGGTCCGACGCTCGAAGCCACCGGCCCCGCGGCTGGCCTCCGAGCTCCATGACTAAGCTCAGCCACTGGTGGGCAGCGCGATTTGTCTCAGCGACGATCGAAGCGCTTGACTTCAAGTCGACATGAGGTCGGACGTCGCTTGTAAGAGCACGCAGACCGTCCCCCGCATCTCGCCCACGCTTGTTCGTCTGCTCGACGACGAGCTGGTGTTCTCTCCGAGCTTTCGGCGGTACTTCAGCAGTCGTCTGGCGATGGGCGTTGGTGGCGCTCGATCAGCTCGGCGCGATACCGGAGGTGTTGCAGTCGGTGTTCGACGCTCACGCTCGTGGCGAGGCCGAGCTGCGTGACGACGTCGAGGTGCTCGACGAGCGGCGTCGCGAGTCGCACGGGACGGGATCGCCGCCACGGTACGGCTCGGGTTGCGGCGTTGGTCGAGCGCCGGGCACAGCGTTGTTCCATCCGATGATCCGGTTCGCTTACGCGCTCGACGTCGGCCACGACGGCCAGGTCGCCGCCGCCCTGCTCGACTGGGAGCGGCGCCACGACGTGCTTCCCGTGTCGACACCCACTCCGGGCTTGCGCCGGCTCGCCGAGGTCGCGGCCGAACTCGCCGAGCAGACCTCGGCGACGTGGCCGCACACGTTCGATCTGCACGGGATCGCCCGCCGTCCCGAGCTGCGCGCCGCGCTCGACGGGGTGGCGCTCGACGACCACACCCTCGACGACGTCTCGTCGTTCGCGCTCGCCGCCCACCTCGCGGCCGACGAGTTCATCACCCTGCATCTGGTGACCGGTGCCCGCGCCGCGCGGCGGTGAGCGGCTGGCTCGACGACGACACGGCGTTGCGGCTTGCCGCGCGCATGGTGCCGGTGATGGCCGTCGCCTACGCCGCGGTCGGCGCCCCGCCGCTGCTCGACGCCGACGAGCTCGACGCGCTGCGCCGGCACCCGTTGCCGTCACGCG
>CAZBTQ010000449.1:0-1467 GCA_964494405.1 uncultured Iamiaceae bacterium
TGGCCTTGAGGTCGGCGATCTCGGCGTCGCCCACCAGCTCGTGGTCGACCGCCGGCACCGGGTCCTGCCAGAGCTGGGGCTCGGGGATCCACGGGCCGAGGTAGCGGGAGATCGGGCCCATGTCGCGGTGCAGCAGCTTGTACCAGGCCTTGCCGAACGCGTCGGCGAGCTCCTCGGGGTGCTCGTGCCACCGCTTGGTGATCGGCCCGTAGATCGGGTCGAAGCGCAAGGCGAGATCGGTGGTGAGCATCATCGGGGCGTGGCGCTTGGACGGATCGTGGGCGTCGGGCACCGTGCCCTGCGCCTCGGGGTTCTTCGGGGTCCACTGATGGGCGCCGGCAGGGCTCTGGGTGAGCTCCCAGTCGTAGCCGTAGAGGTTCTCGAGGAAGCCGTTGTCCCACTGGATCGGGTTGTTGGTCCACGCCCCTTCGAGGCCGCTGGTGATGGTGTCGACACCCACGCCCGTGCCCTGGGGATTGGCCCAGCCGAAGCCCATCGAGTGCACGGGGCAACCCTCTGGCTCGTCGCCGACCAGGTCGGCATCACCGTTGCCATGGGCCTTGCCGAAGGTGTGGCCGCCGACGATGAGCGCCGCGGTCTCCTCGTCGTCCATGGCCATCCGGCCGAACGTGAGGCGGATGTCGTGGGCCGCCAGGAGCGGATCCGGGTTGCCCTTGGGTCCCTCCGGGTTGACGTAGATCAGGCCCATCGTGACGTTGCCGAACGGCCCTTCGCTGAGGTCGAGGGGCGAGTCGGCGCTGTACCGCTCGTCGCCGAGCCAGGTGTCCTCAGGCCCCCAGAAGACCTGGTCGGGCTCTGACACGTCGGGCCGACCGAAGGCGAACCCGAACGTCTCGAACCCCATCGACTCCAGGGCGCAGTTGCCGGCGAGCACCAACAGGTCGGCCCAGGAGACCTTCTCGCCGTACTTCTTCTTCACGGGCCACAGGAGGCGGCGGGCCTTGTCGAGGCTGGCGTTGTCGGGCCAGCTGTTGAGCGGTGCGAAGCGCTGGAGGCCGCCACCGCCACCGCCGCGCCCGTCGGCGATGCGGTAGGTGCCCGCCGAGTGCCACGACAGGCGGATGAACAGGCCTCCGTAGTGGCCGTAGTCGGCAGGCCACCACTCCTGGGAGTCGGTCATCACGTCGATGACGTCCTGCTTCAGCGCCTCGACGTCGACGTCGGCGAACGCCTCGGCGTAGTCGAAGCCCTCGCCATACGGACTGAGGTCGCGACCGTTCTGGTGGAGGACGGTGAGGTCGACCTGGTTCGGCCACCAGTCCTGGTTCGACATCGGTCGCGTGCGCACGGGCTCGGGGGCCTCGATCGCTGGGTTCTCGCTCTCTGACACGTCTGTCCTCCGTGGTGGGGCGGCTACATCCGGAGGCTAACCACACGCCCCGCCCGCGCGACGAGCGGACCGACCAGCTTCTGTCGATCGTGTCCATAGCCTGTGACGATCGACAC
>CAZBTQ010000450.1:0-1461 GCA_964494405.1 uncultured Iamiaceae bacterium
GCGCGCCGAGGCAGCGGGCGCGGCGGTCGCCGGTGCGGAGCTGGTGGGATTGCTGCCCCGGCGCACCTTGGACGCGATCCCCCGGCACCGCTGGAGCTCGCTCGACCTCTCCGAGGAGCGCACCATCGAGGCGCGCCTCGACGCGATCAGGCGGTCGCCGGCTTGACCACCAACCCGGCGTTGCGGGCCAAGGCACGCTGACGACGGATGCGACGACGCTCACGCTCGCTCATCCCGCCCCAGATGCCGAACTTCTCGCCGTTGGTCAGCGCGTACTCGAGGCAGTCCATCCGGACCACGCAACCGCGGCAGACCTCCTTGGCCTCGCGGGTGGACGCACCTCGTTCTGGGAAGAAGAGGTCGGGGTCCACTCCGAGGCAGTTCGCGTAGTCCTGCCATCCCTTGTCGTCGGGTTCGTCGACATCGTGATCACGCATGTGTCGACCTCCTCTGATCGGCTTCTGGATCGGCGCCCCTGGGCCGGCACCTGAGGAGAACTCCCCCGGGTCCGCCCATATCACAGACGTAATTACAACGGTGTGATCATGGCCCAGCCTGGGCCGATGCGCAACCCCTGATCTGCGGGATTGGGTCGTTCGGCCCAGAGCGGGGGCCCGGCGCCGCCGGCAGGCCGAGGATCAGGGTCGAGCGGAGGCGACGCTCAGGCGCCGCGGGCACCGCTGCCGCGCATCAGCCGACGCTTCTGCTCGATGAAGTCGACGAGCACGTAGTCGCCGAGGGTCTCGGGCGTCGTGAAGAACGCGCGTCCCCGGTTCATCTCGGTGAGGCGCTCGATGAACTCCTGGAGGTAGCTGTTGGCGTCGAGCATGAAGGTGTTGATCTGGATGCCCTCGCGCGTGCACCGCGCGACCTCCTGCAACGTCGCGTCCACCGTCTCGCGCACGGGCGGGTAGCTGAAGAACGGCTCGCCGTTCGGGAGGATGTGGGCGGTCGGCTCGCCGTCGGTGATCATGATGATCTGCTTGGTGCCGGACTGGCGGGCGAGCATCTTGCGCGACAGCAGGAACGCGTGCTGCATGTTCGTGCCGTAGACGAAGTCCCACGACACCTCGGGCAGCTGCTCGGCCTTCAGCTCGCGCGCCACCTCGGAGAACCCGACGATGCCGAGGAAGTCCCGCGGGAACTGGCTCGAGATCAGCGAGTGCAACGCCATCGCGACCTTCTTCGCCGGCAGGAAGTTGTCGCGCATCGGCATCGACAGCGACAGGTCGAGCATCAGCACGGTCGACGACTTCACCAGCGTCTCGGTGCGCTCGACCTCGAAGTCCTCCGGCAGCAGCTCGACGGGCGTCCCGCCGCCGCGCCGCCGGATCGCATTGCGGACCGTGCGCTCGATGTTGAGGTTGAACGGGTCGCCGAACTCGTAGGGCTTGGTGTCGTAGTCGCGCTCGTGGCCGATGCCGGTGCGCTCGAGCTGGTGGGTGCCGAGCTTGTCCTGGG
>CAZBTQ010000451.1:0-1455 GCA_964494405.1 uncultured Iamiaceae bacterium
GGGCCTGTCAAGTTTTCTGTGTAAGGGGGCATGGGGTGTGGGGCTAGAGGTGGGGGGTGATGCGGTCGGGGTAGGCCAGTGCGAGTTGCTCGAGGGCTTGTTTCCAGTTTGTGGTGACGGCGCCTTCGACGAGCCGGCCGGCGGCTTTGCGTTTGCCCGAGGGAAGGCCGCGTTCCTTCATGCGGTCGCGGGCTCTCTTGTCCTCGATGTCGCAGATCGCCAACCACAGCAGTTTCACTGCGGCGGCGTCGTTGGGGAAGTGGCCACGGTTCTTGGTGACTTTGCGCAGCTGGAAGTTCAGCGACTCGATCGCGTTCGTCGTGTAGATCACTCTGCGCAACTCGGGCGGGAACGCCAGGAACGGGGTGAATGCCTCCCACGCGTCACGGAACGTCTTGACCGTCGTGGGGTAACGCACGCCCAGAGCGGAGGCCGCGAAATCATCCAACGCGGCCGCAGCGGCCTTCGCGGTTGCGGCCTGGTAGATCGGCTTCAGTGCCGCGGCGACGGCCTTGCGGTCCTTGTAACTCACGAACCGCATCGAGGCGCGGATCAGGTGCACCACACAGGTTTGCACGGTCGCTTCGGGCCACGTCGCTGCGACCGCGTCAGGGAAGCCCGTGAGGCCGTCGCAGCACACGATCAGCACGTCTTTGACACCCCGGTTGGCCAGTTCGGCACACACCGACGCCCAGAACTTCGCGCCCTCGGTGGCTTGGACCCAGATGCCCAGAACGTGCTTGATGCCGTCCATGTCCACGCCCACGGCGATGTGGGCGGCCTTGTTACGCACGTGCCCGCCGTCACGGATCTTCACCACGATCGCGTCGAGGTAGATCACCGGATACAGCGCCTCCAAAGGGCGGGTTTGCCATGCCAGGATCTCGTCCGCGACGGAATCGGTGATGTTCGCGATCGTCTCATGCGACAACTCGGTGCCCAGCGTGGAGATCAGGTGATGTTGGATGTCACGGATCGTCATCCCGCCCGCATACAGCGAGATGATCATCCCGTCGAGCCCGTCCAGGCGGCGCTGCCCCTTCGGGACCAGCATCGGCGTGAACGTGCCATTGCGGTCACGCGGAACGGCGAGTTCCACGTCACCAATCTCGGTCGCGACAGTCTTAGGCGTGGTGCCGTTACGGGAATTGGGGAACAGGCCCGCGTCCACGTCACCACGCTCATAGCCCACATGGTCCGTGAGCTCCGCGTCCAAGCCGCGCTCCAACGCGGCCTTCAGCATCCCTCCCAACAGGCCCTGATCGCCCGTCAGTGGCACCCCGGCGTCGATCTTCGCGAAGATGTCATCCATCGCCCCAGACGACTTCAACTGGTCAGCAAGTTCCTTCTGCGCCCGACGACGCTCCTCACGCTCAGGGCTGATCGCATTCATGGTCACAGTGTTCTCCTTCAAGACGAACCCTCACCCCCTTACACAGACCATTTGACACGCTC
>CAZBTQ010000452.1:0-1445 GCA_964494405.1 uncultured Iamiaceae bacterium
GACCGGCTCGGCACGACGGTGACGTCGGCGGCGCGGTAGTAGGTGCTGAGGAGGTGGTGGGGCTGCGGCGGCACGAACCGAACCCGGTGGGCCACGCCGAGGTCCTCGGCGAGCGCCTCGACACGGGCCAGCTCTGCCGGGCCCCCGGGACCGCTCGGCCCACCGACGGCGACCAGCACTGCGGTGGGGTCGTCGAGCGCGGCAAGCGCAGAGATCGCGACGTCGAGACCCTTCAGCGGCTGGATGCGGCCGACGAACAACAGCACCGGCTCGGCGCCGAGTCCCAGTGCGGCTCGCGCGCCGCCTCGGTCACCCGGTGAGAAGAACGCGTGCTCGACGCCCGGCGGGACGATCTCGATGCGTTCAGGTGCTGCTCCGTACAGCTCCTGGAGCTGGGTCGCCTCTGCCGGACTGTTGGCGAGGATGACGTCGGAGCAGCCGATGACCTCGGCCTCGGCCTCGACCCGTCGCTGCGGTTCGTCGTCGCACGCCTCTGCCTTCACGCGGGCGAGGGTGTGGAACGTCGAGACGAGCGGCAACCCCAACGAGTGCTTCAGCCGGTGGCCGGCCACGCCGGACAGCCAGTAGTTGGCGTGGAGCGCGTCGACCGGGCCGGTCTCGAGCAGGTCGCGCTCGACGCCGAGGGTGAACTCCTCGACCACCTCGGGGAGTTGCTCCTTCGCCAGCTGGGCCGGGCCGGCGTCGACGTGCACGACGGTGACGCCCGGCTCGACCTCGACGACGTCGGGGAGCACGTCGGCCCACCGGCGCACGTAGACCCGGCTGGCGACGCCGGCGCGGGCGAGCGATCCGGCCAGCTCGCGGACGTACACGTTCATCCCGCCGCTGTCGCCCGTGCCCGGTTGGGTGAGTGGGGACGTGTGGAGGGAGAGGATGCCGAGTCGCTGCACGTTCGCCTGCAACGTCAGGGTGCCTCGGAAGATTCCGGGGGTGCATCCGGCTCGTCGACCTGGGGGTCGTGCGACGGCTCAGGCGGGGCGGCCGAGGCAGCGCCGTCGGCAGGGTCGCGCTCGGCCTCGTTCTGGGTCCGGAACGACAGGTAGATGTGCGACAGCGTCTTCTTCTGGTCCTCGGTGAGACCGGCGTCGCGGTGGATCGACTCGAGCAGGTCGCCCTCCAGGTCGCGCTCGTCGAGGATGCCGGCCCGCACGTAGAGCGTCTCGGCGGAGATCTCGAGGGCGTGGGCGATCTGCTGGAGGATCTCGGCTGACGGCTTGCGCAGCCCACGCTCGATCTGGCTCAGGTACGGGTTCGAGACCCCGGCCCGGTCGGCCAGCTTCCGCAGGGACAGCTGGGTGGACCGACGCTGGTCGCGGATGAAGTCACCCACGTCCTGCCATCGTTGTTCGACCACGTCGGGCACCGAGGCCGCTACTGGAGCAGCGAGTCGACCGACGCCTCGCCCGTTCGGTAGCGGCGGACGA
>CAZBTQ010000453.1:0-1421 GCA_964494405.1 uncultured Iamiaceae bacterium
CCCGGGCACGGCACGCGTGAGTACGGTCGCGCCCATGGCACCCGCGGCCTCGACGATCGAGAAGCGCGTCCGAGAGATCTGCCTCGCGCTGCCGGAGGCGACCGAGAAGCTGAGCCACGGTGCACCGGCGTTCTTCGTTCGCAAGCAGTTCGTCATGCTGTGGGCGGCCGGGCACCACGACGACGAGTTCCCTCACATGTGGTGCGCGGCGCCCGAAGGCGCGCAGGACGAGATGATCCGCACCGAGCCCGAGCGGTTCTTCCGACCTCCCTACGTCGGGCACCGGGGCTGGATCGGATACCGCTTCGATCGGGGGAAGGCCGACTGGGGGGAGGTCGCCGCCATCTGCGAGGACGCCTACCGCACCGTGGCGCCGAAGTCGCTCGTCGCCCGGCTCGATCCGGCGTGAGTCGGGATCACGCCGCCTCGGGGACCCAGCCCCGCACGACGAGGACGTCGCGGAGATCGGCCATCGACTCGTCGAGCCGCTTCTCGACCGCCTCCTTCGACAGCCTCTGCGGGAGCCATCCGAGCGCCGCCAGCTTGATGTCCCGACGCTTGTCACGTGCCGCTTCGGCTTCGCGGTCGTGCCAGAACGGGTGATCGACCTCCAACGCCACCATCAGTTCTGTCCACGCGATGTCGATCTGCACGTGGCTGCCGTCGGCCAGGTCGACCCAGAGGTTGACGATGGGTTCGGGCAGTCCCGCTCGGCGGATCGCCGCCCTGACGGTGCGCTCGAGCTCCGACCGAGCCGCGCCTCGCAGCACAGGCCGCGACAAGAGCACTGCCTCGAAGCGTGACGATCCGGGGCGACGAGGGTGTCGCAGTCGCACCATCGTGGAGAAGAGCGTCTCCATCGAACAGTGGCGATCCGCCATCGCCTGCTCGATGGCGCTGGCACACGCGTCTGCGTCGAGCAGCGCCGCGCAGTCGAACAACGTACGTGGTGGGCTCGTCAGGCGGACCCCGTCTCGCCGGGGGAGCGCGACGTCGACGGGATCGATCCGCCGGCAGCGGTGAACGACGACACCTGGGATCTCGGGTGTCATCGCGTGCGGTGTGAGGACGTGGATCAGGGGGTCGACCATGTTGCGGTAGCCCAACTCGGACCCTGCCGTCGTGAACCCGATCGCGACCTCCGGATAGCGCTGGCAGACCGCCGTGAGGACCTGGGGCCGACCGACCTCGGTCGCCGCCGAGACGTAGGTGCCGGACATCATCGGGACCAACCTGCCCGAGCGCAGCATCTGGGTGATCGAGCTGCTCCCGAAACCCATCGTGACCAGCCGAGGACGGGTCACCACGCCCCTGTGGGCACGCAGCCAACCGTTGAGACCTTCCATCCGTGGATCCGCCATCGTTCCCTCCTCGTCACATGGATCAGGAGGGAAGGCGGCCGACATTACGGCCGCGACCGT
>CAZBTQ010000454.1:0-1419 GCA_964494405.1 uncultured Iamiaceae bacterium
ACGGCAAGTGCGGCGCGGCCACCGCGCGAGCTGGCCGTGGGTTCGTCAAGGGGGTTGTGGGGCGGCGCGTCGTGTGACATCGACGGGTCCATGTCCGCCTGAGCCGGGCGCGCCCGCATCGGGAAGGCACACTCACCCGCGGCCGCCCGGACCGGACCGGTCCGTTGGCGCTCGATCGACGACGCTCGGGTGCGGAACACGCCCGAAGCCGGTGCCGAGTATGACGAATCGTGATACGTTGGTGCCAATGGTCCGACCGATCTCGGTACGACTCGACGACGAGGCCGAACAGGCGCTGCGAGTGCTCGAAGCCGCGGGGCTGTCGCGCTCCGAAGCCATCAGGTCCTCGCTGGTGGCGGCCGCCGATCGCTTGCGCCAGCGTTCGGTGTTGGCGGCAGAGGTCGCCGCGCTGGAGGCCGACGCCGCCGACCGCGACGAGATGCTGGCCGTCGCCGAGCTCATGGAGTCACTGCGTGCTCCGTGGTGACGTCTACCGCTTGTCGCTCCCACGCGGCGTGGGGCACGAGCAGCATGGCGACCGCTACGGCGTCGTGGTCCAGGCCGACGAGTTGCTGCCGCGCTCGGTGGTGCTCGTCGCGCCCACGTCACGCAGCGCCCGGAGTGCGTCGTTCCGTCCCGAGGTGGACATCGACGGCGAGGCCACGCGGGTGCTGGTCGAACAGGTCGGTGCGGTCGACGTGCGCCGCCTGGGCGAACTGGCCGGTCACCTCAGCCGCGAGGAGCAGTGGGGCGTCGACGAGGCGTTCGTGACGGTGCTCGGCCTGCGGTAGCCCGACGACGGTCAGCGACGGGTCAGCTACGGACGACGGTGACCGCGCAACGCGGGCCCGGGGCGCGTGCCAGTCGCCCGTCGGCGGTCACGAGCGGCGCGTCCAACGCCTCGGCGACCGCGACGTAGGTGGCGTCGTAGGCACTGAGGTTCTCTCGCAGCTCCCACACCCGATCGAGCATTCCCGCCGCCGGGATCCGGTCGATGCCGAGACCCGCCCAGGCGCCGATGGCCCTGGCGGCATCTTCCGCGTCGACATCACCGCGCCTCACCCCGGCGCGCAGGGCGTGCACGATCTCCGAGTCGGCCAGGTGGGGGCACGCGAGACGCCCCTCGCGGAGCTGGGCCCGCGCGTCCCCATCGTTGAGCAGACCCAGCACGGCGGCCGACGCGTCGATGACGATCACCTCTCGCTGCGCCCAGCCTCGAGATCGTCCACCACGGCCGACGCCTCCACGCCCAGGTCGGGCAGATCGGCGAGCAGTGCAGGGTTGTCGGCGCGGCGCGACAGGATCGACAGCTCCCGCACCGCGAAGGCGGACAACGACATCCCCTCTCGGGCCGCCAGACGCTCGAGTCGCTCGGCAGCCTCATCGGGGACGTTGCGGAGGTAGAGGGTCCTCATGCCG
>CAZBTQ010000455.1:0-780 GCA_964494405.1 uncultured Iamiaceae bacterium
GAACGGAGATCACGGAGGGAACGGGTTCACGCGGAGACGCGGAGAAGCGGAGACGTAGAGGATCGGAGGGGATCACGCGGCGCCATTGCTGTTCAGGTCCCACGCCCAACGCTGGCCGCGCCCACCGCGGTTGATCGACCTTCCCGAGCCCCACGTGGCGTGGCTTTGGGACTCCGCTGCTCTGCGCCTCTGCTGTGCACCCGTTTCCTCCGTCCGCTCCGTTGGCTCACGGGCACGCGGAGACGCGGAGAAGCGGAGACGCAGAGGATCGTCGGGGATCATGCGGCACATTGCTGTTCAGGCCCCACGCCCAACGGTGGGCGTGCCTACCGCGGTTGATCGACCTTCCCGAGCCACGTGGCGTGGCTTTGGGACTCCGTCTCTCTGCGCCTCTGCTGTGCGCCCGTTCCCTCCGTCCACTCCGTTGACTCACGGGCACGTCGGCGAATCAGAAGAGAACGGAGGTCACGGAGGAAACGGGTTCACGCGGAGACGCGGAGAAGCGGAGACGCAGAGGATCGGAGGGGATCACGCGGCGCCATTGCTGTTCAGGTCCCACGCCCAACGCTGGCCGCGCCCACCGCGTTTGATCGACATCCCCGCGCCACGTGGCGTGGCTTTTAGGACTCCGCTTCTCTTGTTCTCTGCTGTGCACCCGTTTCCTCCGTCCGCTCCGTTTGCTCACGGGCACGCGGAGACGCGGAGAAGCAGAGACGCAGAGGATCTTCACGCGGAGGCGCGGAGCCCGCCGGCGACCGTTGACGGTCAGCACCATCGGTC
>CAZBTQ010000455.1:880-1415 GCA_964494405.1 uncultured Iamiaceae bacterium
GCTCGGCTCCATTCGAGGTCAGCGTACCGCTGAACCGTTCAGTCGAAAGGACCTGCTCACCGCGGGCGTGGCACTCCGCTGCTCTGTGCCTTCGTTGTGCACCCGTTCCCTCCGTCCCCTCTGCTGGCGCGCGTGTGACCGCGCCGGTCCCCGGTCGACGTGGAGGCGAACGGAGATCACGGACGACACAGGTTCACGCGGAGGCGCGGAGCCCGCCGGCGACCGTTGACGGTCAGCACCATCGGTCCGAAGTGCTGGCTCGGCTCCATTCGAGGTCAGCGTACCGCTGAACCGTTCAGTCGAAAGGACCTGATCACCGTGGGCGTGGCGTGGCACTCCGCTGCTCTGTGCCTCCGCTGTGCACCCGTTCCCTCCGTCCCCTCTGCTGGCGTGCGTGTGACGCCGGTCGCCGGTCGACGTGGAGGCGAACGGAAATCACGGAGGACACAGGCAGAGCATCAGGCGGCACCGTCGCGTTCGGGCCCCACGCCCAACGCTGGCCGCGCCCACCGCGGTTGATCGACCTTCCCGAGCC
>CAZBTQ010000456.1:0-1406 GCA_964494405.1 uncultured Iamiaceae bacterium
GAGCTGGGGCACGAGGGTCTTGTGGCCGGCGGCCTGGCTCGACACGCCGACGACGTGGACGTCGTTCTCGACCGCGTCGCGCGCCACCTCGGCCGGGGTCTGGAACAAGGGGCCGACGTCGACGTCGAAGCCGATGTCGGCGAACGCGGTGGCGATGACCTTGGCGCCGCGGTCGTGGCCGTCCTGGCCCATCTTGACCACGAGGATCCGGGGGCGCCTGCCCTCCTCGGCGGCGAAGGCCTCGACGTCGGTCTGGATGGCGGCGAAGTCCTCGTCGTCCTGGTAGGCCGATCCGTACACGCCCGAGATGCTACGGATCTCGGCGCGGTGGCGACCGAAGACCGACTCCATCGCGTCGGAGATCTCGCCGACGGTGGCACGGGCTCGGGCCGCGTCGATGCAGAGGGCCAAGAGGTTGGCGTCGCCCTTCGCCCCCTCGGTCAGCGCCGCGAGCGCCGCCTGGCACGCGGCCTCGTCACGCTCGGCCCGCACCTTGTCGAGCTTGGCGAGCTGCTGGCGCAGCACGTCGGCGTTGTCGATGTCGAGCACGTCGACCGTCTCGACGTCGTCCGGCCGATACTTGTTGACCCCGACCACGACCTCCTCGCCACGGTCGACACGAGCTTGGCGGCGGGCCGCCGACTCCTCGATGCGGAGCTTCGGCATGCCCGACTCGACCGCCTTGGTCATGCCGCCGAGCGCCTCGACCTCTTCGATCAGCGCCCACGCCTTGTCGGCGAGGTCGTGGGTGAGGGCCTCGACGTAGTAGCTACCGCCGAGCGGGTCGACCACGTTCGGGATGCCCGTCTCCTCGGCGAGGATCAGCTGGGTGTTGCGGGCGATGCGAGCGGAGAAGTCGGTCGGCAGGCCGAGCGCCTCGTCGAAGGCGTTCGTGTGCAGGCTCTGGGTGCCGCCGAGCACCGCGGCCATCGCCTCGACAGCGGTGCGCACCACGTTGTTGTACGGGTCCTGCTCGGTGAGCGACACGCCAGAGGTCTGGCAGTGGGTGCGCAGCATGAGCGACGACGGGTTGGTCGGGCCGAACTCCTTCATCACCTTCGCCCACAGCAGGCGAGCCGCTCGCAGCTTGGCGATCTCCATGAAGAAGTTCATGCCGATCGCGAAGAAGAAGCTGAGGCGGGGAGCGAAGGCGTCGACGTCGAGCCCCTTCGAGCTCGCCGCCCGGACGTACTCCATGCCGTCGGCGATGGTGAACGCCAGCTCCTGGTCGGCCGTCGCCCCCGCCTCCTGCATGTGGTAGCCGGAGATCGAGATCGAGTTGAACCGGGGCATGTTGGCGGCCGTGTAGCCGATGATGTCGGCGACGATCCGCATGCTCGGCTCGGGCGGGTAGATGTAGGTGTTGCGGACCATGAACTCCTTGAGGATGTCGTTCTGGATGGTCC
>CAZBTQ010000457.1:0-1396 GCA_964494405.1 uncultured Iamiaceae bacterium
GTTTTGCCGGCGCCGTTGGTGCCGAGGAAGCCGAACATACGGCCGGGCGAGACGGTAAAGCTGACATCGTTGACGGCGCGGAAGGTGCCGTAGGTCTTGGTGACGTGATCGATATCGAGGCCCATGCGTCTCCACTCTGCTGACGAACGGTCACTCGCTCAAGTATGCCCCACGCCGTCATGTGGATTCCCCCCTCCCCGGCGTCATCCGGCCGCCATGCCGGGGTGAGGGAGGCACGTGACGCCGAGTGATGTGAACCCGCAATCGTCGGCGCTGCAACCCGCCTGGTGGATTGTGGCGCTGGCGCCGCCCGCGAGGGATTCGTCAAGGTCCAGCGTCAATCAGGCAGCTGCCAGATGAATACGAGATTGGTGCCTTTCGCCGCGGCCGTGGCCTGGAACGAGTGAAGCGTCCAACCGTTCGTCGTTCCTTCGTCCAGGAAGGGTTGAATCGCCTCTTCGATCTTGTCCTCGGCATTCTCGATGAACCCGTGCTTGATGTATCTGTTCTGTACCTTGTAGCGGGTCATGGTTGCCTCCCTGGGCTGTGAGGGTACCGTCTTGCGTGTCAAGTTTGCTTGACTTCTCAAGCGTACCTACTGATAATTCCCGTGTCAAGTGTGTTTGACTTCGGTACAGGGGGGGAGGCTCATGCAAGCACACATTCAGACCAGCGGCAGTTCGGCGGAGATCAGGAACAGCGTTCAGCTTGCGGCCTGGACATTGGCCTGGCTGGCATCCCTGGCCGTGGCCAGGTTCGGTCCCAGCCTCTTGTGGGACTCGCAGCCGGTAGCCAGCTGGATCGCGATTGCCGCCAATATCGCCGTTGGCATCGGATGGATTGTCGCCCATGCCCGCTTTCTCCGAGGAGTCGACGAGCTGCAGCGAAAGATCATGCAGGATGCGCTGGCGGTGACCCTTGGTGTGGTGTGGGTCGGCGGATTCGCGTATGTTGTCGCTGTCGCCGCCGACCTCATTGCCTTCGACGCCAACATCGGTATGTTCCCTGTTGTCCTGGGAGTCGTCTACGTGATCGCCATCGTCGCTGGCCACCTGAGATACCGATGAAGAACAGCCTCAAGGATCTCCGGATAGAGCGTGACTGGACCCAGGCAGACCTGGCCGAGCGTGCAGGTGTGTCAAGGCAGACGATCAACGCCATCGAGAAAGGGAAGTTCGACCCGAGCCTCCCACTCGCCTTACGTCTTGCCAGGCTATTCAATTTGACGATCGAAGAAATCTTCTGCGACGATCAATGGCGGGCCGAGACGAAGACCTGAACCAGCGACCTTTCGGAGTCCACATCGCACACGACCGTCGAGGGGCCGGTAGACCTTCCGTCATGGGGCAGACTCTCCTTGACCCGCTCATGTCCTCCCGCGCTGGTCCCAGACATC
>CAZBTQ010000458.1:0-1392 GCA_964494405.1 uncultured Iamiaceae bacterium
ACCCAGTTCGTCCCGACCTCGTATCTCGCGCATGCCGTCGACTTCACCGGCGACGGCCGCCGCGACGTCTGGTCGGACGACCCGACCGACGCGCTGGCCTCGACGGCGAACTACCTGCGCGCCAACGGCTGGACCCGGGGCCAGCCCTGGGGGATCGAGGTCCGTCTGCCGGCGGGGTTCAACTACGGCTCCGCCGACCAGTCCAACCGCCGCCCGGTGTCCGACTGGCGCGCGCGCGGCGTGACCGGCCTCGGCGGCGCGCCGCTGCCCGACCACGGCAACGCCGCGATTCTCGCGCCCGCCGGGGCGCAGGGGCCGGCCTTCGCGGTGTTCGACAACTTCTTCGTCATCAAGACCTACAACAACGCCACCTCCTACGCGCTGGGCGTCGGCCATCTCGGCGACCGCATCGCGGGCGGCGGCCCGATCGTGGGCAGCTGGCCGCGCCACGAGCGCGAGCTCAGCCGCACCGAGAAGATCGAGATGCAGCAGCGGCTGACCGCGCGCGGCTTCGACACCGGCGCGACCGACGGCGTGATCGGCCCGAACACCATCGCCGCGATCCGCCAGTTCCAGCAGTCGCAGGGGATCACCCCCGACGGCTTCGCCACGGCGAGCCTGCTGGCCTCGATGCGCTGAGCGGGCCGGCGACCGTTTCCGCCGCCGGTCCGCAATCTGCGCGACTGGCCCGGGAGCGGATCCGCGCTTTTTTCGAAACTCCGAAGCGTCGGGTAAGTATTTGAATTAACGTAGAATTACATTCTCGCCCGGCGGACGCCCCTAATCGCAGTGCGATCATATCCTAATTTTTGGTTAAATTTGGCGGCTGTGGTCGGAATAAGATCAGCTGCGCTACGTTGTAATCGTAAGGTCGGTTAATTGCAGGCCTTGGAGAATAATGAGGGGGATATTTCATGAAGTTCACAGTGCTTGCTCTTGTCGTGTTCGTTTGCGGTTCCGCCGCCAGCGCACATTCGGGTGGTACAGACAGCAATGGCTGCCATGCCGGGAGCCGTCCCTACCATTGTCACTAGGGGACGCGTGAGCTTCACGTCGCATTTTCCCGAAGAAGCCTTGGCAGGCGCCGCGCAACTCCAGCGCGGCGCCTGTCGTCTTCTGCTCCCGTCGCATCCCATCGCGCCGCCCGGAGCGGAGTCCCGACACCAACGCCCCGGGCGCCCGACCCGCGCCGAAGCCTTGCCGAACCCTGAAAAAGTGGCAAGCCGCTTTCCAGCCGGATTCCATCCACCGAAAATGACGCCTTTTCAGATGCTTGCCTCCCCCTCGTCCATGTCTACCGCCCCCAGCCTTCGCCGGCCATCTCGGCGAGCCGCGAGACGGTGCGGTTGAACTCGAACGCGCCCGGTCCGTCGCGGTACAGCGCGGCGGGCT
>CAZBTQ010000459.1:0-1391 GCA_964494405.1 uncultured Iamiaceae bacterium
GTGCGACGTGGTGAAGGACTGGGTCCCCCACGCCTGGGCGGCCTTCGAGGACTACCGCCTGAACGCGGTGCAGTTCTCGGGGAAGGGGATGGCTTGTCTGCGGCGGATGCTGGCGGGGGAGACGGTGACGCTGGAGACGAGCGGGATGAGCAAGGGGGAGTGGCGGGAGTTTGAGGCTAGTTTTTCGCTGGCGCAGGGAGGTCGTTGAATGACCCAAGAAAATCTTTCTCCTGAGCGTGTTGCGCTGGATAACATGCAGAACTTTGAACTCAAATCTCTTGACGAACCTTTGCAAAGATTAGCGCTTTCAGCGCAGAGTGCGCGTATTAAAGAAATAGTGCAAACCTTCGGAAGGCTGAATCCGGACGACTGGGAAATTATTCCAACGGAGATTCAAGAAGAAGTCGCATACGCAGCTCAATCTGCTAGAAAATTTCTCAATGAAATTTCTGAAACACAGACTCTAAACGACAGTGAAAGGGCAAAAACGGCGTCAAGAATTTTGGACTTACACAATACCGTCTACAGGGCATTGTCGCCAGTAATATCATATTCAATAGTACGGACGGTTGAGTTCGACAGGATGTCCAAAAAAGTGGACACTGCCATTCGACAAGCCAATGAAAGAAACGAAGACCTCCAAAAGCGATCTCAAGAAATTTTAGATGATGTTAAAAACGTTGCTGCGCTACAGGGAGTCACTCAACAGTCTGTATATTTTTTAGAGGAAGCGGATAAATTCTCAGAAAATGCGGAGAAATGGAAGGTTGCGGCTTTGTCGTCAGCGGCAGTAGCGCTAGTTTTTGGGATAAGCTCACTCTTTTTTCACAAAGTTTCATTTTTTACGCCTGTCACAATTGCCGAATCTATCCAGTTTTTTTCGAGCAAGTTGCTCGTATTTTTTATTCTAGTGTATGTTATGGTACTTTGTTCGAGAAACTTTCTCACAAGTAAGCACAACGAGACTGTGAACAGGCATAGGCAAAATGCCCTTATGACGTATAGAAGCCTGCTTGATGCAGGTAGAGCCCAAGAGACTAGGGACATAGTTCTGAATCATGCGGCTGCGGCGATATTTAATCTACACGATACGGGATATATGAAGCCGGCAGATAGTCGAGGCGCAAGCAGTACTTCTACAGTTGAAATGATTCCCAAAGTATCCTTTCCATTGAGTTCACCACCAGCATAGGCAGTTAAGTGTGCCGGCCTGAATTCAGCAAGTAGGGTGGCGGTCCACCCACCACTCCCCTTTGTCAGCGCAGCGGCCCGCGCGGAAAGTGACTCATCTCCCCGCATCCCCCTGTCCGCCCCCTCGCCACAGCCACGAAGGGCGGCGCCCGACCCGGCGGGCGAGAAGCGCCCGCCGTGGGCGGGGCGGGCGCTGCCCG
>CAZBTQ010000460.1:0-1389 GCA_964494405.1 uncultured Iamiaceae bacterium
TGCTCGTCGAGGAACGCCTCGACCGTGCGTTCGGCATCGTCCACCGGATGCCCCCCTTCCCCCCGGTCGCACCGCTCGGCGCGCCCTCGGCGCATGGTGCCACATGCGCTGGCGGCACGCAGGGAAGGAGCCGCTGCGTCCTCAGAGCGCGGGTCCTCAGGGCGCGGGGTCCTCAGGGCGCGGGGTCCTCAGCGGGCGGCGAGCGCGGCCACCTGTCCGCCGGTGGCGCGCACGAGGTCGGCCGGCGACACCGCGAAGACGTGGTTCCACGTCCCGGCAGCGGCCCACACGACGTCGAACGCCAACAGATCCTCGTCGATCCACGTGTCGAGCGACCGGGCGTGACCGAACGGTGGCACGCCGCCGATCGGGTACCCGGTGGCAGAGCGAACGGCGTCGGCGTCGACGCGGCGCACCGATCCGCCGCCCGCCAGGCGCGAGAGCGCGGCCTCGTCGAGCTGGTTCGAGCCGCTGACCAGCGCCACCACGACATCGTCGTCGTGGCCGAACACGAGCGACTTCACGATCTGGCCGACCTCGACGCCGATGGCCGACGCGGCCTCGGCCGCCGTGCGGGTGCCGTCGGGGAACTCACGGATCTCGACGACGAGGCCACGTTCGCTCGCCACCGCGAGCACCCGTTCGACGTTCGGGTGGGTCACGCCGCGCCGGTCCGTGCGTGACGTTGCCGGTCGAGCCAGCCGAGGAGGACCGCGATCGCTCGCGGGTCGTGCCGGAGCTGGTGGCCAGCTCCCTGGATGATGCGCAGGTCGGCGCTGCCGTGGGCGTCGGTCGTGACCCGTGCGTCGAACACCGGGACCGAGTCGTCGTCGGAGCCGTGGACGACCAGCAGCGGTCGCGGCGCGAACTGGGCTGCGCACGCCACCGCCCGGGTCTCGCGGAGCTCGCGCGCCCACTGGTCGAACGACGGCGGGAAGTCGGGATCGGTGATGGCGTTCTGCTCGCGTGCGTGGTCGAGCAGCCGACGAGGATGGCTGGCCCAGTCGTCGAAGTCGGCCGGAGACGCCAGCGCGGCCACACCCAGGATCGTGGGGTCCGCCGCGGCGGCGCAGATCGACAACGCGCCGCCTGTGCCGAAGCCGGCTGCCCACACGCCGTCGACGCGGGGATGGTCGCGCATCTCGGCGAACGCGGCCAGCGTGTCGCGCAGCCACGAGCCGACCGAGAAGTTGCCCTCCGACGTCCCGCACCCCCGATAGGTGAAGCACAGCGCGGCCCACCCCATCTCGTTGGCGAGCCGGTCGGCCAGCTCGGGGTAGGTGCGAGCCGAGTTGGCACCGCCACCGATCCCGGCGGGGAAGCCGTGGCAGATCACCAGGGCCGGCACGCGACGCGCACCCGACGCCGGCGGCAGGGCGAGGTGGCCGT
>CAZBTQ010000461.1:0-1388 GCA_964494405.1 uncultured Iamiaceae bacterium
CGCTGATCCTGCGCCGGCACAACTGGCAGCACGCCGTCAAGGACAAGGGGGTCGGCCATCGCACCGCGCAGGCACGCGGCCGGCTGTGCGTGTGGGTGTTCCGCTTCCTGCGCGACAACCCGGTCAAGGCCTTCAAGCTGGACCCGCGTTCCTTCAGCGGGCGCCATGCCGACTTCGTGCTGGCGCACTGGTGCGCGGAGGCGAAGGCAGGCCGCCTGGCGCCGGCCACCATCCCGACCTACTACTCGCACCTCAAGACCTTCACCGGTTGGATCGGCAAGCCGAAGCTGCTGAAACCGATCGAGGCCTATTTCGATGACCCTGCGCTGTACCGGCGCAGCGGCGTGACGACGCAGGACAAGTCCTGGCGTGCAGCCGGCGTCGATGTCGCTGCGGTCGTCCGCGACGTCGAAGGCTACGACGTGCATGCGGCGGCGTGCCTGTGGCTGATGCTCGCCTTCGGGCTGCGCTTCAAGGAGAGCGTGATGCTGCGCCCGCACGTCGACGTCGTGACTGCGCGCCAGGCCGCTGGGAAATCAGGTGCGGATCGAGAAGATGCGGACGGGGTCGACCCGTACCTCGATACCCATCGCGGCACGAAGGGCGGCCGCCAGCGCTACCTCCCGATCGACGACGACCTGTGTCGCCACGCCCTCACCTACGCCCGCCACGTGGCCAAGGGGCCTCACGGCAGCGTCAGCGATCCGAACCTGACGCTGGTCCAGGCGATGCGCCGGCTGCGCTATGTCATGGAGCGCTTCGGTATCACGAAGCGCGACCTGCACGTGGTCCCGCATGGGCTGCGCCACCAGTTCGCGGCCGATCGGTACCACGACGCAACCGGTCACCCGCCGCCGGTGGCGGGCGGCCCGGCCATTCCCGGTGACGCGGATGCCGATGCGCGGCGCAGCGTGTCCGCCCTGCTGGGCCACGGTAGGACCCAGATCACCAACGCCTATTTGAGTCAGGCCACCGCCATGCACAACAAGGCGTCCGAGCGGAGCGGGCCGCCCGCCGCCGCGAAAGGCCCGCCCAGAGCATGAACAACGGCGTCTGCGTTTGCCAGCTCAATCAGTCGACCTGATCGGCGTCAAGCTGCTCGTACTCCCTGCCGTCCTCGGCCCCACCGGCCGCAACCTGCTGCGTTTCCTGCATTCCCCCGCCCCGTCCGGCAGGTGCCTGCGTGCGCAGGCAGCGGGGAAGCCAGCCGCTTTCGGCCAGCAGCTGCTCCGCACCGGCCGCGGCCCCTTCCTTCTTCAGCCCGGCCAGCGGTGCGGCAGCGTTGGCGCCGGCGGCCTCGGTCACCGCGGCGAGCGTCGTCGCCTTCGACACGTGGTTGAAGTAGGAGGCCGCGCTGGCCTTCCACCAGCGCCGCATGTCGAGCGCGA
>CAZBTQ010000462.1:0-1383 GCA_964494405.1 uncultured Iamiaceae bacterium
AGGTAACGGGGCCGGGGACCGCTAACGACGGTCTCCCCAGCCCCTCACCACGACACCGCTCAAGGAGGCGTCATGGCTGGGCTTGATCGTACCCACCCTGTCGGACAGGCATCGAATCCCGAGGCACGCGCCCGGATCGACGCCGCCCACCAGCTCCTCGAACGCGCCGACGAGTTGGGCGAGGAGTGCGTCGTCACCTACGCCATCCAGTTGCTCATCACCGCGGCCGAACACATGGGGGTCGAGTGAGCTGGCAGGCCGTACGTGCTGCGATGCGCCACCGCTGCCCCACAGGGTCAGCGAAGGCGGTGCTGTTGGTGATCGCCGAACACGCCCACGAGGACGGTACCGGTGCGTGCCCTCGGGTCGCGACGATCGCTGAGTGCGCGGACGTGAACGAGCGGACCGTCCGTCACGTCATCCGGGTGCTCGTCGATGGCGGGGTGCTGTTCGAGGACGAGTCTGCCGGTCGACGCGGGTGGGCGATCAACATGGGGGAGCCGGTGGATCTGCGTGGCGTGTCGATGCGGAAAACGGCCCCCTCGCCCACCCCCGACCACACCACAAAACCGGCCCCCTCGCCCGCAAAAGCGGCCCCCTCGCCCCCGGCCCCCTCGCCCGGTCAACCGGCCCCCTCGTCCGAACGACCGGCCCCCTCGCCCGGTCCATCTGAACCACCAATCAACCACCAAGAACCACCAACTGTTCTCGTCGCTGTCCCCGACCCTCCACGATTGCCCGCGTCGAAGATCGGCACGGACGACGATCCCGACTTCGTCGAGTTCTGGGGCACCTACCCGAGACCCGTGGCGAAAGGCGCAGCTCGCAAGGCGTGGCGTGCTGCGGTCAAGCTCGCCGCACCGGTCGAGATCATCGCCGGCGCTGTCCGCTACCGGAACGACCCCAACCGCTCAGCGGACTTCACCGCGCACCCGTCGACGTGGCTCAACGCCGAACGGTGGAACGACACCCCGCTGCCGGTGAGAAGCGCACAGGCCAAGGCGGCGCCGAAGTGGTGATCCCCCATGACCTCGCTGCGGAGCGTGCCGTGCTCGGGTTTCTGATCCTCAACCCCGCCGACGCGCACCGTGTCGCTGACCGGTTGACCTCCGGTGACTTCCACTCACCGAACCACGGGACCCTGTTCGACGTGCTGGCCCCAGGTGTCCCGGTCCCACCGTCGGAGGCGTGCGAACGGTCGGGGATCAACCCGGCCGACTACCTGGCGATGCAAACCGAAGCACCTGGTGCGTCGTGGGTCGGCGGGTTCGTTGACCGTCTGGTGGTGCTCGCATCACGCCGTGAGGCGATCCGTGTCGGCAAGGACCTGGTGCGGGCAGCCACCGAGGACGTCGGGCTCGACGATGCGCTCGCCGCGGCGGA
>CAZBTQ010000463.1:0-1381 GCA_964494405.1 uncultured Iamiaceae bacterium
TTGACCGGTTGAGGCCGCGGATCGCCGTCAGCGCAACGCCGCGCGGCGGACCTTGTCGAGGGGCGTACGGGGCAGCGACTCGACCAGCTCGACCTCCCGGGGCGCGCAGAACGGCGGCAGCGTCGCCTTGGCGTGATCGCGCAGCTCGTCGAGTGACGGCGGCGCGGCAGGATCGACGGCCACGACCAGGGCGACGAGGCGCTGGCCCCACTCGGGGTCTGGTCGACCGATCACGGCCACCTCGACCACGGCGGGGTGCGTGGCCAGGGCGGACTCAACCGCTGTTGGCCACACGTTCTCGCCGCCGGTGATGACGAGGTCGCCGGCGCGCCCGTGGACCCGGACCTCGCCCGTCGCGTCGTCGACCTCGCCGAGGTCGCCTGTGGCCAGCCAGCCGTCGGCGGTGAGGGGACTCGTGCCGTCGCGGTAGGCACGCAGGAGCATCGACCCCCGCAGGTGCAGCTCGCCGTCGACGGTCCGCACCTCGACGCCATCGAGCGGGAAGCCGTCGTAGACGACCCCGCTGCCGGTCTCGGTCATCCCGTAGGTGGCCACCGAGTTGGCGGGGCGGTCGGGCGGCGGCGCGCTGCCGCCGAGCACGATGCACTCGAACAGCGACGGATCGACGCGCCGCATCGCAGTGCTCACGAGCGACACGTGTGTCGCACCGCGTCGGGCCGCGTCGGTGACCCGATCGGCGTCGAAGCCGTCGTGCACCTCGATGTCGGTGCCGGTGTGGAGTGCCCTGGTGATCACCGTCAGCCCGCCGACGTGGCTGAGTGGCAGGCACGCCAGCCACCGGTGACGGTCGGGGTCGACCGCGAGTCGGGTGCTGGTGGCGAGCGCCGAGGCGGCGACCGCGTCGTGGGTGAGCACGACGCCCTTGGGCTCGCCGGTCGTGCCACTGGTGGCCACCACCAGCGCATCGCCCGGCTCGACCGGGCGGCCGCCGTCGAGCGGCGTGCGGATCACGGTGTGGTCTCGACGGATCTCGGTCAGCTCGTCGGGTGCCATCGCGTCGACCAGCGTGTCGAGCGCGGGGGCCGGCAGGCGGTCGTCGACCGGCAGCACCGCATCCCCGGCGTCCCAAGCCCGCTGGAGCTCGTCGACCCACTGCGGCCCGGCCGGACCGAGGAGGGCGACGAGGCGGTGCACGAGCCGAGCGTAGGCTCTCGCTGGATGAACGACTGGATCGCGGGCGCCCGGCCTCGCACCCTTCCGGCGGCGGTCGTCCCGGTGGCGGTGGGCACCGCCGCGGCGATCGGCGTGGCCCCGGTGGTGGCCTGGCGTGCCGTGGCGGCGCTGGTCGTCTCGTTGGCGCTCCAAGTGGGCGTCAACTACGCCAACGACTACAGCGACGGCGTGCGCGGCACCGATGCCG
>CAZBTQ010000464.1:0-1369 GCA_964494405.1 uncultured Iamiaceae bacterium
CTCGTTTTGAGGCGACTCGCCCGCGTGGTGGACAATGGTCCAATACGGCGCTCAGGGACCGATGAGCGCGCAACCAACCGAGGACGACATGACTGATCTGGCAGATCGCAGCCCGTCGACTGGTGACCCCGTCGACGAGGTCAACGCCTGGCTCGAGGAGAACTGGAACCCGGACCTGACCGTGGCTGAGTGGTGGGAGCTGCTCGGGTCGTCCGGTTGGGCCCACCCCAGCCTCCCCGAGAACGCCTACGGCAAGGGCCTCTCGCGTGGCGACGCCGTGCGCGTCCAACAGGCCATCGGCGAGTTCGGCGCCCTCGGCGCGCCCGGCGGCCTCGGCCTGCTGCTCGCTGCCCCGACGATCGCCACCCACGGCACGCCCGAGCAGATCGAACGGTACGTCCGCCCGATCGTCACCGGCCAGCAGGCCTGGTGCCAGCTGTTCTCCGAGCCGGGCGCGGGCTCGGACCTCGCCGGTCTGAACGCCAAGGCCATCAAGGACGGCGAGGAGTGGATCGTCAACGGCCAGAAGGTGTGGACCTCCGGCGGCCAGATCGCCGACATGGGCATGCTCATCGCCCGCACCAACGTCGAGGTGCCCAAGCACCAGGGCATCACCTACTTCGCCATCGACATGCACCAGGACGGCATGGACGTCCGCCCGCTGCGCGAGCTCACCGGCCGGGCGATGTTCAACGAGGTCTTCATGACCGATGCCCGCGCCGAGGACGCTGCCATCATCGGCGGCACCAACAACGGTTGGGCCGTCGCCAACACCACCCTCATGTTCGAGCGTGCAGGGCTTGGCGCCGGCGGCTCTGGCGGTGGCTCGATGGCCAGCCCCGGCACGATCGTGGGCGACCTCGACAAGCGCGCCGGCGACTTCACCTCCGGCCCCACCCGTCGCCGCTCTGCCGATCCCACGCCCGACGCCTCGTCGAGCCGCCGCGGCAACATGTACGTCGAGCTCGCCCGCTCGAAGGGCCTGGACTCCGATCCGCTGGTGCGCCAGCAGCTCGCCAAGCTCCACACGCTGAACGAGATCGCCAAGTACCACAGCCTGCGGTCCAAGGCCGCCCGTGCCTCCGGCCAGGCCGACATCCCCGGTCTGCCCAACATCGCCAAGCTGTCGATGTCGGACATCCTGCGCCTCCAGCGTGACCTCGGCCTCGGCCTGCTCGGCCCGACCGGCACGCTGCACGCCTACACCAACGAGCAGCGCGAGCAGCTCACGGCCGCCACGGGCGATCCCTTCATCGGGATGTTCACCGAGGGCGCGCTGTTCGCCCAGGGCCCACCCATCTACGGCGGGACCGACCAGATCCAGCGCAACATCATCGGCGAGCGCGTCCTCGGCCTCCCCAAGGAGCCC
>CAZBTQ010000465.1:0-1366 GCA_964494405.1 uncultured Iamiaceae bacterium
TCCTCGGGGCGGGGTCGATCCGGCGCGGCGCGCCGGGACGTTCGGGCCAGAGCAGATTGCACCCACGTCGCTGCTCGCCGCCAGCGATTATCGGGGCAACTGCGCCCGCTACTCCTCTTCGCAATCTCGCGGATCTGTCGCGCTGGTCGCGATCAAACCGCGAGATCTCAGACGTGACGGGCGGTCACCACATCAGCCACCGAGCGACGTCAACGACCGAACGCCCAGGCGACCATGAGCGGGAACTCTTCTCCCCAGAAAGCGCCGCCGTGCTCGCCGGGTCGCTCCTCCAGCACGACGGCGGCACCTGCGTCACCGAGCGCGGCCGCCCAACGGGACGCGTTGTCGAGGAAGAACTGCTCGTCCGTCCCGGCGACGAGGTACACGCGTGGGAGCGCGCTCGGCATCACCTCCGGTGGCCTGTACCCGGCGCCTGGCGACGCGGAGAAGACCGCGCCGTAGAGGTCGGGATGGCGCATCCCCAGGGCGAGCGCGAGCTCTCCCCCGAGGGACGCACCCCACACGGCGGTGCGCTCGGCGGGCAGCGCCACGCCGAAACGCGTCCGCACGAGTTGACGGACGTCGTCGACGAAGAACCGCTCGTGCGCCGCAAACCGTTCCGCGTCGAACGCGGGCACGTACTCCTTGAGCCGCCCGTCGTCGTCCAACATCCCGTGGACGCCGACGATCATCGTGGACGGCGCGTCCGCGGCCTCGATGACCTCGACCAGCCGTGAGATGTGCCACTGGCCGTCAGCGGCGAACACGACGGCTTCGGCCTGGTCCGGTGGGAGGTACACCGTGACCTGCCGGCCACCGTCGTGGCCGAGCGTCTCGGTGACCAGCTCTCCCTGGGTGGACATGTCGCTGTTCGTCAGTCCCGGTCGTGGGGGCAGACGGCCTCGACCATGAAGCCGAAGGGGTCCAACCAGAACGTGGCGTAGTAGGGCGACGGATACTGCGGGAACTCCTGTGGTGGATGGACGACCTCGCTGCCCAGCTCCAGGACCCTTTCGTGGACTTCGTTCACCGCGGTCCGGTTGGGGACCATGAACGCGAGGTGTTGGAGCCCGGCCTGGTGCCGCGAGAACCCGCCGGCCTCCAACGCTGGATAGAAGAAGAGGTAGGTCCCGCGCTTGCCGCCCGCCGGCATGAAGGCGAACTCGTCGTCAGCGTCGAGGAACGACTCGTACCCGAGGAGCGGCATCAGCTCGCCGTAGTAGGTCCTCGCGACACCGAGGTCGGGAACGTTGACGCCGAGATGACCGAGCACCCGGGCATCCTCGCATGGCAAGGGTCTACGTGGAGGGGAGGTGTTCGGCGAGGAAGGCGGTGGTGCGGGTCCAGGCCGCGGCGGCGGCCTCGG
>CAZBTQ010000466.1:0-1347 GCA_964494405.1 uncultured Iamiaceae bacterium
AGCCCATGTTTCGCATGCGAAACATCACTCCGCGGCCTGCTGCAGGGCCAGCTCGTCGCGGCGCCAGGCGCCGACGAAGAGGCGCTTGACCATGGCGTAGGTCTCGTCGAACGCCATGCGCCCGCGCATGTAGGTCTCGCGGTTGAAGTCGCGGTAATCGGCCTCGTAGATGCCCGCCACCTGCTCGCCCGCCTGGCCGATCAGCGCCGTGAAATCCTGCCGGTAGGGCGACAGGGTGCGGCCGAGATAGGTCTGCATCAGGGCGGCCATCTCGGCCTGCTGAACGCCGTCGTAGCGGGTGATGACGGCGCGCACCGCATCCCATTCGAAGCTCAGGCCCTCGCGCCCCAGCGCGCGCGCCGCGGCATTCTCGCCGTCCTCGATCGAGGCGAAGGTCGAGTGCAGCATGTCGAAGAAGCGCCCGGTCGAGTCGAACTCGAGGAACGAGGCGCCGAGCGGCACCAGCACGATGTCCGCCGCGGCCAGCCCGTTGATGGTGAGGTAGCCGAGGGCGGGGGGCGTATCGAGGATGACGAGATCGTACTCCTCGAGCACGCCGTCCTCGGCGAGACGGTCGCCGAGCGCGTCCCAGAGCTTCCAGGCGCGGCCGGCCATGCGCCAGACCGGGATCTGGAACTCGGCCCAGTAGAGGTTGAGCTGCGCCCCGATCAGGTCGACGTTCGGCCAGTGGGTCGGCCGGATCACGCGTTTCGCATCGAACCCGATCGCCTCGGACAATGTGTCGTCGAAGGGCAGGGGGGCATCGCCCCGGGCGGCGCGGACCTGGTTCTCGGCGCGCAGATGTTCGGCATAATGCCGGGCGATGAGCGGGAAGGCGGTCTGCCACTCGTCCTCGATCCGGGCGCCGAAGACGGTGCTCATCGAGCCCTGGCTGTCGAGGTCGACCACCAGCACGCGGTAGCCGTCGAGTGCCGCCGACATCGCCAGGTGCGCCGCCGTCGAGGTCTTGCCGACGCCGCCCTTGAAGTTCGCCACGGCGATGATCTTGGCCGGCAGCCCGGCCGGCCGGTAGGGGCGGTAGTCCTTGGACTTCGAACCCTCGGCGGCGAAATGCGCGCGCAGGCGCAGCACCTCGTCGAGGGTGAACCACTTGGCGCCGCCCTCGGTCTCGCTGGCGCCCTGCGGCAGGTCGGGGTTCTGCCGGAGCACGCGCCGGAAATGCGCCGGGGCGACCGGGATCAGGTAGCGCGTGATCTCCCAGGTGGAGAAGCGGCGCAGGGTCTTGGACCCGGTCGCGTCGAGACCGCGTCCAGCGAGGTCGGCCCGGCCCCTGGCGCAGGCGCCGGCGACATTGGCGAAGTCGGCGGTCGAGACCGGCGGGTCGAG
>CAZBTQ010000467.1:0-1346 GCA_964494405.1 uncultured Iamiaceae bacterium
CAGCTGACACGGTGGTACCTTTCCGGGACCCCATTTCCCGCGGGAGGACCCCCTGTGAGCGACTCGACCGGCTCCTGGCAGCCGGACCCCAACGGCCGGCACCAGTACCGCTACTGGGACGGATCCCAGTGGACCGATCAGGTCGCCGACGACGGCGTCACCTCGGTCGATCCGCCCGATCCGGGCTCGACGCCTCCCGCTGGCGCGGTCGCCGCTCCGGCGGATGCCGCGGCCCCGGCGGAGCCGGCTGTGCCGACGCCCACGGAGCCGATCGCGCCGACTCCAGCCGAGCCCGTGCCCACCGAGCCCACCGCATCGACCTGGGGCACCCCGCCCACCGACCCCGGCGCCACCACCGCGATGCCGGTGGCTGGTGGCGAGCCGCCCGCGGGTGGCGTGCCGCCGCTCGGGACGCCACCGCCGTCGGAGCCGCCGAAGAAGGGCAGCAACACGCCCGCGCTCATCATCGGCGGTGTGCTGTTGCTCGTCCTCATCGGTGCCGCTGCCTTCTTGATCTTCGGTGGCGACGACGACGATGACGCGCGCGACGAGCTCATCTCGAGCATGGTCGACGAGGGCACGAGTCGCCAGGAGGCCGAGTGCCTCGTCGACTTCATGGCCGACGAGATCGGCATGGACCGCCTCCAGGAGCTCGACGGCGACGCCGAGCCCACCGCCGAGGAGACCAGCATCGCCGTGGCGGCTGCGTTCGAGTGCAGCGCCGGATCGGCCGGCGGCGACCTCGACGACTCCGATGACAACGGCGGGCTCGCGGGCGGCATCGCCGGGAACCAGGCCCTGATGGACCTGTTCATCCAGGGCGTGATGTCGGGGTCCGACCTCACCGAGCAACAGGCACGGTGCTTCTCCGAGGAGTTCCTCGAGAACAGCGGCGTCGATCTCGAGGAGATGATGGAAGACCCTGATTCGATGGCCACCAATCCGCAGGTGATGAGCGCGATCCTCCAGATCTTCGCCACCTGTGACATCGACCTCGACGCGATGGGCGGTGGCGGGACCAGCGGGTTCGGTTCCGGCGACTCCTACGGCGACGACCCCGAGCTCGACGCGCTCTGGGACGCCTGCGAGGACGGCGACGGTGAGGCATGCGACGACCTGTACTTCCAGTCACCGCTCGGCTCCGAGTACGAGGAGTTCGGCGACACCTGCGGCGGCCGGTTCGAGGCCGGCACCGTCTTGTGCGTCAACGAGGACCTCAGCTGACGTTCCTCGTCGACCAGAAGTAGCGGCCGAGGGGTCGGGGCTCGCCCCGGCCCCTCGTCGCGTGCCGGCCCGGGTGCCGAGTCGGCCCCGCCGAGGGGCTTGGGGACGATCGCGCCAGCGGG
>CAZBTQ010000468.1:0-1344 GCA_964494405.1 uncultured Iamiaceae bacterium
TCCGGGCGACCGGATCGCGCGGGGCGGCGCCCCGCTGATGCGATCCGGGGCGCGCCGATCGACGGGGCGCGACCCGAGGCGACCAGGCGGAGTTCGGATCAGGCGGCGGCGACCGGGGCGGGGACCCTGCGCCCGGCGCCGAGCAGGACCGGTTCGAGAATCGCCGCGGCGAGGAAGCGCACCACCGGCACGCAGACCCCGTCGCCGGCGAGGTGATAGGCGTCGTTGTAGCGCGCGGGCAGGGCGTAGCCGTCGGGCAGGCCCATCAGCCGCGCCGCCTCGCGCGGCGACAGCAGCCGCGAGCGCAGCCGCGCGCCCTCGACCACCAGCACGGTCTGCCGGCTCGACCCGCCCGCGGGGGTGCGCAGGCAGCCGGCGACGCCGTCGAAGCGGACCTCGGCGCGCTGGCGGCTGGCGCCGTCCGGGCCGGGGCGGCTGCGGCGGTAGACGAAGCCGACCCGCCGGCGGCCCTCCGCGGCGGCGGCGGCGAGCTTGGCGCGGTTCGCCTCCGACATCATCCCGATCAGCCGGGCGGTGACCTCCGGCGCGTGCCAGTCCACGCCGGCGGGCGCGTCCTCGATGATCCGGTCGAGCGCGACCGGGGCGCAGGCGGGCGCGGGCGGGCGCCACCACAGCCAGCCTCCGGCGGCTTCGGGCGACAGGCCGGCCCGGGCGGCGACCAGCGCCGGCGGATGCCAGGCGGGATCGGGGCCTTCGGCCTGGAGGGACGCCGGGATCTCCGCGGCGGCGTCGATGGCGAGAAAGAACACCCGCGGCCGGCTCTGCGGCACGAAGCGGGCGGCGTCGACCACGACGGCGCCCCAGCGGTAGCCGCCGGCGGCCAGCGCGGCGCCGAGCGCCGCGAAGTCGCGCCCGCCGTGCGAGCGCAGCACGCCGGGCACGTTCTCCAGCACGATCGTCCGCGGCGCGCGGCCCGCGGCGCGCAGCGCCCGCATCAGCCGCCAGAACGGCCAGAACGCGCCCGAGCGGGTCGCGGCCTCCGGGCCGCCGAGCCCGGCGCGGCCGCCGGCCAGCGACAGATCCTGGCAGGGAAACGAGGCCCAGGCGAGATCGGCCCGGCCGGGCAGGGCGGCGGGCGCGAGGGCGGCGACATCGCCGCGCACGAGATGGTCGTCGCCCCAGTTCGCGGCGTAGGCCGCGGCCTTCATCGAGTCGAAGTCGTTGGCGAAGGCGCAGCGCCAGCCGGCGCCCAGCCCGGCGCGCGCCATGCCGCCGCCGGCGAAGAATTCGTAGAAGCTGAGGGGGTCGCCGGTCATCATCTGGTTGCCGCAGGCCGTCTCGCCACGATCCCTTGTATCGTGTCGCCGTCGGGGCGCCAGCCCC
>CAZBTQ010000469.1:0-1337 GCA_964494405.1 uncultured Iamiaceae bacterium
CGCAGATGTTCGGCAACGCGATGGACTTCCTCCAGCGGTTCCTCGTCGACATCGGTCCGTTCGGCCCCGACAAGGGCGAGGGCGGCAGTACCTGTTCGTGCCGCCCGGACACGACGGTGAGGTGCCGGCCGGCTACTTCGTGGTCGAGTCGCCCACCTTCAACGTGATGGTCGGACTGCGGGGCTTCAAGGTCGACGGGAAGCCGGACCACGCTGTCGCGCTGATGGAACAGCTACGCGTGTACCCGCTCGATGCGGCGGACGCCCCGCCGGCGATGGAGTTCCTCGACGGTTCGGGCCAGGAGATCGACACGATCCACACCGACACCTTCGCGTTCTACGAACAGCTCGCCGAGATCGTCGACGAAGAGCCGGCCGACGTCTTCACGCCGATGGAACGGGCGCACATGGAGTCGGTCGGCATCGGAAAGGACCGCCCGTTCGAGCCAGATGACGCCCAGCGCCAGCTGCTGGCCGAAGCCGCCAGGGCCGCGGCCGCGATCGCGCGGGCCAACACCTTCGCGTCGAGGGAGGCCGACACCTACTTCTACGACGATCGGCAGTGGCAGGCCGTGACCAACGTCCCCTACACGTTCGAGCGCGACGGCGTGCTCATGCTCGACCGGCGCGCGTGGGCGTACTACATGGCCCTCGGCAACGACCCCGCCATGATGGCGACCACCGTCGGCGCCGGCTCCCAGTACCAGTGGACCTACCGCGACGCCGACGGCGACTTCCTCGACGGCGCCGAGGACTACGTCCTGCGCATCCCCTCGGACGTGCCCGTCAACAACTTCTGGTCGGTCGTCGTCTACGACGCCCTCAGCCGCTCGGAGCTGCGCAACGACCAGCCCCTGCCGTCGGTCAGCCAGTACTCGGGGCCTGCGGTGAACGACGACGGCTCGGTCGACATCTTCTTCGGACCGGTGATGCCGGCCGGGCAGGATCGCAACTGGATCCAGACCGTCCCAGGTCGCGGGTGGTTCCCCATCTTCCGTGCCTACGGCGCGCTCGAGCCCTACTTCGACAAGACCTGGAAGCTCAACGACATCGCCAAGCGCTGACTCGACACGCCCGAGCACGGCTCGATGGCGGGCGACGCGGGCTCTGCCGGTCTGTGACATCGTGCGGGTCTGATCCGCACGAGCCATGGGGAGCGGTCGATGCCGCAGGAAGTACGAGCCGTCATAGCCCGCGCAGCGAACGCGCCGGTCGAAGTCGTCACCATCGTCGTGCCCGATCCAGGACCGGGTGAGGCCGTGGTCTCCATCCAGGCGTGCGGGGTGTGCCACACCGACCTCCACTACCGCGAGGGCGGCATCAACGACGACTTCCCGT
>CAZBTQ010000470.1:0-1336 GCA_964494405.1 uncultured Iamiaceae bacterium
CCTGCCCCCTCGCGCGGGATGCGGTCCAGATGTAGACCCACGACATCACCGGGTCTTCAGCGAAGACGGTGTCGACCTCCACGACCTCGGTGCCGGCCGCGGCGAGCTCCTTCACGGCAGCATCGACGGCGGCCGCGACCTCGGCATCGACCGTGGCGAAGCCGAGCGTCGGTGAGTAGGCGACCCGTCGCGGCGGCGTGTCGTTGCGCTCCAGCGCCGCCGCCCACGATCCGCCGGGAGCTGGCAGGGCGAACACGTCACGCGGATCGGGGCCGACCACGACGTCGAGCGCTGCCGCGACGTCTCGGAGGCGCCGCGCCATCGGGCCCCGCACCGACAACGTGCCCGCGCCCGGCGCCGACGCGTCGCCGAGTGGCACCCGTCCCTGGCTCGTCTTGAGACCGCTCATCCCGCACAGCGACGACGGGATGCGGATGGAGCCGCCGCCGTCGCTGCCGGTCGCGAGCGGCACCATCCCCGCCGCGATCGCCGCAGCGGAACCGCCCGACGAGCCGCCTGGACTGCGCGTGGTGTCCCACGGGTTCACGGTGTGGCCGAACGCCGGGTTGTCGGTGACCCCCTTGAACCCGAACTCCGGCGTGTTCGTCTTGCCGACGACGACGCATCCCGCTGCCTTCAGCCGGGCGACGTGGACCGAGTCCCGCCGTGCGGGCGGGTCGTCGGCGTGCAGCGCCGAGCCGTAGGTGGTGACGTAGCCGCGGGCGTCCTCCAGGTCCTTGACCCCGATGGGGATGCCGGCAAGCGGCCCGACGTCGTCACCCGCGGCGATGCGTCGATCGACCTCGGCGGCGTCGGCCCGCGCCGCGTCGCCGTCGACCTGCGAGAACGCGTTGATCACACCGTCGAGCGCCGCGATCCGGTCGAGCGCGTGGTCGACGACCTCGCGTGCCGACACCTCCTTCGCCCGCACCGACGCCGCCAGCTCCACGACCGATGTCCCCCAGAAGTCCATGGCGGCGACCATACGCACCTGTGTGGTGCGACGCACTGCGAGCGATCCCCTAGAGGTCAGGGCGACGCGGTAGCGGGATCGGTGCAGGCGACCAGATCCTCCTGGGGCACCACCCATGCGTCGAGGCCGTCGGGGCACAGGTGGGCGTCGCTGGCGAGGGCGACGATCTCGCCGTGGTGCGGGGTCTGTCCGCAGTTGGCGACCAGGACGAACCCCGCCGACGTGCGGATGCAGCTCCCGCGGATGTCGCGGGCCTCGATCGTGCCGCCGGTCGGCGACCGGTCGTCGTCGTCCGGCCCCCCGCCTGCGTAGGCCGTGAAGACGAAGATGCCGACCAGCACCGCGATCAGCAGCAGCCAGGGC
>CAZBTQ010000471.1:0-1330 GCA_964494405.1 uncultured Iamiaceae bacterium
TGCAGCGGACCATGGCGTCTCGGGAGCGCTTCGTCGGGCCCGGGACGAGAAGAATCAGAACGATCCGACCAGGGTACCGAGGAGAAGCACCACCGCGAGGCCGAGGATGCAGCTCACGATCACCGTCATCACCATGTCGAGGTAGCTCTCGCCGTGGGTGAGGCCGCTGATCTTGAGGAGAAGCAGCACCGTGCCGTTGTGCGGCAGCGCGTCGAGGGTGCCGGCGCTGAGCGTCGTGACGCGGTGCATGAGGGCGGGGTCGATGCCGTAGGCGGAGGCCATCTCCATGAAGTGCGCCCCGAGCGCGTTCAGCGCGATCGCCATGCCGCCGGAGGCGGTGCCGGTCAGCGCCGCCAGCGCGTTCATTGAGACGGTCAGCGACACGAGCGGGCCGCCGGGGATGGTGAGCACCGCGTCGGCCACGGCGGTGAAGGCCGGAAGCGCCGCCACCACCGCGCCGAAGCCGACGAGGCTCGAGATCATCAGGATCGGCAGCGCCGAGGAGGCGGCCCCGGCGTCGAGGCTCTCGCGCAGGCTCGGCAGCCGGCGGAAGTTCAGGGCGATGACGGCGAGATTGGCGGCGGCGAGCGCGAGCACGACGGCCCAGACCCCGCCGACCGTGGCGATCGAGGTGTCCCACTGCGGTTCGGCGAGGAAGGCGAAGGGCAGCCGCGGGAAGACGACGAGCGCGAGGACGAGGTTGACGACGATGACGACGACGAGCGGCGCCAGCGCGACCGCGAAGGGCGGGTTGTCCTCGGCGGGGCGGCCGTGGTTGATCTCGGCCGGGTCGAAGTCGCCGACGGCCGCCGCCTGCATGCGCGTCGGCTCGTCGATCTCGGGCATGATCCGCACCGGCCCGGCGAAGCCCTCGCCGGCGCGGCGGGCGGCGGCCTCGGCGCGGCGCAGCCACCAGAGGCCGAAGGCGAGGATGACCGCCGAGGCGATCAAGCTGATGCCCGGAGCGGCGAAGGTGTTGGTGCCGAAGTAGGGCATCGGGATGGCGTTGTTGACCGAGGGCGTCCCCGGCATCACCGACATGGTGAAGGTGAAGGCGCCGAGCCCTATCGTCGCAGGCAGGAGCCGCCGCGGCAGGTCGGCGGCCTGGAACATCACCTGCGCCATCGGCACCAGCACGAAGAAGGCGACGAAGACGCTGACCCCGCCATAGGTGACCGCCGCCGAGGCGATCACCACCGCGAGGACGGTGTTGCGGGTGCCGAGCCGGTCGCTGAGCCCGCGGGCGATGGCGGTGATCGAGCCGCTGTCGTCCATCAGCTTGCCGAAGATGCCGCCGAGGAGGAACATCGGGAACCAGCGGGTGAAGAAG
>CAZBTQ010000472.1:0-1329 GCA_964494405.1 uncultured Iamiaceae bacterium
AGTGGCAACGCCTGGTCGCCGAGCTCCCCGAGGCGACGTTCGAGAACGCCACGGTGTGGTTCGATGACCTCCGACTCACCAAGAGCGACGAGGAGATCGCCGTGATGCGGCGCGCCGGTGCGTGGACCGACGTCGCCCACGACGAGATCGCCGGACTGACCCAGGTGGGGGTCACCCCACGCACGCTGCGCCGGGCGATGGACGCCCTCGCAGCCCGGGCCGGCGCGACCTATCCCTTCGGCCACATCGGCGCCATCCCGATGGACGAACCGACCGGCTACTACCCGGACTTCTATCCGGTCGACGAGCCCATCGCGGACGGCTCGCTCATCATGACCGAGCTCGCGCTCGGCTTCGGCAACTACTTCGCCAAGCTCTGGGGCTCCTACTTCGTCGGCCAGCCGACCGCGGCACACCGCGACCTGTTCGAGGTGGCCGCCGCGGTCCATCGCAACCTGCGAGCTGGCCTCCGGCCCGGGCTCACCGGCCGCGACGTCGAGGCCTTCCTCACGCCGATCACCGACGCCGGCTTCGAGCAGCCGGCGAACGTGCTGGTCGGCGGTTGGAGCGCGATGAACCACCCGCCGCAGATGGGCGCGCTGCCCAGCAGCTTGAGCGCGCCCTTCACCCAGCCCTACCTCGACGTGCCGCTCCGTCCCCGCCAGACGGTCACCATCCAGGCGTGGGTCAGCATCCCGGGCACCCAGACCGGATTGTGGGTCGGCTCGTCGGGTGTGATCACCGACAGCGGCTACGAGAGCTTCAACCGCTACCCCGTCGACGAGATCCGCGTCGCGAGTGGAACGAGTCGGCCTGACCGAGCCGGAGGCACCGCTGTGGCAGCGCCCGTCTTCTTCCCGGTCAGGGGACGCGTCGTGACCCTCGACGACGAGCGGATCGACGTCGTCGACCCGGGAGGCAACGTCACGCGCATGCGCCTCTCACCCGACTGGGGTGTCCAGGTCATGCACCCGATCGCGGTGACCGACCTGGAGGTCGGGCGCTTCGTCGGCGCCACGGTGCGACGCTCTGGCGACGAGGCCACCACCACCGAGCTCCACATGTTCCTGCCCGGCGTCCGGATGGGCGACGGCGAGCAGCCGTGGGACCGCCACCTGGGAGCGCGGATGGTCCAAGGGGACCTGGCCCGCGTCGAGCCCACCACCGATGGCTGGGAGGTCGAGCTCGCACACGGGCAGGGCAGCTCCACGTTCCGGGTGCAGCACGACGCACCCGTGGTGTCGATCGTGAACGAGGGGCGCGAGCACATCAAGGTCGGAGTCGACGTCTTCATCCTCGCCTGGCCCGAGCCGGACGGCAGCCTCCGCG
>CAZBTQ010000473.1:0-1325 GCA_964494405.1 uncultured Iamiaceae bacterium
TGGGGATCGGCGACACCATCCGGGTCAGCCTCTCGGCCGATCCGGTCGAGGAGGTGAAGATGGGCTTCGAGATCCTGAAGTCGCTGGGGCTGCGCCACCGGGGGGTGAACATCATCTCCTGCCCGTCCTGCGCCCGGCAGGGGTTCGACGTGATCAGGACGGTGGAGGCGCTGGAGAAGCGGCTGGAGCACATCAAGACGCCGATGTCGCTGTCGATCATCGGCTGCGTGGTCAACGGGCCGGGCGAGGCGCTGATGACCGACGTCGGCTTCACCGGCGGCGGGGCCGGGGCGGGCATGGTCTATCTCGCGGGCAAGCAGCACCACAAGCTCGGCAACGACGGCATGATCGACCACATCGTCGAACTGGTCGAGCGCCGCGCCGCCGAGATCGACGCGACGGCGGCGGCCGGCGCGGCGGCGGGCCAGGCCGCCGAATAGCCGCGGGATCCCCGCCCGGGATGACCCTCGACCTGCTGCACGAGGACGCGGCGCTGCTGGTGTTCGACAAGCCGTCGGGGCTGCTGTCGGTGCCGGCGAAACCGCCGGGGCCGGCGGACTGCCTCGAGGCGCGGGCGCGGGCGGCCTGGCCGGAGGCGCTGCTGGTGCACCGGCTGGACCGCGACACCTCGGGGGTGATGGTCTTCGCGCGCAGCCCGCTGGCGCAGCGGCACCTCAACTGGCAGTTCGAGCGGCGGCAGGTCCGCAAGGGCTATGTCGCGCGGGTCTGGGGCGCGGTGGCGGGCGAGGCCGGGCGGATCGACCTGCCGCTGATCGCCGACTGGCCGAACCGGCCGAGGCAGATGGTCTGCCACCTGCGCGGCAAGCCCTCGATCACCGACTGGCGGGTCGCGGCGCGCGAGGCGGGGGCGACGCGGCTGGCGCTGGCGCCGCTGACCGGGCGCAGCCACCAGCTGCGGGTGCATCTGGCGGCGCTGGGGCACCCGATCCTGGGCGACGGATTCTATGCCCATCCGGAGGCGCTGGCGGCGGCGGACCGGCTGCAGCTCCATGCCGAGCGGATCGGGTTCCGCCACCCGATCGGCGGGGCATGGGTGGAGTTCGTGGCGCCGGCGCCGCTGTGAAGCCGCGGGGTATTCAGCGTGAATATTCGGCAAGTCCTTGAAATGATGGCGAGTCACATTCGTTAACGCGCCGCCGGGGCGCCGCGTCGGCGGCGCGCGGGTTTCGCCGCCGCGCCCGCGGCGCGCTGCGGCGTGGCGCCGGTGGCGGCGTTTCCCGCCGGGGATCCGATGCGCGGGCGGAGGGTGAGAACAAGGAGCGGCCAGTTGGCCGCGAGTCTTTTTCTCCCCGCCTGTGGGCGGG
>CAZBTQ010000474.1:0-1317 GCA_964494405.1 uncultured Iamiaceae bacterium
TCCTCGGTGAAGAAGGGCGAGACCCTGATCGACACCGCGATGACGCTGAACGCCATGCGCCCCGACCTCCTCGTGGTGCGCCACCCGTCCTCGGGCGCGGTCAACCTGCTCGCCTCCAAGGTCAACTGCGCGGTGCTCAACGCCGGGGACGGCCGCCACGAGCACCCGACCCAGGCACTGCTCGACGCCCTGACCATCCGCCGCCGCAAGGGCCGCCTCTCGCGCCTCACCGTCGCGATCTGCGGCGACATCGCCCATTCCCGCGTCGCCCGCTCGAACATCTTCCTGCTCGGCCGCATGGAGAACCGCATCCGCCTGATCGGCCCGCCCACCCTGATGCCGGCGGGCGTCGCGAACTGGGGCGTCGAGGTCTTTCAGGACATGCGCGCCGGCCTGGAGGGCGCCGACGTGGTGATGATGCTGCGCCTGCAGCGCGAGCGCATGGACGGCGCGCTGATCCCCTCGATGCGCGAATACTACCACCGCTTCGGCCTCGACCCGGAGAAGCTCGCCCACGCCAAGCCCGACGCCATCGTCATGCACCCCGGCCCGATGAACCGCGGCGTCGAGATCGACGGCCTGCTCGCCGACGACATCAACGTCTCCGTCATCCAGGAGCAGGTCGAGATGGGCGTCGCCGTGCGCATGGCCGCGATGGACCTGCTCGCCCGCAACCAGCGCGCCGCCGCGGCGCAAGAAAACGCGTGATGCTCTTGCCCGAACGAACCGCATATCTCCTAGTTGGCGTTGCCGCAGGCTTGGCGGCAGCATTTATTCTCGACATCATCCGGACACGGCGTGGCAATGAAAAAGAGCGAGCCAGGCTCAGGGCGCTCCTTCGCTTGGTCCGCGGGGAAGTTGCCCGACGACAGCATTTTTTGAATCACCGAACGACCGATCCCAACGATATGTTGTGGCAGGATGCAATTATCTCCGAAACATCAAAACGTTCTGGGAATTACGATGCTAAGTACGTGACGGGACTAGAAGATCTGAGATCAATATATCAAAGCAATTTTTCGCTCATCCTCGATTTGCCCGAGCAGATTTTGGAGCTCTTATCAACACACTACGAAGGAACTCTGGAGCGGTTGAAAGAGCCAGAAGGACGAGGCGTTTCGCTAGAAGCCCTTGACTCAATTCGTGCTGAAACCACGAATTTGCTCAACGAACTAGATCGTCAGATCCTCACGTTTGGCCCCCGATCCTTCCTTTCTTGGCTGGGCCTCTGGATTTTTGGCAAAGCATGACCCTCACCCTCACCAACGCCCGCCTGATCGACCCCGAGGGCGACCGCATCCTCGACGGCGGCCTCGT
>CAZBTQ010000475.1:0-1314 GCA_964494405.1 uncultured Iamiaceae bacterium
TAGAGAGTGACCCCCGTGCCTGCTGAGGGGGTGTCGTGTCGAGGGTTGCCGAGCCTCGACGGCCTGCAGCCGCTACGCCTCGGTGCCCGGAGGCGAGGGCTCGGCCATGGCCCGGTAGATGCGCTCGAGGTCCTCGAGGTTGGCGAACTCCACGACGACCTTGCCCCGCTTGGCACCCATCGTGACGCGGACTCGCGTATCGAGGTGCTCCGACAGCAACTCTTCGAGCTCCAGGAGACCCGGGGGTCGTAGTCGGCGCCCTCCCGGCGTCGGCGGAGCCGTGTCGTCCTGGGGCTCGTCGCCCACGCCACCCTCACGATCACGGACCGCCTCCTCGACGGCGCGCACCGTCATGCCGCCATCGGCAGCACGGGCGGCGAGCTCCTCCTGGAACGCACGGTCTGGCGAGCCGAGCAGCGCCCGGGCGTGGCCCGCCGACAGGCGCGACTCCACCAAGAGCTTCTGGATCGACGGCGGGAGCTGGAACAAGCGGAGCGCGTTGGCCACCGCGGGTCGGCTCTTGCCCACGCGTGTGGCGACCTGCTCCTGGGTGAGGTCGAACTCGTCGATGAGCTGTTGGTACGCGGCTGCTTCTTCGACCGGGTTGAGGTCGGCACGGTGCAGGTTCTCGACCAGCGCCTGTTCCAGCGACAAGGCGTCGTCCGCGGTCTTCACGAGTGCGGGGATCGAGGGCAGTCCCGCTCGCTTGGCCGCTCGCCAGCGGCGCTCGCCCGCGATCAACTCGAACCGGTCGTCGGCCACCTGGCGGACCAGCACGGGCTGGAGGACGCCGAGCTCGCGGATCGACGCGGTCAGCGCGCTCAACGACTCCTCGTCGAACGACTCGCGTGGCTGGAACTGGTTCGGTTCGATCTGGCTGAGGGGCACCTCCCGCAGCGACGAGTCCGACTCCGAGACATCGGTGGGGATGAGGGCCCCCAGGCCCTTGCCAAGTCCGCTACGCCGCGCCACCACTGACCTCCTTGGCGAGCTCCCGGTAGGCGATGGCCCCCCGAGAGGTCGGATCGAACGCGATGATCGGCTGCCCGAACGACGGGGCCTCCGACAGTCGCACCGTGCGAGGAACCACCTGGCGGCACACCTTGTCCCCAAAGTGCTCCCGCACCTCGGCGGCGACTTGATCGGACAGCTTGGTCCGAGCGTCGTACATCACCAAGATGATCGCTGACACCTCGAGGTCGGGATTGAGCTGGCGCTGCACCAGATCGACGTTGCGAAGGAGCTGGCCGAGGCCCTCCAGCGCGTAGTACTCGCACTGGATCGGCACCATCACCTCGCTCGCCGCGGCCAACC
>CAZBTQ010000476.1:0-1313 GCA_964494405.1 uncultured Iamiaceae bacterium
GTCGAAGCCGAGGTCGGCGAACGCGGTGGCGATCACCTTCTGGCCGCGGTCGTGGCCGTCCTGGCCCATCTTGGCGACCAGCACGCGCGGCCGGCGACCGTGCTCCTCGGCGAACGCGTCCGTCCGCGAACGCACCGCGGCGACGTTGGGGGATTCGCCGACCTCGGAGCGGTACACGCCCGAGATCGTACGGACCGACGCGGTGTGGCGGCCGAACACCTGCTCCATCGCGATCGAGATCTCGCCGACGGACGCACCCGCCCGAGCGGCGTCGAGCGACAGCTTCAGGAGGTTCTGGTCGAGCCCCGACACCCGGGTGCCGTCCACCGACGCCGCGGCGGCCGTGGTCAGGGCGCTCAGCGCGGCGTCGCACGCCGCCGAGTCGCGCCCGGCACGGAGGCGCTGCAGCTTGGCGATCTGCGCGGCGCGCACAGCGGAGTTGTCCACCTTCAGCACGTCGATCTGCTCCGGCTCGTCGAGTTGGAACACGTTGACGCCGATCACCGGCTGGCGCCCCGAGTCGATGCGAGCTTGTGTGCGTGCCGCAGCCTCTTCGATCCGCAGCTTCGGGATACCGGCCTCGATCGCCGCGGTCATGCCGCCGGCAGCCTCGACCTCCTCGATGTGCGCCCACGCCTTGCGGGCCAGCTCGTAGGTAAGGCGCTCCACGTAGTAGCTGCCGCCCCACGGGTCGATCACCCGGCACGTCGCCGACTCTTGTTGCAAGAACAACTGGGTGTTTCGTGCGATGCGGGCAGAGAAGTCGGTCGGTAGGGCGAGCGCCTCGTCGAGTGCGTTGGTGTGCAGCGACTGGGTGTGCCCCTGCGTCGCCGCCATCGCCTCGATGCAGGTGCGGGCCACGTTGTTGTAGACGTCCTGCGCGGTCAGCGACCATCCCGACGTCTGGCTGTGCGTCCGCAGTGACAGCGATTTGTCGCTGGTTGGCTCGAACTGCTTGATCAGCTTCGCCCAGAGGAGGCGGGCGGCGCGCAGCTTGGCGACCTCCATGAAGAAGTTCATGCCGATCGCCCAGAAGAAGGACAGCCGCGGTGCGAACGCGTCGATCGTCAGCCCGGTCTCCAACCCGGCCCGCACGTACTCCACGCCGTCGGCCAGTGTGTAGGCCAGCTCGAGGTCGGCGGTCGCCCCGGCCTCCTGCATGTGGTAGCCGGAGATCGAGATCGAGTTGAACTTCGGCATCTCCGCCGACGTATAGGAGAAGATGTCCGAGATGATCCGCATGCTCGGCGCAGGTGGGTAGATGTACGTGTTGCGGACCATGAACTCCTTGAGCACGTCGTTCTGGATCGTGC
>CAZBTQ010000477.1:0-1312 GCA_964494405.1 uncultured Iamiaceae bacterium
GCGGCGACATCGTCGCGCCCTGACCGAGAGGCCATGTCCTCGCGAAAGGAAGTGCCATGACCGCAGTCATCGCCCCGCCGCCACGTCCGGCCGCCATCGCCGTGCCCCCCATCGGGTACGTGCTGGTCGCGCTCGGCATCGTGTCCATCTACCTCGTGCTCCAGGAGAACGGGCTCCTGCTCGCGAGCTCTTGGGAGACCCTCCACGAGCTCTTCCACGACGGACGACACGCCCTCGGCGTGCCGTGCCATTGAGGGCGAGTCCGACATGAACCTCACCTACGGATCGATCGTCTCCCGCGCGGTCGTCGTCGGCCTCGTCGCCGGCGTGCTCCTCGCGCTGTACACCTGGATCGTCGTCGAGCCGACGATCGACGAGGCCATCGCGCTGGAGGAGGCCGTCGCTGCCGCCGAGGAGGCTGCCGACCACGGCGCTGCCGACCACGGAGCCGACGGCGGCCACAGCCACGCCGACGAGGACGCGCTGTTCACGCGCTCCGAGCAGGTGCGGGGAGGGATGGCCGCGACGGTCATCTACTCGGTGGCCATCGCCGCGATCTTCGGCACGTTGGTCGCCGGCGTCCGCCATCGGTTCGCCCACCTGAGCGACCTGCATCGCTGCATCACCCTCGCAGCGATCGCCTTCGGGACGGTCGCACTCATCCCCGGCATCAAGTATCCGGCCAACCCCCCGGCGGTCGGCGACCCCGACACGGTGAACGAGCGGACCATCCAGTACGTCGCCCTCATCGTGGTGGCCATCGCTCTCGCCATCGGGCTGGTGCGCCTGTCGGGATGGCTGCGATACCGGGTGGACGAGGCGACCCGGCTGGTCGCGGTGACCGCGGCGACCGTCGTCGCGTACGGGTTGGCGCTGATCGTGCTGCCCGGCACCCCCGATGCCATCGCTCCGGTCGTGCCGGCCGAGCTGGTGTGGGACTTCCGGGTCCGCTCGCTCGGTGGCCTGGCCCTCACCTGGACGGTGCTCGGCTTGGGTCTCGGGTTCGCGCTCGACCGCGTGAGCACCGGCAGGGCTGTGCCCGCCGATCCCGTCCCCGCCTCGACGTGACGTCAGCGGTCGAGTCCATCGCCCGGGTGGTCGACAGCGTCGACTACATCCGCGTCACCACCGGCGGGAGCCTGCCCTCCGACGGTGCGACCTGGCTGCCGTGCGCCGACCTGGTGTCGAACCCCGACACCTTGCGCTCAGCGGCCGGGTCGGTGCGCACCGGGCGCGGTCTCGACCGCGACGACGTCGCCATGTCCCTGCTGGTCCAGGGCTACGCCTACCGCATCGCGTCGATCGCCATCGG
>CAZBTQ010000478.1:0-1309 GCA_964494405.1 uncultured Iamiaceae bacterium
CATTCATCGTGCCCTTGAGCCCGACATGCAACTCGCTGATCTCACCCTCCGACAGGGTGAACATCTTCACGTCGGCATAGCGCATGCGCTTGTAGATGCCGGCGATGTCCTCCTGATCACGGCTGATCCGGTCCAGTGCCTCGGCCAGGATCATGTCGAACCGGCCTCGCGCGGAATCCATGATCAGCGCCTGGATGCCGGGACGCTGGATCATGCTGGAGCCTGAGATGGCGTGATCGGAATATTCCTCGACGACGGTCCAGCCTTCCTTCTCGGCCCGCAGGCGGTACATGCGGAACTGGTCGGCGATTGATGCCTCACGCTGGTTGTCGGACGAATAGCGGGCGTAAATCGCAACCTTCAATGCACTTCTCCCCGAAGCATCAGGAGGTGCGCTTCCTCCGCCGCTTCATCATCTGAACTTCCTCGGCGTAGCACTCCCGCGCCGCCTGACGTGCCAGGAAGTCGACCAGCCGCAGAAGACGCGGATCGGGATCGCCGCGCGGAGTGAACGTCAGCTCCGGTTCTTCCAGCATCAACGATTCGAGCAGCGCTTCGCGCTCTCTTCCTGTCATCCTGTCTCTGTTTCCGGGGGCTCGCAAGGTCATACCTCGCAGCATCCCCGTCTGAAGCCGCCCAAGCAACTGAAATCAAACCCGTAACTCTGGCGGCGGACGGTGCAGGATCAGCGGCTTTAGCGTGCTCCGGCGAGGCGTGGCGCATCGCAGCATATGGAAAATACTGGTGCAAACGCCCGGTATTTCTCTGCACTACTGCTCTGCGGTGTGTGTCCATGGGCATCGCTGACACCCCTTGTTTGCAAGGTAAGTATCGGCTATATGTCAGGATATAACACGGAGGCCAGCCATGAGCAATGCCGCACAGAAGAGAGCGATCGAGAATTACCGGGCACGCCTGACGCAGCGTGGCTTCAAGCGCTTCGAGGTTCTGGCGCTGGAATCCGATCGCGAGCTGATCCGGTCGCTCGCCCGCCAACTGGCGGAGGAGGGGCCGGAAGCGGAGCAAGCCCGACAGACCGTGAAGGCTCTGGTCTCGGGAGAGCCTCCGAAGACCGGCGGTATCCTGTCGGCCCTGCGCCGCTCGCCTTTGGTTGGCGCTGATCTTGATCTGTCGCGCTCTCGCGAAGATGGGCGCCGGGTCGATCTGTGACGCGCTATCTCCTCGACACCAACATCATCAGCAACGTCATCAAGCCGCAGCCGTCGGAAGCGCTGCTGGCGTGGTGGGCGGAGCAGCGCGACGAAGACCTGTTCATTTCGGCGCTGACCATCGCCGAGATCCGGCGCGG
>CAZBTQ010000479.1:0-1306 GCA_964494405.1 uncultured Iamiaceae bacterium
CAACTACGGCGCCACGGTCGCCATCGAAGAGAAGGTGCCGCCCCGATCGTACCGGTTGGTGGTGCAGGGCAGCGGTCGTTCGGGATTCGTGAAGGGGACGGCCACAGTGACGCTCGAACCCGTGGATGCCGCCACCGCCGTCGCAATTGACGCGACCGGCCAGGTCGGCGGCCTCATCGCGCGCGTCGGTCAGCGGCTGCTGGACGGCGTAGCGCGATCCATGATGAACAAGTTCTTCGCGTGCATGGCCGCGCGCCTCCCCAGGATCGACGACCCGTGAGCGTCACTCGGATCCCGCGTGTCCTCGCAACGTGAGCACCGCACACGTGGCCTGCCGCAGGACGTCGTGCGTCGTCGACCCGGCCAGCAGGAGGTTGGCGCCTGTGCGCGGCTGGACGCCCAGCACGAGGAGATCGCTCTGCTGCTCGGCGGCGCGGCGCAGGATCGCGTGAGCCGGGGGGCCGTTCGGGCCCGCGACCTCGACCTGACAGTCCACGTCCGCGGCGCCGGGCACGATCTCGAGCAACCGTTGTCGTGCGTACAGGGAGCGGCGCTGCTGGTAGTCCTCATCATTCAGCCGGCTGTCGCTGATCACCGTGTCGTACATGTCGGGTGTGTCGTGGAGATCGTGGCCCAGGACGTGCAGCACCGTGAGGCGTGCGCGCGACCCGCGAGCCAGCGACACGGCAAACCGGAGGGCCTGCTCCGAGGCGCCGGAGAAGTCGACAGGACAGAGGATCGAGGTGTAGAGCGCGGGCGTCGCCGGCACGGCGTCGGGCAGGTGAGGCGGGACGATCAGGGTGGGGCAGGTGGCATCACGCAGCACGTGCTCGGTGACCGACCCCAGGACGAGCCGAGTGAGGCCGGAGCGGCCGTGTGTCCCCATCACCAGCAGGTCGGGCCGCAGCGCCGTGGCCTGCTGCACGATGGTTTCTCCCGGCAGTCCCTCGCGAATCAGCAGGTCTACGTCGCCGCGTGGCGCCGATGGCACCTCGAGGAACTGCCGCATCTCCTGACGGAGGGTGTCGTGGTTGGCCGGAAGGGCACCGATCGACGACACCATGTGCGCATCTGGCGCGGCCCCCGTCGTGGTCAGTGGCGGCGCCACGTGGACGAGCGTCACCCTCGCTCCGGACCACCGCGCGATCGCCATCGACTGGTCGAGCGCGCGTCGCGACGCGTCGGAGAAGTCGATCGGACAGAGGATGTGCCGGATCTCGATCATCTCGTCTCCCTGTGACGCGGCGCGGGGCGACTCCGCCCGGCGGCGACGCTACCGTTCCACGCGGTAGTTCGGCGCTTCCTT
>CAZBTQ010000480.1:0-1304 GCA_964494405.1 uncultured Iamiaceae bacterium
CCGCTCATCGTGTTCACGCCCAAGTCGATGCTGCGCCTGCGCGCCGCGCAGAGTGCGGTGAATGAGTTCACCGAGGGATCGTTCCAGCCGGTCATCCCGGACACCCTTGACCCGGCCGGCGTTGACCGCGTGCTGCTGTGCTCCGGCAAGGTTTACTACGACCTCATCGCCGAGCGCGAGAAGCGCGAGGACACCGCCACTGCCATCGTGCGCTTTGAGCAGCTCTACCCGCTCGACGAGCCCTCCATCCATGCCGCGTTGGCACCCTACGGGGACGTACCGATCACTTGGGTCCAAGAAGAGCCGCTCAACCAGGGCGCGTGGGGCTTCATCACCACGTCGCTGCCGCAGGTCGTTGGCCACGTCGTTGACGTGGTGTCGCGGCCGCGCTCGGCCTCCACGGCGTCGGGCCTGTCCTCGCGTCACGCCGCCGAGCAAACCGACCTTGTCGCGCGGGCGTTCGAGCGATGAGAAACGTCTTCTTCGTTGGCGACGAGCTGGTCGCGGGGCACGGCGACCCCAAGGCGCTGGGCTGGGCGGGCCGCGTCGCCGCACGCACGCTGCCCCTGGCGCCCGACACGCGGTTCCACGTGCTCGGCGTGCCAGGCGAGACCACCGGTGAACTGAGCACGCGGTGGGATGAAGAGGTGCTGCGTCGCCTCCGCACCAGTGAGGGTGCCAGCAACTTTGTGGTGTTCGCCGTGGGGCGAGGGGACCTCACGCGCGGCGTCTCCCCCACCATGACCAGGCTCAATCTGGCCAACACAGTCGACCGTGCGCAGTCGCTCGGATTCTCCACCATGGTGGTGGGACCGCCGCCGCTCGCTGGAGACGAGAACGCGGCCGTGGCGGAACTTGCCGCCTTGTGCGACGACGCTTCCGCGCGCCGGGGAGTGCCCTACGTCGACACCTACGGACCGCTCGCGCGCCACGAGCAATGGACGCAAGACATGGCGCAGGGCGACGGCTCGTCACCGCTGCAGGCAGGCTACGGCCTCATGGCGTGGCTCGTGCTCAACTCCGTGTGGCACGACTGGCTGGGCATCGAACCGCCAAGCTAGCCACAGCGTCGGGCCGCGTGCGCACTGTGGGAGCGCCACGCACCCTCTCGGCAGATCTGTGCGTCCTGTGGGGCAGTGTCGCCCCCGCGCTAGACGACGCCGGAGGTGCGCAGCGCAACCGACAGGTCGTGCGGACGCGAGGCGATCGCGAGGGCGTCCTCCAAGGTGATGACCTCGTCGCGCACCAACTGGAACAGGTGCTGATCGAAGGTCTGCATCTTGTAGTACTCGCCCTCGGCGATG
>CAZBTQ010000481.1:0-1303 GCA_964494405.1 uncultured Iamiaceae bacterium
ACGACCTTCGACACGTCGCCGCCTGCTGGCTGCTGTTCGACGTCGGCCTCGACCCGGCCGTGGTCAGCAGCCTGCTCGGCCACGCCAACGCTGCGTTCACGCTCAGCCGCTACGTCGGCGTCCGTGGCGACCTCAGCGCCACCGTCACCGCCGCCACCGAGGGTTGGTGACGAGGTGGGGACCGACGACGAGAGTTTCGCGGTACGATTCTCGACTACCGATCGGCTCGCAAGCACGGAGTGGCCGACGACGACATGAGACATGCAATCGAACACGCTCTCGCCGTTGCCGAGGCCGACGACTCCAAGGTCCTCTACCTGGCCCCCGACCGTGCCGGGCACCTGCTCGAGGTCGTCTCGGTCGCTCGCCACGACGGGACCGAGATCGTGATCCACGCCATGCCAACGCGACCGAAGTACAAACCGTTCCTCCGCGGTGAAGGAGAGGCGGATGCCTGACAAGACGACCCACGGGCAGTCCACGACCGGTGTCGAGCTCACCGACGACGTCCTCGATCGGATGGCCGAGGAAGCAGAGCAGGGGCTCGACACGACTCAACTCCGACGCCGACCGGGTCGACCGAGCATGGGATCAGGTCCGGCAGAGACCTTCCCCGTCCGCCTCGACCCCGAGTTGCGCGCCGCGCTCGACCACCGAGCCGAGCATGACGAGACAACCGCCTCCGAGGTGATCCGCGCAGCCCTTCGCCGCTATCTCCACGCCGGCTGATCGCCCAGGAAGACGCGAGTTGACCCGTCGCTTTGGGACAGTGAACTGCCCTAGCCCACGCTGGCATCAGGGATCCTGCGTCAGTGAACGTCGCATTGCGACGCCGTACCAGCCTCGCCCTGCACCTGCGACTCGAAACCCGGTGCGGGTGTAGAGGCGAACCGCGGGATATCGAAGGTGAACGTTCAGCGACAGCTCGTTGGACTTGGGCGCCACTTCCCGCCAGAGGGCCTCGATCAGGGCGGTGCCAATCCCTCGGCGCGCGCTTGTTGGACCACCGCGATGGTCATCTCCGGTACCGGCCGTCCTGCTTCGTCTTCGACCAGAGCAGGCAAGCGGACACTGGACCAGGCGGCGCCCACGCGGCGCCAACCTTCCGCTGCTGCAATCACTGGCAGTCGCCTGCCGCGGGCAACATCCCCCTCACTTCGGGATCGTCGTGAACCGGCATCGGGCGATCCTCGATGACGGACGCGAGTCGTGCAATCTCAATGATGAACCCGGCGTCGTCCTCGACAGCGTCACGGATACGCATGTCTGGTGTCACCCAGCCAGTTCACCAGGCGGACACCCA
>CAZBTQ010000482.1:0-1301 GCA_964494405.1 uncultured Iamiaceae bacterium
CGCGGCAGGGTGCGGTGCGGGTCGGTGAGCACGACGGTGTCGCCGATGACGACCTCGCCGGCCCCGGTGAGCGTGGCGCTGAACAGGTGGGGACCGTCCACCTGTGGGACGTACTCCCCCTCGACCGCGACGTGGAAGCGCTCGGGGTCGACACCCGTCGGCGCGGAGCCGAAGAAGCGCATCATCGAACGGCTGGCGACCTCGGTGGTGACCACGTCGGAGGCCTCGTCCCACCCGTTGCGGAACGACACGAGCAGGCCGGGACGGCCGTCGGGCGTCCGCAGCACGTCGTCGGTCATCGGCGGCGGCAGGCGGTCGATCCGCACACCCGCCTCGTGGACCAACGTCGCGATCCGCTCATGCGCGGCGTCGAGGATCGATCGCCGATCGAGCGGCTGGAGGCTCGCGCTGCCGCCGCCCATGATCCGGGTGTCGGACGCGTTCGGCCCGACCAGCGCCACGCTCGAGGCGGCGACGAGCGGCAGCGTGCCGTCGTTGCGGACCAGCACCATCCCCGCAGCAGCCGCGCGCCGGCACAGCGCACGCTCGGCCGGGTCGTCCACCGTCTGCTCCGTGCGCTCCGACGACAGCTCCGCTGCGTTGACGCGCTCGGCGAGGCGGATCACGTCGCCGGCCAGCTCGACGACACGCTCGCCCGACACGTCGCCGGCCTCGACCGCGGCGACCAGCCGGTCGCCGTAGACGGTCGTCGGGCCAGGCATCGCGACGTTCAGGCCGGCGAGCGCCGACGGCACGGTGTCGTGCGACCCGAACCAGTCCGACACGACGAACCCGTCGAAGCCCCACTCCTCGCGCAGCACCTCGGTCAGCAGCCATCGGTTGGCGGCGCAGTGCTCGCCGTGCACCTGGTTGTACGCGCTCATCACACCCCACGCTCGGGCCTCGCGCACCGCCGCCTCGAACGGCCGCAGGTACAGCTCCCGCAAGACCCGCTCGTCGACGTCGACATCCACGGTCATGCGGTCGATCTCGGTGTCGTTGGCGACGAAGTGCTTGACCGTGACCGCCACGTCGTGGGCCTGGACGCCCCGGATGTAGGGGACGCACAACTGCGCCGTCAGCTCGGGATCCTCCGACATGCACTCGAACACCCGGCCGCCGATGGGCGTGCGTTGCAGGTTGACGGTGGGCGCGAGCAGCACGTGCGCGCCCTTGCGCACCGCCTCCGTGCCGAGCAGGTCGCCGATCTCGCCGGCGAGCTGGGGATCCCACGTGGCGCCGAGCGCGATGCCTGCCGGCACGACGACGCCTGGGGTCTGGTGGGTGCCGAGCCCGTCCCC
>CAZBTQ010000483.1:0-1290 GCA_964494405.1 uncultured Iamiaceae bacterium
ACCACCGGGTGACCCCGCTGGTGTCGGGCCGGCGCGCGTCACTGGTGGCGTGGGTGGGTGGCCCCACCTTCCGCTGACCCGAATGGGACTACGGCTGACGGATCACGGGCTGCACCGCTCGAGGGAGTGCGTGAGGTTGACGAAGGACTCGCGCACGTCGTCGGTGTCGTCGTGGCGATCCCGGAAGTGCGTCGTGTAGCCCGCGATCTCGCTCAGGTCCCATTGCAGCCGGTACAGGTCGAGGAGGGCGTCGTCGAGCGGTGGACCACCAGCGGCCACATACAGTCCGGCGGCCGTCGTGTCGTCGGCATCGAGGTGCCACACGTCGCGCTCCCGCGGGGCGATCAGCACCGTGTCCCAATCGATCAGAACAACCCCCTCCGCTGTCGTGAGGGCGTTCGATCCGTGAGGCTCCCCGTGGGTGAGGACCCAGTGCTCCTGTGTCGATCGCGCCTCGGGCCACGTGGCCGTCGTAGCGACCGAGCCGGCGCGTGACGCCCTCGGCGCTCGCGCGGAGGAGCTCTCGGGCCGGCTCCGAGAACGGTCCGCCGCTCCATGGCACGTCGATCTGGTCGATCGCCAGGACGAGCTCGTCGCGGTTCGACAGCCCGAAGTCCTCGACGCGGCAGATGCTGACCCGCTCGCGATCGATCAGGTGCAACTCCACCAGGATCTGGGCGACCGCGGCGCGGTCCTGCACGGAGCGGTAGGCGCCGCGGCGGCCGACCTCACCGTCGACGTAGGGGAAGCACGCGATCGAGTGGAGGTCATCAAGGCGATGGAGGACATGCCCGTCGTGGGCACGCATCGGTGCGACGACGAAGCGGCACCAGAGGTCGGCCAGATGCCGCGACGTCGTGAAGGCGGCATCCAGGCGTTCGTACGCCCGGTCGAGGGGCTCGCTCGGGAAGTTGGCCTTCGCTGCCAGGTCGTCGACGGTGACGAACAGCTCCCAGCCCTCGGTCGTGCCGGCGAACCAGTGGTGTGACCCGAAGCCCACGGGCGCGTACTCCACGCGGTCCACCACCTGTCCCCAGTGGGCAGCCAGGGCGTCAACGATCGCGACATCGGAGAGGGAGCTCGGCCGCGTGAACACGAGGGCGAACCCTACGACCCGACCGAGCGGCGATCTCGCGACTTCGCTGCCGCGCTGTGTGAGCGATAGGTCGTGGCTTTGGGCATTGAGGCCATCGCCATGGTCGGCGTCAGCGGCCTCCAACCTCGATCATCGTTCGATCGGATCGGGCACCGCGGCGAGCCGTTCGCCCAGCTCCCGCACCGCGGCGACCA
>CAZBTQ010000484.1:0-1290 GCA_964494405.1 uncultured Iamiaceae bacterium
CCAGGATCTGGTAGCGCAGGAACCGGTCGAAGATGACCGAATGGGTCTCCAGCAGCGCCCGGGAGCCGCAGGCCGAGATCAGCGCGCGGTGGAACTCGCGGTCGTAGCGCTTCCAGGTCGGGGCGTCGCCGCGGTCGCCGTCGAGCATCCGCGACTCCAGCCGCGAGAGCTTGTGATGGGCCGCGACCACGCCCCCCTCCCAGTCGATGTCGCCGAGGGCGAAGGACTCGCGCAGCGCGTGCCCCTCCAGCAGGTTGCGCATCTCCGCCACCTCGCGGAAATTGGCCGCCGAGATGCGCGCGACCTCGAAGCCGCGCTGGCCCTCCGCCTCGATCAGCCCCTCGGAGGACAGCCGGTAGAGCACCTCGCGCAGGGTGCTCACGCTGGTGTCGTAGCGCCCCCGCAGCCCTTCCAGCCGCAGCCGCTGGCCGGGCGCGAGGCGGCCGAAGATGATGTCGGCGCGGATGCGCCGATAGGTGCTTTCGCCCGTCGTCTCGGTCAGCGTGCTCGCCATTCGTGCGCCAGTGTGGGCGCCAGTGTGGGCGCCGGTGTCCCGATCCTCGCATGGCGCGCGGCGGGGCGGCAAGCGCCGGCCCTTCGGCCCGGCGACGTCAAACGCAATGATGAATGCAGAAATCTCATATGAATTACACCTCGCCCATTGAATGTGATTTTGTCGAGTGCAATGAATGGTCCATCCCGGCGGCGGAACGCCGTCGGGCCGAAAAAACTGGTGGGAGGAATCGATGCGTTCCCTGATCACACGAAGGTCCGTCCTGGCCGCCGGCGCGGCGCTCCTCGCCGCGTCCCTCGCGCCGGCGCTGGCGCAGGACAAGCCGGCGCTGCGCTTCTCGGCGGTGTTCTCCGAGCAGGACATCCGCGCCGACATGATGAAGATGTTCGCCGAGGAGATCGCCGAGGACTTCACCTTCGAGGGCTACTACGGCGGCGTGCTGTTCCGGCAGGGGACCGAGCTGGTGGCGCTGCAGCGCGACAATCTCGAGATGGGCAACATCGCGCCCCAGGACATCTCCAACCAGGTGCCGGCATGGTCGATCCTGACCTCGGCCTACCTGTTCCGCGATGCGGCGCATCTGCAGACCTTCTTCGACAGCGAGCCGGGCGCGGAGATGAAGAAGCTGGCCGAGGACCAGCTCGGCATCCACATCCTCGGCCCGACCTTCTTCGGCACCCGGCAGGTCGGGCTGAAGCCCGCGACGCGGATCGAGACCCCCGCCGACATGGCCGGCATCAAGCTGCGCATGCCCGGCGGCGACGCCTGGCAGTTCC
>CAZBTQ010000485.1:0-1289 GCA_964494405.1 uncultured Iamiaceae bacterium
TGTAGTCCTGCGCGGGCTGGCTGAACAGCTGCTGCACCGGGGCGATCTCGACCACCCGTCCCGCGTTCATCACCACCACGCGGTCGGCCCGGTCCGCCTCCACGCCCATGTTGTGGGTGATCAGGACGATGGCGCTGCCGAGGCGATCTCGCAGATCCCGTAACAGTTCAAGGATTTCAGCCTGCACGGTGACGTCCAGCGCGGTCGTCGGCTCGTCGGCGATGATCACCGCCGGGTCGCAGGCGATCGCACACGCGATCACCACGCGTTGCTTCTGTCCCCCGGACAGTTGATGCGGGTAGTGGTCGTAGCGCTGTTCGGGATCGGGCAGCCGGACCATCCGCAAGAGTTCGACGGCGCGCTCCCGGGCCTGCTTACGGTCCAGATCGCTGTGCGCCCGGATGGCCTCGCAGACCTGATAGCCGACGGTGGACAGCGGATCCAGTGCCGGCCCCGGGCTCCTGGAACACCATCGCAATGTCCTTGCCCCGCAACGCGGTGAACTGCCTGTCGGACAGGTTCGCGATGTCTCGGTCACCGAGCAGCACGGTGCCCGTCACCCGCGCGGTATCTGGCAGCAGACCAATGGCGGCGCGCGACGTCACCGACTTCCCAGAGCCCGACTCACCGACAACGGCCAGCACTTCGCCGGACTGGACGGTGAATGTCACCTCGTCGACGGCGCGCACCGGCCCGGCGTCGGTGGCGAATGTCACCGACAGGCCCTGGAACGAAAGTGCGGGTGCTGCAAGCACTTCGGTCACGCTTCGGCCCTCCGGGTGCGCAACAGCGGGTTCAGTACCTCGGTGACGCTCTCCCCGACCAGGGTCATTCCCAGCACCACCAACACGATCGCTGCGCCCGGGAACACCGCCGTCCACCAGATGCCGTTGGAAATGTCCGACAGCGCTTTGTTCAGGTCGTAGCCCCACTCCGCGACCTTCGTGGGTTCGATGCCGAAACCGAGGAAGCCGACGCCTGCCAGGGTCAGGATGGCCTCCGCGCCGTTGAGGGTGATGATGACCGGCAGCGACGAGGTCACGTTGGACAGGATGTGCCGGAACAAGATCCGCGACGTGCTGGCCCCGGTGACTCTGGCGGCATCGACGAACGGCTCGGCTTTGATCGCGACGGTCGCATTGCGCACCACCCGGAAGTACTGCGGCACGAACACCGCCATGATCGCCGCCGCCGCGCTCAGGATGCCGCCGAGCGTTCCCGACTGCCCCCGCCACGCTGCGTCCTAGGGTCGCCGTAATGCCGAGGCGTTGTCGTTCTCCGATTGGACA
>CAZBTQ010000486.1:0-1285 GCA_964494405.1 uncultured Iamiaceae bacterium
CGGCGGATCAAGCGTCGATCCGGTCGACTTCGTAGGGGAGGAGCGCCCGGTCCGAGGTGACGAGTGGGATGTCGAGCGCCTGGGCCTGGGCCACGAGGACGCGATCGAACGGGTCGCCGTGGTGCAGCGGCAGGGCTCCGGCTCGAAGCGTGTGCGCGGTGTCGATCGGCAGCGGTGTGCAACCGGAGATCACGATCCGCGCCGGCACGTACTGCGCCGGGGGCTCGGGGAGGGCGAGGCGTCCGAGTTGGTACTTGATGGCGATCTCCCAGGCCGACGCCGCCGACACGAACACCTCGGTCCCCGGCGAGGACACCACACGGCGAGCCTCGGACGAGAGTCGCTCCGGGGAGGACAGCATCCACAGCCAGACATGGGTGTCCACGAGCACCGCAGTCACTCGAACCTGCCCTGTCAGCCGAACTGGTCGAGCAGGTCGTCGGGCAGCGGGGCGTCGAAGTCCTCGGGAACCACGAACCTGCCGGCATCGACGCCGAGGCGTTGACCCGTGGTCTGGTTCGCCGGCACCAGGCGGGCTACGGGCACCGTTCCTCGGCAGATGACGACGTCCTCACCGGCTTCGACGCGGCGCAGCAGCTCGGAGAGCTGGGTCTTCGCTTCGTGCACACCGACCGTGGCCATGGGTTTCAAGCTACCCGTCGTCCCTCACTTAGCCAAGGGTTGACCAAGCTAGCCCGGTCTCGATCGTACGTTGGCGCCGCTGGAGCGCCCAGCGCTCGCACGCCTGCCAAACCTCACCGAGTGTGGTTCGATGGGGGAGACGTGCCCGTCGCACCACGACGCGAGGAGGAGAACGTGCCCAAGTTCCATCTCGGCGACCTCGAGCTCACGAGCCCGGCGTTCGAGCACGGGGGCCGCATCCCCGACGCTCACACCTGCAACGGCGAGGACGTCTCGCCCGCGCTGAACTGGACCGGAGCGCCCGACGACACCGTTCAGTTCGCCATCATCTGCCACGACCCCGACGCGCCCCTGACCCACGGGTGGACGCACTGGGTCGTGTGGGGCATCCCCGGCGACGCCACCGGCATCCCCGAAGGAGGCGGCGCGGCCTTCCCCCAGGGTACGACCGACTTCGAGACCCAGGAGTACGGCGGGCCGGCACCCCCTCCGGGGCACGGCACCCACTTCTACTTCTTCCACCTCTACGCGCTGAACGGCGAGGTGGACGCCGACCCGAACACCACGAGCACCGAGCTGCTCGAGAAGATCGATCCGCTCATCACCGCGCAGGCACGCCTCGTCGGCACCTACGAGCGCTGAG
>CAZBTQ010000487.1:0-1282 GCA_964494405.1 uncultured Iamiaceae bacterium
CAGCACCTGCTCACGGTGCATGGCCTGGGGTACAAGTTCGTCGGATAGTGGCGCCGCAGCGGGCCTGGCGCCACCACCCGACGAACTTCATGCTTCATGCCTCATGAATCATGGCTACTCATGGCTGCTCATGCCTCATGCCTGATGCTACTCATGCGTGATGCTTCATGACTGAATGCCGGATGTTTCAGGCCTTGGGCTCGTGCAGCCTCACAGCGTGTCGAAGCTCCTCGGCCACAGTTCGATCAAGCTCATCGAGCGGCACTACGCGCCGTGGGTCAAGGCGCGGCAGGAACGGTTGGAAGCTGAAGTTCGGCGAATCCGAACGTGAGCGGTTGGCCGGCCGCATCGCGGCGTCCACACAGGCAGCATGGGGTGGTCGGGCACTGTGAGAGAGTGATCGGCACGTAGGAGGCCAACATGGCTGCGCGTTCAGCGAAGATTGTCGTCAAGAAGAGCGCCGGTAGATGGACCGTCAGCACGGCCAGGATGGGACGCTCCTATCGGCCGGACCTTCACGTCATTCCATCGAAGGACGGCTGGTCCGTCAGCCGCGACGGGGCGGTGCGCGCCACGAGGCGCTTCAGTACGGAGTCCGAGGCCATCGCCTACGCTCAGAAGTCCGCGAAGGCTCACGGTACCGGCTTGGTCGTGCACGGTCGCGATGGCAGGATCCGCAGCCTCGTCACGTACGCGCCGGAGACACCTGCTGCCAAGGCCGAAGGGTGACGACGACGGGCGAATCGAAGAAGGGGGCGCCCTTCGTGAAGAGCGTTTCATCAACTGCCCCTTCGACGACGACTACGCCCCGCTCCTCCAAGCACTCCTCTTCACGGTCGTGGCTCTCGGGTTCAGGCCCAGGATAGCGACAGAGCGATCAGACTCCGGAGAAAGCAGGCTCCAGAAGATCTACTCTCTGATTGGCGAGTCGCGATACAGCATCCACGACTTGTCTCGTCTGAAGCCTGGATCCGAGAGTTTCGCTCGTATGAACATGCCGTTCGAGCTGGGCATCGACGATGGCGCTCGACGATACGGCGGCAGACGCCTGCACACAAAGCGGTGCTTGATCCTCGGTGCCACGCCGTACGACTACCACAAGGCGCTCTCCGACGTTTCTGGCAACGACATCCCGTCGGACCGCGCCGAGAATCGCGGCCGCTACACCCGGGTCACAGTGAGTGAAGTCTGAAGCCTAAAGCCTAAAGCCTGAAGCCTGAAGCCTGAAGCCTGAAGCCTGAGTCGTCAGCCGTGAAGCATGAAGCTCACATCAAGCATGAGG
>CAZBTQ010000488.1:0-1272 GCA_964494405.1 uncultured Iamiaceae bacterium
CGCTGAAGATCAAGAACCCGATGGAGCTGGACGCCGAGATGGGTCCGATCGTCACGCAGCAGGCCAAGGAACGCATCGAGGGCTACATCGACATCGGCGTCGAGGAAGGCGCGAAGCTGCTGGTCGACGGCCGCGGCCACAAGGTGCCGGGCCTGGAAGGCGGCTTCTTCACCGGCGGCACGCTCTTCGACCATGTCACGCCGCAGATGCGCATCTACAAGGAAGAGATCTTCGGCCCGGTGCTGGGCTGCGTGCGCGTCAAGGACCTGGCCGAAGCGGTGCAGCTGGTCAACGCGCACGAGTTCGGCAACGGCGTGGCCTGCTACACCAGCGACGGCCACGTCGCGCGCGAATTCGCGCGGCGCGTGCAGATCGGCATGGTCGGCATCAACGTGCCGATCCCGGTGCCGATGGCCTGGCACGGCTTCGGCGGCTGGAAGAAGAGCCTGTTCGGCGACATGCATGCCTACGGCGAAGAAGGCGTGCGCTTCTACACCAAGCAGAAGAGCGTGATGCAGCGCTGGCCCGAGACCATCGCCAAGGGCGCGGAGTTTGTGATGCCGACGGCGAAGTGAGGGCGAGGCGCGGGCGCTGCTGCTTGTGCCGCTGTCTGGTTGGCCCGGCGGAAGCGGCCTCGAACAACCTGCGCGGCCGCTTTTGCAGGATTGCACCGCACGAGTTGCAGATCGCGTCTTCAGAACAAGCCTCAAAGTCCACGCTTCCTCGCCTGCAGCCATGAAATTCGAACTCAGAAAGACTGCTCGCGGACTGAGCGACGAGGAGTTGTTGCTGGACATGCGTCGCGTAGCCCAGAAGCTGGGTCGCGATACAGCGACCATTGCTGAATACAGCGAGCACGGGCTTGGGCACGCCTCTACTATCCAACGGCGATTCGGCTCCTGGTTCAAGGCGTTGGATCGCGCGGGGCTCAATCCGAGTCGATCACGGATCGGAATAGCTGACGAAGAACTCTTCGAGAACTTGCGAACTGTCTGGACGAACCTTGGACGCCAACCAAGCTATTCCGAGGCGAAGACCCCGTTATCAAAGTTCTCTGCCAGCACATACGAGAATCGATTTGGCAGTTGGTCCGAAGCTCTCACGAGGTTCGTTGATTGGGTCAATCTGGACGAAACAGCCGAGACCAGTTCAGTCCAAGTGCGCAGCGAGGCCTCCATTGCCCCGACGACGAGCCCTAAACGAACAAAACGAGAGATTAGTGATCGACTACGATTTCGCATCCTTGTTCGAGATGGATTCATGTGCTGTTCG
>CAZBTQ010000489.1:0-1255 GCA_964494405.1 uncultured Iamiaceae bacterium
CCGACGATCCGGTCGACGAGGTCGAGCGGCACGATCTCGTCCTCGGCATCCCAGGGGTCCTCGTCGAGCCCGAGCCGTGCCTGCACGCCCTCCCACATGCGGCGGGGCATCAACCGACCGACGCCGCCGACGAGCCAGACCGGCACACCGGCGTGACGGGCCGTCGCCGCGGCCGCACGCGAGCCGGCCACCGCGAGGAACCCGTCGGGACCGATCACCGACGCCTCCAGCAGCACGAGCTGCGACTCGGCGATGGCGGCCCCCATGCCCTCGACCGGCACGCCGATGGCGTCGCCGTCGTCGAGCACCAGCCGGCGGACCAGTCCCGACCCCTCGCCGTGCACGTCGACCACGAGCGCCTCGAGGTCGCCACGCCGACCGAGGGCACGGCTGGTGAGGTCGGGCCAGCCGAGGACGGTGACGGTGAGGTCCGCGCTGATGGCGTGGGTCAGCTCGCGGGCCGTGGTGTCGGCCTCTAGCGCCTCGACCGCATCCCAGGCGGCCGGCATCGGCTCGGGAGCGGTCAGCACCCGCGCTGCGAGCCACCAGACCGGACCCGACCTCGGCTGGCGGGCCACCACGCGCCGACAGGCCGTGACCATGCCAGCGGGGTCGCCGGTGAACGATGCGAGCGCCGACGCCGTCTCCCGCACGAGCACGTCGTGGCCGGCGCCCGAGGCGCGGGCCACGTAGCGGAGTCGCTCGATCGGGTGCATCGACGCTGAGGCTACCTGGGTGCCATCAGCGCATCGGGTGCCGTCAGAATCCCGGCTTCCAGATCATGTCGATGAGCATCAGCAGGAAGAGCAGGTGGATGATGCCGGTGAACATCGCGACCTTCTTGCCGGCCTCGGCGTCGCCCGTCGCCGCCAGGACTTGGGCGGGTCGCAGCAGGAACCACATGACCCCGAGCAGCGCGAACCACAGCAGGAACGCAAGGGAGATCCAGGTCTGGCTGAACTCGAACCCATCACCCACCGAGATGAGCCCGATGCCGGACAAGCCGGCGAGCACGAGCGCCGGCAGGTGCATCTGCGTGGTGGTGGCGACCATCACCCCGGCGATTCCCGCGCGCGTGGTCTCGTCTCCCTTGGCGCCATATGCCGCGAAGCGTGGGTTGGTCCACGTGCCGGCGAACGCCACGACCACGGTGAGGATGTGCAGGAGCAGGAGGAGTTCGTACACGGTGAGGATCTCCGATCAGCCGAGCGCGGCGATGGCGTCGGCGGTTGCGAGCGTGCGGCGGGCGTTGTCG
>CAZBTQ010000490.1:0-1254 GCA_964494405.1 uncultured Iamiaceae bacterium
GCCCGCCTGATCGCAGGGGGCATTGCAACTCGCCCGGCCGGCTGGCACTGTCCGTCCGACCTGACCTGCCGGGACATGCCGTGGCCGCCCTTCTCTCTCCCGCCGCCGCCCTGATCGTCATCGACGTGCAGAACGATTTCTGCCCCGGCGGCGCCCTCGCCGTCGCCGGCGGCGACGCCGTGGTCCCCGCGATCAACCGCATCGCCCGCCGCTTCGGGACCCGGGTCTACACCCAGGACTGGCATCCCGCCGAGCACCGCTCCTTCGCCGCCGCCCATCCCGGCGCCGCGCCCTTCACCACCACCGAGATGCCCTACGGCGTGCAGGTGCTCTGGCCCGACCACTGCGTGCAGGGCACCCCCGGCGCCGCCTTCCACCCCGACCTCGACACCGGCGCCGCCGACCTGATCCTGCGCAAGGGCTTCCGCCCGCATATCGACAGCTACTCGGCCTTCTTCGAGAACGACCGCTCGACCCCCACCGGCCTCGCCGGCTACCTGCGCGAGCGCGGCGTCACCGAGGTCTGGCTCGCCGGGCTGGCCACCGACTTCTGCGTCCACTACTCCGCGCTCGACGCCGCCCGCCTCGGCTTCGCGGTGACGCTCATCGAGGACGCCTGCCGCGAGATCGACCTCGACGGCTCGCACGCCGCGGCGATGGCGGCGATGGCCGGCGTCGGCGTCGCCCTCGCCCGCGCCGCCGACCTGGCCTGATCCGCGATGACCGACATCGCCAAACGCGTCTACGACCACGCCTGGCGGATCGACCCGATCGTCCGCTCGCTGATGGACACCGACTTCTACAAGCTCCTGATGCTGCAGACGGTGTTCCGCCGCCACGCCGACGTCGAGGTCGAGTTCAGCCTGATCAACCGCTCGAAACACGTCCCGCTCGCCCGGCTGATCGACGAGGCCGAGCTGCGCGCCCAGCTCGACCACATCCGCACCCTGCGCCTTTCCCGCGGCGAGTCGACCTGGCTGCGCGGCAACACCTTCTACGGCAAGCGGCAGATGTTCGGGCCGGAGTTCATGGAATGGCTCGAGGCCTTCCGGATGCCGGAATACCACCTCGAGCGCCGCGGCGACCAGTACGAGCTGACCTTCCGCGGCTCCTGGCCCGAGGTGATGCTGTGGGAGATCCCCGCGCTGGCCGTCCTGATGGAGCTGCGCTCGCGCGCGGTGCTGAAGGACATGGGCAAGTTCGAGCTGCAGGTGCTCTACGCCCGCGCCATGACCCGGGTCTGGGAGAAGATCG
>CAZBTQ010000491.1:0-1250 GCA_964494405.1 uncultured Iamiaceae bacterium
ACGTCGCTCGGCGTCCAGCGGCGGCAACGCCCGCACCGGGCTTGCGTCTGGCCGGGTGTCACTGCCCGGCTGCCGTCAACGACTTCCTAGTTCGGCGCGTGATCGAGAGCCAGCGGCACAGCCTCATGAACGAGCTCGGCGCTCGCAACCGGGTCGAGCTCGCCATGTGGGCCTACGAGACCGGCCGCATGCCTGCGTAAGCCGTCCCAGCGGCGTTCCGTTGCGGCCAGGATGTCGCCGTGGAGCAGTTCGTGCAGACCATCGTCGACGTCTTCGATCTCAGGGCGGACCCCGCCGATCTTCGCTGCGATCCGATGGCCGGAAGCTCGCAACGGTTGTGGAAGCTGACCTCGGGCCACGACTGCTTCGTGGTGAAGGAGTTCCCCTACGACTCGCCGAGTGACATCGTGCGACGGGAAGCGGCAGCGCGCTTCGAACGCGAGGTATTCACCTCACGAGCGCTCGCGATGCCCGAGCCGATCCCATCCGCCGACGGGGCGTTCGTGGTCCCAGCCACAGGCAGTCGAGGCGAACGCTGCGCGATCCGTCTCCACCGGTGGTTCGACGGCGCTCCCGTTCGATCACCGAGCCCCGATCGCTGCCGCGATGCCGGTACCTCCCTGGGGTCGATCCAACGAGCCGGCGCTGTCTGGTCCGCCCGTCCCACCGGAGATCTCCGGTGGTGGGAGGTCGAGCCGGACGAGGTGCTCGATCGGCTTGCCCGCTCTGATGTCGCCGGCCTCGCGGCCAGGGCGTCCTCGCCGATCCACGACGCCCTCGAGCTGGTCGAGCTCGCGGAGTCCCTCGACGGCGACTGGGTCTTCACACACTGCGATCACAAGCCCGAGAACTCGATGCTCGCCGGCAACCTCGTCGCGGTTCTGGACTGGGACGAGTGCGGCCACTGCCATCCCGAGCTCGAAGCCATCGAAGCCGCCCTGCGGTGGAGCGATCCAGAGCGTCCGAGTCGCCAGCACCTCTCCGCCTTCCTCGACGGCTACCGGGAGGCTGGCGGCATGATCCTCGAGGGGTCGGAGCGCTCGTTCGGGAAGTGGATCGCCGCACTCACGGGATGGTTCTGCTTCCAGTCCCGCCGGGCGATCGGCGAATGGCCGGCGGATTCAGCCGCTGAGCGACACGACGCCGAGCAGATGGCCGATGAGGCGATTGCCGGCCTCGAGTTCGCCCTCGACAATGTCGCCACGTGGGCGCTCTGGACCTGACTGAGCCGACCCGCAGCGTGCCGATGG
>CAZBTQ010000492.1:0-1241 GCA_964494405.1 uncultured Iamiaceae bacterium
TGACCTTTCCCGGCGTTCAGGGCCGCCCCGAACTGGAATCCTCCGGTCGGAACTGGGCGATGAGCGGCAGCGCGGAGCCCGCAAGAGGCTCAAGCGCTGCTGCGGCGTTGGTGGTGAGGACCTCCATTGGGCTTCGGTAGCCGAGCGCCGAGTGGGGGCGCTCGGTGTTGTAGTGGTGGCGCCATCGTTCGATCTCCTCGCGGGCATGGCGCAGCGAGCGGAACCAGTGCAGGTTGAGGCATTCGTCGCGAAGCTTGCCGTTCAGGCTCTCGACGAAGGCGTTCTGGACCGGCTTTCCGGGTTCGATGAAGCGCAGCCGCACGCCAGTCCGCTCCGACCAGTCGAACATGGCGCGGCTGGTCCCCTCGGGACCGTTGTCGAGGACGATCTCCTCCGGCAGGCCGTGGAGAAGCGCCAGGTCGTCGAGGTAGCGCGCGACCCGTGCGCCGGAGATCGAGACGTCGACGACCTGGCCGGGGCAGAAGCGGCTGTGGTCGTCGACGATGTTCAGCACCCGGAAACGCCGGCCGTCGGCGAGCTGGTCGCTGACGAAGTCGAGCGACCAGCGCTGCATCGGCCGCTCCGGCACCTGCGGCGCGATGCGGTCGCGCCGCGGCAGCTTGCGGCGCTTTTTCGTCCGCACCTGCAGGCCTTCCTCGGTGTAGAGCCGGTACGTCCGCTTGCGGTTCGCGACCAGCCCCTCCCGGCGCAGCATCGCGTGCAGCCGGAGGTAGCCGTAGCGGCGGTTCTCCGAGGCCAGCTCCTTCAGGCGGCCGACCACCGCCGCATCGTTCTTCGGCGCAGGCCGGTACTGCTGCACCGACCGCGACAGACCCACGATCCGGCAGCTGCGCCGTTCGCTGAGACCCAGCTCGTTCATCAGAAAGCCCACGGCTCGTCTCCTGGCCATGGGCTCACCAATGTTTTCCGAGCAGGTCCTTCATCGCCGACATGTCCAGCACCTGGTCCGCGACGATCCGCTTGAGCTTCGTGTTCTCGGCCTCGAGCTCGCGCAGCCGCTTCGCGTCGCTCGCCTCCATCCCGCCGTACTTCTTCCGCCAGGTGTAGAAGGTCGCCGAGCTGATGGCGTGCCGCCGGCAGAGGTCATCCACCTTGGCGCCGGCCTCGTGCTCCTTGAGCACCCCGATCACCTGCTCGTCGCTGAAACGCTTGTGCTTCATGGGTCTCGCGTAGATTCACAAACCAAGTGCGACACCGGCTATCTCCGGGGCCGCCATGGG
>CAZBTQ010000493.1:0-1239 GCA_964494405.1 uncultured Iamiaceae bacterium
CTAGTGCTCTGTCCAGAAACGTTCGCGCGGGTGGGTCATGCGGCTTGTTTGGCTGGTCGTCCCCAGCGGTGGCCTTTCTCGGCGCGGACTCGGGCTCGTTCTCGTCGTTGAGCGGCGAGGAGCTCAGGGGCTCGGGCGTTGGCGTTGCGCCAGCGCAGGTGGGCTTGAAGCCGGGCGGTGAGCACGACGTGGTTCGGGTGGTTCGAGTTGTTCACGACGAACTCGCGTAGCGGTCCGAAGTGCGGCTCGATCGGGTTCGCCCACGAGCTGTAGGTCGGGGTGAAGCACAGCTCCACCTGGTGGCGTTGGGCCCAGGCCCGGATCTTGGGGCCCTTGTGGGCCGACAGGTTGTCCAAGATCACATAGATCGCTTCGCCGTCGGGTCGGGACGCTCTGATGGTCTTGAGCGCGGCCAACACGTTCGCGGCGGACTTCTGGCGGCGCACCACACCCCACAGCAGGTCGTCACCGATCGAGTAACAGCCGTGGAACTGCCGGACGCCGTGGCGCTTGTGGTAGTTCGCCGGTTGGCGTTGGGGTCGTCCAGCTGGTGCCCACGCGACGCCACCGACCGGTCTGATGGTCAGCGGCCCGAACTCGTCGAACGCGAAACACCGGTCCGGGTGGGCGTCGAGGACCTCTTCGATGCGGTCCAACTTGGCGTCGCGGTCGGGATCGTTGGACTCCTTCCAGGTCTTGGTCCGCTGGAAGGTCACATCGTTGGCAGCGAGGATCTGACGGAGTCGTTCGCGGCCGATCTCAACGACCCGCCGGTCGTTGCCGCCCAGATAGGCAGCAAGCTTGCGCAACGACCAGCGGGTGAAGGGCTGGCCCAGCGCTTCGGGTCGAGTGGTGGCCGTCGTGACGATGAAGGCCTCGTCGTCAGTCGTGATCCGGCGGGGACGGCCACCCGCCCATTGAGGGTCCAACGACGCCATGCCCTTGTCGTTGAACCGGTGGATCATCTCCCGGACCCGATCCTCAGAGGTCGCCACCAGACGGGCGATCGCGGGGACCGTGTTGCCTGACGCCGAGGCCATCACCACCATCGCTCGACGCCACCGCACGATCGACTTCTGGGACTTGCCGCCACCACGTCGCACGATCTGCTGCAACTGGCGGCCTTCGTGGTCGGTCAACCGACGGACCTTCACAGGATCAGGCATCCCCCGATCAAAACAGGCCCAGACCCCGAAGTGGTGGACGCGACCCCACAAACGTTCGTGGACAGAGCACTAG
>CAZBTQ010000494.1:0-1234 GCA_964494405.1 uncultured Iamiaceae bacterium
TCAACCACCATCGCTTGCTGGAGCCCATCGGCTACATCCCGCCGGCCGAAGCGGAAGCCAACTACTGGGGCCAGCAAGCTCAGGCCGCAATCACAACAAAGCCTGCGCAGTCGGCTGCGCTACAGGAGGGTTGAACCATGAGTACACCTGATTAGCGATGAACCTCAGCAAGCTCACTCTGTGAGCCAGTGAGGGGCGAGGATGGGCGCATCGAACCAGGAGATGCGCGATGCCGATGAACCGAGTTCAGTTTCAAAAAGGACTGTCGTTGCCAGAGTTCATGAACCGCTACGCGACGGAAGAGCAGTGTGAGCAGGCGCTGATCGCGGCGCGCTGGCCGTCGGGATTCGTGTGTCCGCTGTGCGAGGCGCGGCGCTCGCGCACGACATTTCGACGTGAAGGTCGGCTGTACTGGCAATGTGCTGGCTGCCAGCACCAGTGCAGCGTCATCAGTGGCACGGTGTTCGAGTCGAGCAAGTTGGGACTGACGCGCTGGTTCATGGCCATGCAGTTGCTCACCCAGTCGAAGAACAACGTCTCGGCGCTGGAGCTCAAGCGCCAACTGGGCGTTTGCTACCGCACCGCGTGGCTGGTCAAGCACAAGCTGCTCGAGGCGATGGGCCTGGCCGAGTCCGAGCGCCTGCTCAGCGGACGTGTGGAGATCGACGACGCCTACCTGGGTGGACAGCTCAGCGGCGGCAAGGCCGGCCGCGGATCGCAGAACAAGGTGCCATTCGTGGCGGCGGTGCAGACCACCGAGGACGGTCGGGCTCATCTGGCGTGCGTTTCGGCGCGCCCGTTCACGAAGGCGGCCATCGAGGACTTCATCGATACCAGCATGGGCTTGCCGCTGACACTGGTCTCCGACGGGCTGGGCTGCTTCACGGTGGCCTCGGCCATGGGCGCGGTGCACGACCGGCAGATCACTGGCGGCGGCAAGGCCAGTGTGCTCAACGATAAGTTCCACGCCGTCAAAACGTTGATATGGCTTCACTCTGTCAAGAGGCGACACAAATTCGTCTGCGCGCGCAGAGGTGATTGATACTGGTTGCCGGACGGGGAACGCGACGGAGCGCTTGGTTGCCACCCGTGAAGGATGTGCGACGGTTGCTCATGCTGATATGCGAGGGTTGGATACCTCAAGACAAATTTACGTCGCGGGGCTGCCTCGCTCTAGGGACTGAGATTGCCTTGCACACGGCGTGCTCCTTCGAGTTCAACGTGCACAAGGCCC
>CAZBTQ010000495.1:0-1227 GCA_964494405.1 uncultured Iamiaceae bacterium
AGCCAGTCGGCGAGCTTCTCGTTGGTGGCCCGCTCGACGAGCGAGCGCATCGACACGTTGCCGAGCTTGGCCTTGGTCTGTCCCTCGAACTGCGGGTCGGCGAGCCGGACCGAGATGATGGCCGTGAGGCCCTCGCGGATGTCCTCGCCCTGGAGGTTCTCGTCCTTCTCCTTCAGGACGTTCTTGCCCCTGGCGTAGCGGTTGACCACGTTGGTGAGGGCCTTGCGGAAGCCCTCGACGTGCATGCCGCCCTCGGTGGTGTTGATGCCGTTGGCGAAGGAGTGGAGGCCGTCGGTGTTGTAGCCGGAGTTCCACTGGAAGGCGATCTCGACCTCCTGGAACTCCTCGGCGGCCTCGAAGTAGCCGACCGCGTCGAACAGGGACTCCTTGCTGGCGTTGACGTGGCGGACGAAGTCGACGATGCCGCCGTCGTAGCGGAACGTCGTGGGCTCGACGGTGGCGTCCGGCCGCTGGTCGACGAAGGCGATCTCGAGGCTGCGGTTGAGGAACGCCATCATCTGGAAGCGCTCGAGCAACGTGTTGGCCCGGAAGGTCGTCTCCTCGAAGATCGACGGATCGGGCCAGAACCGCACGATGGTGCCGGTGCGGCCGTCGGGGCTGTCGCCGACCGGGTGCAGCGTCACGTCGGGGAGGCCACCGTCGCGGAACGACATCGCGTGACGGATGCCATCGCGGTCGATCTCGACCTCGACGCGGGTGGACAGCGCGTTCACGACCGACACGCCGACGCCGTGGAGCCCGCCCGACACCTTGTAGCCGCTGCCGCCGAACTTGCCGCCGGCGTGCAGGACGGTGAGCACGACCTCGGCAGCCGACATCGACTCGTACTTGGGGTGGCGCTCGACGGGGATGCCGCGGCCGTCGTCGCGGACCTCGCACCCGCCGTCGGGCAGCAACGTGACCTCGATGAGGTCGCAGTGCCCCGCCATGGCCTCGTCGACCGCGTTGTCGACCACCTCGTAGACGAGGTGGTGCAGGCCGGTGAGGCCCGTCGACCCGATGTACATCCCGGGTCGCTTCCGGACCGCTTCGAGCCCCTCCAGGACCTGGATGTCCTCCGCGCCGTACGAGTCAGTCTGCTGAGCCAAGAGAGCCCTTTCGGGAGGGCGCGCTGAACACGCCTTGAGAGACGGCGATCCCAGGTCCCCGGGTGGGAAAACCGCTGGTCAGACCGGGAAACACGATGTGACAAGTGTACCAGCCGAG
>CAZBTQ010000496.1:0-1226 GCA_964494405.1 uncultured Iamiaceae bacterium
ACCGCGGCGTGCCTGTCATGAAGCATGAAGCATGAGGCATGACACCCCGTCCGCCCCTACGCCAGGATTTCCGTGATCGTGCCCGCGCCCACCGTCCGCCCACCCTCACGAATGGCGAACCGCAGCCCCTTCTCCAGCGCCACCGGTCCGATGAGTTCAATCTCCATCGTCACGTTGTCGCCCGGCATCACCATCTCCACGCCCTCGGGCAGGTGCGCCACGCCCGTCACATCCGTCGTCCGGATGTAGAACTGCGGCCGATACCCGTTGAAGAACGGCGTGTGCCGCCCCCCCTCTTCCTTCGTCAGGACGTACACCTCGCCCTTGAACTTCGTGTGCGGCGTAATCGACCCCGGCTTGGCCAGTACCTGCCCGCGCTCCACCGCGTCCTTGTCGATGCCCCGCAGCAGCGCCCCGATGTTGTCCCCCGCCCGACCTTCGTCGAGCAGCTTCTTGAACATCTCCACGCCCGTCACCACCGTCTTGCGCGTCGGCCCGAACCCCACAATCTCGATGTCCTCGCCGACCTTCACCTTCCCCCGCTCCACGCGCCCCGTCACCACCGTCCCGCGCCCCGAAATCGAGAACACGTCCTCGACCGGCATCAGAAACGGCTTGTCGATGTCGCGCTCCGGCATCGGAATGTACGCATCCACCGCTTCCATCAGCGCGTCAATCGTCTTTTCCCACTCCGCGTCGCCTTCCAGCGCCTTCAGCGCCGAGCCCCGCACAATCGGAATGTCGTCGCCCGGGAACCCGTAGCTCGTCAGCAACTCCCGCACCTCGAGCTCCACCAGGTCCAGCAGCTCCGCGTCGTCGACCGCGTCCACCTTGTTCAGAAACACCACCAGGTAGGGCACCCCCACCTGCCGCGCCAGCAGAATGTGCTCCCGCGTCTGCGGCATCGGCCCGTCGGTGGCCGCCACCACGAGGATCCCGCCGTCCATCTGCGCCGCCCCCGTGATCATGTTCTTCACGTAGTCGGCGTGCCCCGGACAGTCCACGTGCGCGTAGTGCCGGTTCGCCGTCTCGTACTCGACGTGCGCCGTCGCAATCGTGATCCCGCGCTCCCGCTCTTCCGGCGCGTTGTCAATCGAGTCGAACGACCGGAACGACACCTTCGGGTTGTGCTTGCTCAGCACCTTCGTGATCGCCGCGGTCGTCGTCGTCTTCCCGTGGTCGATGTGCCCAATCGTGCCAATGTTGACGTGCGGTTTCGACCGATC
>CAZBTQ010000497.1:0-1225 GCA_964494405.1 uncultured Iamiaceae bacterium
TCGTCCGCCGCTACCGAACGGGCGAGGCGTCGGTCGACTCGCTGCTCCAGTAGCGCAGCGCTACTCGATGGTGAACGGCGCGTCGCCGCGCGCGACCCCACCACCAGCGTCGTCGGTGATGACGACTGCGTACTCGCCTTCGGAGGGCGAGTCGACGATGAACAGGAACGTCGCGTCGCGAACGGTGGTGCCCGCGCGGATCAGCTCGATCGGGCCGTCCTCGCGGGCGATCGTCGTGCCGTCCGGCAGCCTCAGGGCCAGGTTGTTCGGCCCGAACGCGTAGCCACCCGGGAAGTCGCCGAGATAGGTGATGTTGATCGTCAGCGTCAGCGCGGCGGAGCCGTCCTCGACCTGGCGGTGCGACTCGGGGATGTCCCAGCGCAGCTCGCCTGCGGTGACATCGGCCTGGAGCTCGCCACCCGTGCCGCTCGTGGTGATGCCGAGATCGACCGGCTCGAGGGTCACCAGGCCGTCGGTGCCGTCGAGCGGGACCACCGCCTGGTTGTTGGTGGGCCGTCCGATCGTGATGACCGCGTCGTCGAACGTGACGTCGTCGTCCACCGCGAATCGCACCGAGCCGACGCCGCGAGCCGCCCCTGGAACCGAGGGCAGGTCGGATTGGAACGCCTCGTAGGACGAGCCTGCCGAGGTGAGCACGAACGTGGCGTCGAGGGTGGTGGTGACATCGCCCAGGTTCTCGAGCGCCAGCTCGACGTCGACGCGATCGTCGAGCACGTCGGTGCCATCGGCTGGCACGATCGACGCCGACTCGACGGTGATCTCGAACCCCGCGAACCACACGGTGCTGCCGACCTCCACCGACTCGGGCTCCAGGACGGACGTCACCGCGGCGCGGTCGTCCTCCTTGCCTCTCGTGGTGGTATCAGACGCGAGCGTGGTGTCAGCGGCACCAGAACCCCCGTCATCTCCACCGCAGGCGGCGGCTCCCAGGATCAGCAACAAGAGCACGCCGATCACCCGTCGTGTCGTCACATCCACCATCGTCATCACCTCGCCACTCCCGCGCCGTTCGCCCGGCGTGCCGCTGTCGCGGCCGCACGAGGTTAGCCCGTCCGTCGGGGTGACCCCTAGGCTCGTGTGGTGAGCGATGTCGTGGAGCAGCGGTGGCGGGATGTGGGTGACTTCATCCGCGACCAGCGTCGATCCACCCAGTTGTCCCTCCGCAAGCTGGCCGACCGGGCCGGGGTCTCGAACCCGTACCTCA
>CAZBTQ010000498.1:0-1222 GCA_964494405.1 uncultured Iamiaceae bacterium
GGGCCGCAGGACGCGCGGGTGCGGGTGGCCAAGGCGCTGGAGGCGCTGGGGCCGGGGCTGTCGGATATCGTGTTCCGCATCTGCTGTTTCCTGGAGGGGCTCGAAACGGCGGAGAAACGGCTGGGCTGGTCGGCGCGGTCGGGCAAGGTCGTGCTGAAGATCGCGCTGGAGCGGCTGGCGCTGCACTACGGTCTCGGCCGCGCGACGGAGCGTCGCGCGGTGCAGTGACGCCGCGGCGGGGTCAGCCGGCGGCGGCGACGATCGGGGCGAAGTCCGCCGCCTTGAGCGAGGCGCCGCCCACCAGCGCGCCGTCGACGTCGGGCAGGGCGAAGATCTCGGCGGCGTTGCCGGGCTTGACCGAGCCGCCGTAGAGCAGGCGGATCCCGCCGGCCGCGGCGGGGCCGAAGCGGTCGGCGAGGCGGGCGCGCAGGAAGCCGTGGACCTCGGCGATCTCGGCGAGCGAGGGCGTGCGGCCGGTGCCGATCGCCCAGACCGGCTCGTAGGCGATCACGAGATTGGCGGGCGTGGCGCCGTCGGGGACCGAGCCTTCGAGCTGGCGGCCGACGACCTCGAGGGTGCGGCCGGCGTCGCGGTCGGCTTCGGTCTCGCCGAGGCAGACGATGGCGCAGAGGCCGGCGCGCCAGGCGGCGGCGGCCTTGGCGGCGACCAGCGCGTCGGTCTCGGCATGGTCGGCGCGGCGCTCGGAATGGCCGACGATCACCGCCTCGGCCCCGGCGTCGGCCAGCATCTCGGCCGAGATGTCGCCGGTATGCGCGCCGGAGGGCGACGGATGGCAGTCCTGCCCCCCGATCGGCGCGCCACGGCCGGCCAGCCCCGCCACCAGCGTCGCCGGCGGGCAGATCAGCAGGTCGCAGCCGGGGGCGGGGCAGGCGGCGACCAGCTCGGCGATCATCGCCGCCGAGGCGACGGTCCCGTTCATCTTCCAGTTTCCGGCGACGAGCTTGCGCGGCATCCTGCCCCTCCTGTCCTGCGGTCGGGACCCCTGCTAGCAGAGCCCCCGGGGCAGGGAAAGGCCGGGCGGGTCGGGCCTGGAGCGGGAGCGGGTCTCGGCCGCCCGGCGGCGCCAGCGCCGCGGCGCCGAAGGCGCGCAGCGCGGATCCGGCCGCCGGGACGGCCTTATACGAACTCCGTTTGATCGCCTTGGGGCGCGCCCCTTCGAGAGATATGCGCCCCGGATCGCATCAGCGGGGCGCCGCCCCGC
>CAZBTQ010000499.1:0-1216 GCA_964494405.1 uncultured Iamiaceae bacterium
GTCGAGCGCGCCTACTGGAACCTCTACGTCGCCCGCGCGGTCTACCTGCAGAAGCAGCGCCTGGCCGGGCGCGCCATGGCGGTCGCCGACCAGATCGAGGGCCGTTCGAACATCGACGCCGACGCTCTTCTCATCGGCCGTGGCCGCTCCCTCGCCGAGGAATGGCAGGCCGACATGGTGCGGGCGCGGGCGGCGCTCGACAATGCAGAGTTCCGCCTCGCGGCGCTGGTGAACGACCCGCGCTTCGGGCCCGGCAACGTGGAACTCGTCCCCTCCTCGGCCCCGAACGGCGCGCTGTCGATCCTCGCGACCGATGACACCCTCGACCAGATCTTCGTCCAGCGCCCGGAGCTGCAACAGGCGATCCTGCAGTACGAGGCGGCGCTCCTGCTCGAGGGCCAGGCGGCGAACGAGAGCCTGCCCGGGCTCGACCTCATCATGGAGCTCTCGCCCACCGGCGGCGTCGGTGGCACCAGCCTCTCGGACGCCTGGCGCAACGGCGTCGGCCGCGACGGGCACCTGCTCGGGCTGAGCTTCGCGGTACCGATCGGCTTCGACGAGCGCGACGCCCGCTACAAGCGGAGGCAGATCGAGACCGTGCAGCAGGAGCGGCAGGTCATGTCGACGATCTCGACGGTTCTGCTGGAGGTCGACGTGGACGCCAACGAGTACATCATCGGCGCGCAGGACCTCGCCGCCCAGCGCAAGTCGCTCGCCGCGGCCAACCGCGAACTCGACACCCTCCAGACGCAGTGGACCGATGGCGCCGGCGAAGGCGGCATCGGCCTGCTCTCGCTCCTCCTCGACAGCTACGAGCGGGTGCAGGAAGCCGAGCAGGCGGTCGCCACCGCCCGCGCGACGCGCGAGATCGCCGCCGCTGACCTCGCCCGCGCCCGCGGGGTCCTGCTGCAGCGATGGGGCCTCAAGACCGACGTCGTCGCCGACACGCGCGGCCAGCCGACCTACCGGCTGATCCGGAGGCAGTGACATGGCTCCGGCGACACCATGACCGGGACGGGATGACGGCGATGAATGCGGTTCCGAGATTCGAGGCCCTGGAGGACCGGATCGTCCTCGACGCGGAACCGACCGTCACGATCGACGCGCCCCCCGAGGTGATGCTCGGCGAGTTGGGCGTCGACATCACCCTCACCTTCGACAACACCGACGACACCGACACCGGCTACGCCCCCTACATCGACCTCATCCTCCCGAC
>CAZBTQ010000500.1:0-1209 GCA_964494405.1 uncultured Iamiaceae bacterium
CGATCGCCCTGAGCGGCCAGGTCGCCGGTCGCATCGACGAGGTCAAGCCGGTGGCCCAGATCCTCGACGAGACCATGGCCGGCTTCCACGAGACCCTCGATGCGATGGCCTCGGCCTACCTGCGTGTCTGACCCGCGGTCAGGTCGATACGAGCTGCACGTCTGACCGGTGGAGTGCGGCGAGGCCCCGGTCGAGCGTGGCGAGCGTCCCGCCGTGGTGCCGAGCGAGCGCGACGAGGTACGCATCGGTCACCTGTCGATGGCCGATCAACCCCGTCAGGTGGTGGGCCTCGTAGGCGATGGAGTCAGCCCAGAACTCGTGCCAGTCGAGGGAGCGGATGCTGTCGAGCACCGCCATGGCGTCGGGAGCCCCATGGCCTTCACGCATGAGGAACCGCAACAGCGTGCCTTCGGTGATCGGACAGGTCGCGAGGCGAGGCTCCGTGACCTGGAACCACGTCGATGCCGCGGCGTGGTGCACGTGGTCGACGACGGTGAGCGCCACGAGCAGGTTCCCGTCGGCGAGATGGGTGCTGGTCACGCGTCGTCGTCGAGCGAGCGAACGTCCTCGGCGGTGACGGTGCGTCCGACCGACACCTGGGGGATCCCGCGAGGGCCACGCTCGGTCACTTGCTTCGGTTGGGGCAGTCCGCGTCGGATCAGCTCGGTGACGACATCGCTCATCGAGCGCCTCTCGTCGTGCGCGAGCTGGCGGGCGAGGGCGTGGAGATCGTCGGGAAGGTCGATGGTCGTTCGCACCGACGCATCGTAGCATCATGATGAGATGATGCAATCAGGTCAGGCCTTCGGGAGAAGCCTCGCGAGGTCGAGCGGTCCCGCGATCGCCACGACCTTGTCGCGTCCGCGCTCGCCGTTGACGATCGTGATGGAACGTCGCGGCACGCCGGCGGCATCGGCGAGGAACCGGATCAGCGCGGCGTTGGCCTTGCCCTCGTTGGCGGGTGCTGCGACCCGCACCTTCAGGGCGTCGCCGACGGTGCCGACCACCGCAGACCGACCGGCTCCTGGCTGGACCCTGAGCGTCAGCATCCAGCCCTCGTCGGTCCGACGAGCCCACGTCGGTTCGGCGTCCGAGGTCACGTGACCTCCTCCACGCTGCGCGTCACGTGTGAACGGGCGTGCGCGATCGCGGCATCGAGGTCGGTGAACAGGTGGTTCTCGTGGGCCAGCTCGTCGATCGCTCCGACGG
>CAZBTQ010000501.1:0-1203 GCA_964494405.1 uncultured Iamiaceae bacterium
GCCGTATACCACTGGGTTGCACCTGCGGCCGACTCGTGGACCGTGACGATCCGACAACGCAGACACTCGGCGAAATGTTCGCCGTCCTCTTCCCACTGGTGCGCCGAACCTGGCGCAACCGACTTCGGCGCCCATCGAATGTCGAAGCCGTAGTCGATCCGGGACGAAATCATGTCGGCGAGGACATCGAGCCACTTGCCATCGACCTCCCGCCCTTCGATGCCGTGCTGCACGGCCAGTTCGTCCCGGATCGCGTCCCGAAGTCGTCCAAGGTCCTCGGGGTATCGCTCCTGCCGCATCGTCCCGCCTCAGAGACGGATGAGGTCGACGGCCTGGAAGTGAGCGGGTTCGCCCTCGAACGTGAGCGCAGCGCCCTCGCATGGGCCGAAGAACGACCCCCACTCACTGTGATCAGCCGTAGGGAAGCAGGCGACCATGGTTGACTCGAGCTCGCCGCTGTGTCCGATGACCAGGACACGATCGTCGGCTCCCAGCGGGGTCAACAGGTCGCGCCAGATGGCTGCCATCGAGTGCGCGTAGTTGGCGTAGGCACCCCCGGCAGCGACGATCGACGCAACTGCCCCGAAGCGGTTCGCGTGAGCTGTCCATTCGACCGCGGCGGCCTCGGAGTACATCTCGGGGTCGGAAGCGAGCGTGACGAGCTCGTGGTCGACCGCGAACCCCATCGCCACTGCGGTCTCCCGAGCTCGTGGAACAACCGAGGCGACGACGCAGGCGAAGGGACCCATGCCCTTTCCCACCTCTCGAGCCAGCGCAACGCCTTCCTGGGAGAGCTGCGAGCCCCCACCGTGCTTTCGGATGCTGTGACGTCGGACCTCAAGAACGGGCACGGAGTCATACTTGCAGTTGCCAGCGCGGCTACCCCCGAACGCCGGTCCTCGGCTACAGCACCTCGATCGCACAGCGAACTCCGGGCGCGTTGGCGAGTCGCCGATCCGCGGTCAGCAGCGGGTGTTCAACGGCCTCGGCGAGAGCGACGTAGCAGCCGTCGGATGCGCTGACGTTGTGTCGCAGCTGCCAAACCCGGTCGAGGAGAGGGCAGTTGGGAACACGGTGATCGGGAACGCCAGGAGGTCATCGACGGCGCTGTTGGCCTGTTCGTCGGTCAAGGAGCCGCTGTCAGCGTGGCGTCGTCGGCGTGGCCGCGATCACACCGAGCTGGGCTGCGAGGAACTGCTGTAG
>CAZBTQ010000502.1:0-1195 GCA_964494405.1 uncultured Iamiaceae bacterium
GTCAAGCACAACCGGCCAGCACCGAGAAAGCGGGAGACACAGGTGAAGTTCCGATCCGAGCGTGACGTCCTCCACGCCGCCCTCACCACCGCAGGTCGAGCGGTGTCGAGCCGGGGTGGCACCCTCACCGCGCTCACCGGCATCCGTGCCGAGCTCACCGGCAACAGCCTCTCGCTGACTGGCACCGACCTCGATCTGACGATCACCGTCGAGATCGAGGTCTCGGGGTCCGAGGACGGCACCGTCGTCTTCCCCGCGAAGCTGACCACCGACATCGTGCGGGCCCTGTCCGAGGGCAAGGTCGAGGTCTCCACCGGCGACGAGGAGGCCGAGATCGTCTCGGGCAAGGCCACCTTCAGCGTGCTGCTGCTCCAACCCGAGGGGTTCCCGCAGCAGGCGGTGAGCGAAGCCGCGCCGGTCAACGTGCCGTCGAAGGCCTTCGGCGACGCCGTGCGCAAGGTCGTCAAGGCTGCGAGCCGCGACGAGACGCGATCGGTCGCGCTCACCGGTGTGTTGATGGCACACGAGGAGGGCGGTCTGCGCATGGTGGCCACCGACTCGTATCGACTGGCGCTGGCCGACCTGCCCAGCGTGTCGCTGCTCGACGAGTCGACCCAGGTGATCGTGCCGGCTCGGGCCCTCCAGGAGCTCGTCCGGATGCTGCCGGACGGCGACGATGACACGGTCGCGGTGCGCCTCGACGAGGGCACCGCGACCTTCTCGCTCGGCGGTAGCCGCATCACCACGCGCCTCATCGAGGCCGAGTACCCCAACTACCGGGGTCTGATCCCGAGCAGCCAGCCCAACCACCTCACCGTGGCCAAGCTGCCGCTCGTCGAAGCGGTGCGCCGCGTCGCGCTGATGGTGCAGAGCACCCCGACGCCGATCCGCCTCGTGTCGAGCGCCGACCAGCTCGAGCTGATGGCGATCACGCCCGATCGTGGCGAGGCGCGCGAGGCGATCGACGCCAGCTACGACGGCGAGGAGCTCACGGTCGCGTTCAACCCCGAGTACCTGCTGGACGGGCTCGACGCCACCTCTGGCGACGAGATCAGCCTCCAGACCGTTGATGGTCTGAAGCCGGCGCTGCTGCGGTCTGACGATGACGGGTTCCTCTACCTGTTGATGCCCGTCCGCGTGTCCTAGCTCGGTCGCGGGCATCCTGCGGTCGTGCGCGTCGACCACCTCTGGCTCA
>CAZBTQ010000503.1:0-1193 GCA_964494405.1 uncultured Iamiaceae bacterium
CTACTCGATGATCTTGGTGACGCGGCCGGCGCCCACGGTACGTCCACCCTCGCGGATCGCGAACCGCAGACCCTCATCCATCGCGATCGGATGGATCAACTCGACGCTCATCGTCGTGTTGTCACCCGGCATGCACATCTCGGTACCCGCCGGCAACTCCACATGACCCGTCACATCAGTCGTACGGAAGTAGAACTGCGGACGATAGTTCGAAAAGAACGGCTTGTGACGACCACCCTCCTCCTTGGTCAACACATACACCTGCCCCTCGAACTTCGTGTGCGGAGTGATCGAACCCGGCGCCGCCAACACCTGACCCCGCTCCACCTCCTCACGCTTCGTGCCCCGCAACAGCGCACCGATGTTGTCCCCCGCCCGGCCCTCATCCAAGATCTTCCGGAACATCTCCACACCAGTACAGATCGTCTTCTGCGTGGGCTTGATCCCCACGATCTCGATCTCATCGCCGGTGTTCACGATCCCCTGCTCCACACGACCCGTCACCACCGTCCCACGACCCGTGATCGTGAACACATCCTCGATCGGCATCAAGAACGGCTTATCGGTCGCACGATCCGGCTCCGGCACATAGCTGTCCACCGCCGCCATCAACTCGTGGATCTGCGCCACCGCCCCCTCATCACCCTCCAGCGCCTTCAACGCCGACACCTTCACCACCGGAATGTCATCACCCGGGAACTCGTACTCCGACAACAGCTCACGAACCTCGAGCTCCACCAGATCCAACAGTTCCTCATCATCGACCATGTCGACCTTGTTCAACGCCACCACGATCGCCGGCACACCCACCTGACGCGCCAACAACACATGCTCACGAGTCTGGGGCATCGGACCATCCGCCGCCGACACCACCAGGATCGCCCCATCCACCTGCGCCGCACCCGTGATCATGTTCTTGATGTAATCCGCGTGACCCGGCATATCCACATGCGCGTAATGACGCTCCGCCGTCTGATACTCCACATGCGAGATGTTGATCGTGATCCCCCGCTCACGCTCCTCCGGCGCCTTATCGATGTTCGCGAACTCCGTGAACGAGTTGTGCGTCGGATCATCCTCCGCCAACACCTTCGTGATCGCCGCCGTCAACGTCGTCTTCCCATGATCAATATGACCCATGGTCCCCACATTCACATGCGGCTTCGTACGCTCGAACTTCTCTTTCGACATGG
>CAZBTQ010000504.1:0-1189 GCA_964494405.1 uncultured Iamiaceae bacterium
CGTCGTCGATCGAGCTCCAACGGACCGGCCCGGTCCGGGTGGCCGCGGGTGAGTGTGCCTTCCCGATGCAGGCTCGCATCGCCCTCGGCGACGACATCTTCGTGGCGGACATCATCGACGTCATGACGTTCGACGACGACGGCTCGATCACGTCGATGCGGGCGTTCTGGGACCCTGCCGAGCTGCGTCCTGTCGACGACTGAGGGGCGGGATCTGGATCGTCTATGGCTGACCGGCGCGCCGGCGGGCGCGCCCGGCCCTGCGGACATGGACCCGTCGATGTCATGTTGGTTCCGCGTCTTTGCGACAACCATCGACGCCGCTCGACCGTGCCACCCCAGTCGGATGGTCCCGGTCACGAGCTCAGCGTGACCTTGGTTCCACGTCTCTGCGACAACCGCCGCCACCGGGCGCAGCCTCCGACGCCGAACCGTGGCAGCTCGGCCACCCGACGCAAGCGCCAGAGGTCCGAGAGGTTCCACGACGGTGCGACAACTCGTCCGGCCCAGCCGTTGGTCGCGGCGGCCGCAAGGCGCATATCACGCAGCGTGGTCGGGCAGTTGTCGCACCGACGTGGAACCGGGGTGCGCCGTGGGTGCCGAGCCGTGGGGTGCCGCGGTGGCTGACCTGCTCGACGTCCGTCCCGTGGTGCTCATCACGGGCGTCTCAGCGGCAGGCAAGTCGACGGTCGCCGAGTTGTTGGCGCGGCGGTTCGACCGCGGTGTGCACGTGGGGGGTGCCGTGGCTGACGAGCGAACCGATCAGCCGTACCTACGGCGTCGAGCTCCGAGCCGGGGGCAAGCCCGGCGGGATCATCATCACCGCCATGGCGTACCGGGCCAACAAGATCGCCTTCGCCATGGTCCGCGACCAGCAGCCCTGGGAGCCCAGCCGCTGGGCCGCGTGAGATCGTCGCCGACGGGGCGGCGTCGCTGAGGACAACAGGTCAGGGAGGCCGGCAGACACCGCACTGAGGGTGACGCGCCGACAACGACGAGGTCGAGCTGAGTTTGGTGGCCGGGCTCCCGCTCTCGCCCGGAGCTGGAACCGGGCCAACTGACCGCCACCCGCGCAGGTCGCATGATCAGCCTGAGCCAGCAGAGCACGACCCACCTCCCACCAACCACGCCCGAACCGCTCCAGCGAGCGCCCCAACGACGCGCCGCCCCACAACCCCCTTGACGAACCC
>CAZBTQ010000505.1:0-1186 GCA_964494405.1 uncultured Iamiaceae bacterium
GGCCGACGGCGGTCGCTCAACCTCCTTCAGCCCCTTCTCGGACAGGCTCTAAGAGCGATCGGGGTTCAGGTTCCAGACGCGGAATATGCCGATCTTTTTTAGTCACGTTCGTCAGAAGCTACTTGTGCGCTTGAACACCCTCGACAAGGCGTTTGAGCGATCCATCTTGGAGCCCTGCGTATCCAAGAGCGTTGACAGATTTGCGCTTCAGGAGGGCCTGATTTCCTCACTTTGGCAGACGTGGTGCGAGTTCTGCCGAGAAACGGTCATAGGTGCCGTCCAAGGCGCGAGTACGACGGCAGGCATAGCAGTTAGCTCACCCATCTACGCAGGGAGAACGGAGCCTCAAATCGCCTATATTGCCAAGCAATTATCTCAAGCGAATAACGTAGGCGTGATTAGATCAGTTGCCGGGAGACACCAAGAACCAACGTGGGGAGATGTCACAAAACTCACCTTGATCGTCGCTGGACTTGCTCCCAGCAACAATGCGACCCTCCTCTCTGGCTTTGGCGGTGCCTTGGCAATCAAGGACCTTCAGACATGCCGGAACGCCAGTGCCCACATCAATGTCGACACTCTCGCACAGGTTCGGGCCTCGCGCGTGCGATACTCGGATACGCACTTCAGGCATCCATCCGACGTGATGAAGTGGACCGATCCAATTACTAAGGATTATCTATGGCGCACGTGGGTAGATGAAATTGATTTAATCTCAGATATTGCCACACAGTAGCACTATTATATGATTGCTGCGAGTTTTATTTCTCTACGCCTCAACCCCACCGGCTCCAGCCACGCCGCAAAATCCGTCTTCGCCCGGTCCGTATACCCCTTGTACCGCTCCGCCGCCCCGGCGCCCTCCGCGAGCGTCATCCAACGGCGGGAACAACCCGAAGTCGACGTTCATCGGCTGGAACAGGCTCGAATCGGTGCCGCCGGTGACATGGGCGACCAGGGCGCCGAGGGCGGTGGTGGGGGGCGGCGGGGCGAGGGGGATGCGGAGGCGCTCGGCGGCGGCGAGCACCCGCCTGTGAGACATGACGGCCCGGGCCGATCCGCGGCGCCGAGACCTGACGCATTTTCATACCTCTTTCACAAAAGGCTGCAAATTTGCCGGCGTGCGTGGATTTGTTCGTGAGGGTTGCAATGATTGGCTGGGTTCAGGCGTCGCTGTATGAGGCGA
>CAZBTQ010000506.1:0-1181 GCA_964494405.1 uncultured Iamiaceae bacterium
GGGCAGCGTCGCCTTTGCGGGCTTTGCCGGATCGTTGTTTGCCGGCTGATTCGTGATGGCCCGGACACAGCCCGGCCCACGACGCCAGATGCTGCGCGGTCGGGAACCGGGCCATGTCGACACCGATCTCGGCGATCACGACCTCAGCTGTGCGTTGGCCGATCCCCGGGATCGTGCACAACAGCTGGACTTGTTCATCGAAAGGGTCCAGTTCGCGCTGGACCTCCTGATCGAGCCGCTCGATCGTTGCCGTCAACTGGTCGATGTGGCCGAGATGCAGCGACAGCATCAACGCGTGATGATCGTTGAAGCGACCCTCCAATGCCAGTCGCAGCTCGGCGATCTTGGGGCGCATCCGAGTGAGGGCCATCTCGGCCATCGCCTCGACGTCACGCTCCCCAGCCACGAGCGCGTCGATCATCCGACGAGCCGCTTTGCCCATCACGTCGGACACGACCGACTCCAGCTTGATCCCGGCGGTCTCCAACACCTTCTGCACCCGTTGGATCTCGCGGGCCCGGTCCTGCACCAGCTTGGTCCTGTAGCGGGTCAGGTCCCGCAACCGGGCGATCACCGGGGGCGGCACGAACGACCCCCGCAACAGGCCGCACTCCAACAACTGGGCCAGCCAGCAGGCGTCGTTGACGTCGGTCTTGCGGCCCGGCAAGTTCTTCACGTGATGCGCGTTGACCAACAACAACTCGACATCGTCGAGCAGTTCGAGCTCGGCCCACACCGGCCGCCAGTACACGCCGGTGGCTTCCATCGCCACCTGCGTCACCCCCGCAGCAGCGAGCCACTCGCGCAGCTCACGCAACGACGACGCCCACGTGCGGAACTCGCGCACCTCCTGGGTGCGTCGAGACCCGGTACCGGGACTTCGCACGCACGCCATCACCGTCTCTTTGTGCACGTCCAACGCCGCGCACCGCTCCACAATCACATCCACCTGGGACCTCCCTTCCTTCAACTACTGGAAGGGGCCGTTCACGGGATCTGCAGCATGTCGAGAATCTGACACACGTGCTCGTAGCAACAATCCAGGGTGCCCAACAGACCCCAGCACCAGTCTGACCTACGGGCTCAACGGCACCAATGAGAACCCGGGCTCGGCGAACGACCCCAACAGATTCTCATCCCCCAGGATGCCCCCCGCAAGCGGGGGGCATCGAGGTCTGACC
>CAZBTQ010000507.1:0-1181 GCA_964494405.1 uncultured Iamiaceae bacterium
TCGAGCGCGGCGAGCTGGTCGGCGGCGGCGGTCTGCACCGTGCCGGCGAGGGCCTCGCCGAGGCCCTTGACCTCGGCGCCGACCCCGGCGATCGCCTGATGGCCGGCGTCCACCCCGGAGGCGAGGCCCTCGAAGCGGCCGGCGAGGTCGGTCCGGATCTCGCCCATGCCGGCCTCGAGCGTGGCGATGCGCTCGGACTGCGCGGCCGTGGCGGCGTCGATCCTCTCGCCGACCGCGGCCTGGATGTCCCGGACGCTTGGGCCCCCGGCCGCGAGGCCGATCACCAGACCGAGCAGAAACAGCACCGCCGCGCCGGCGATCGCCAGAATGGTCTTGTTCTTCACGCTACCCTCCCGTTTTCCCTCGGCACCCCCGGCGCCGATTCCCTGCGCCAGATTAGCCGCCCTGCGCCGAAAAATCCCCGTCTCGCGCGCGCCTGCGGCGCGGGAAATCCCGAACCCCTGGTTTCGAAAGTCTTGAGCTACGCGACAGTGAGCGTTGGCGGCGCTCTCTGCCGATACAGTTTGGCGAGCCGGGCGCGCGCCTCCAGGACGAGCAGACCCGGCGCCGCATCTCCGACCCATTGCGACCCGACGATCCAGCCCGGCGCCCCTCGCCTTCCGCTTGGCGGATCGGGTCCGGGCGGTCACTGTCGCACAGGTTGAAAAAGTCTGAACACAATTCGAATATATTCATATAATCAATATGTTACCCGCCTGCGCACGCGTGCACAACCCTGCCTCCGCACGCCTTCCGGCGCCTCCCGCGCCGGGACAGACCGCACGCAGGCGTCTCCCCGGCCCGCCCTGCGGAAGGGGTTGACCGGCCCCGCGCGCTATGGTGCGGTCGGCGGCGCGCCGGCACCAGGGCGACGGGGGGCAGGTCATGGCGACGGCTGGAGAGAACCTGAGAATCGACGGCGCCCGGCTCTGGGACGCGCTGATGGAGATGGCGAAGATCGGGCCGGGGGTGGCGGGCGGCAACAACCGCCAGACCCTGACCGACGCCGACGCCGAGGGCCGCGCGCTGTTCAGGTCCTGGTGCGACGCCGCCGGCCTGTCGATGGGCGTCGACGCGATGGGCACGATGTTCGCCACCCGGCCCGGCGAGGACCCGGACGCGCTGCCGGTCTATGTCGGCAGCCATCTCGACACCCAGCCGACCGGGGGCAAGTACGACGG
>CAZBTQ010000508.1:0-1166 GCA_964494405.1 uncultured Iamiaceae bacterium
ACCCGGAGAAGATCCGGTTCCCGCTGATGGAGCATCCCCAGATCGGGGTGATGCTCGCCTTCCTGGCGGGTCTCACCAACGCCTGGACGCTGGCCCATGCGCAGACCTTCTCGACGGTGCAGTCGGGCAATGTGATCTCGGCGGGCTATCGCCTGGTGCAGGGCGACTATGGCGGCTTCTGGTTCGCCATCCTGTCGGTGCTGGCCTTCGGCGTCGGCTCGGCCTGCTGCGGCGTGCTGATGACGACCCGGTTGCGCCAGGGCAAGACCTACACCTCCGTCGCCCTCTGGGTGCAGGCGGTGCTGCTGATCGCCTTCGGCCTGCTGCTGCGCTTCGCGATCACCGACAACGCGCATTACATCGCCTTCGGCGTCAGCTTCGTCGCCGGCTGGCAGGGCAACGCCTTCCACAAGAACCATGGCATGCTCTACGGCAACGTCGCCGTGACCTTCGTGGTGCAGATGGCGTTCAACTTCTGGGTCCAGAGCTTCTTCAAGAAGGACGGGATCAACGGCGAGCCGAACTCGATGTGGGCCTGGATCTTCTTCTCGATCCTGTTCTTCTTCGCGGCCGGCGGCGGCGTCGGCTTCTTCCTCGACGTCCATGTCCTCGACCATGCCTCGCTGTATCTCGCGGCGGTCATCGCCATATTCCTCGCGCTGCGCGCAGCTTCGATGAAGAGCGACCCCGATCCGACGCCCGGCGGCCTGATCGGCTGACGCCGCGGACCGCGGCTGCGACGCGAGCCCGGGCGGGAACGCCGGGCTCCCGCCGCCTGCAGACGGAAGACCATGACGCGATGACCACAGGACGGCAGTATCGCCCGACGGGCTGGCTGCGCGAACTCGCCCGGCTGCGGCCGGCGCATTGGCCCTGGGGCCGGGCGCTGCGTGCGGCCGTCTGCATCGCCGGGCCGCTGGCGGTCGGCCTTGCGACCGGGCATTTCCTGACCAGCCTCTGGATCGCCATGGGCGCGATGATCGCGGCGGCGGGCGAGGGCGCGGGAAGCTATCGCTCCCGCTTCCGCCAGATGGCGATCGCGGCCCCGATCGGGGCCTGCGGCTATCTGGCCGGATACCTGGGCGGGCTGCCCTACCCGGCGGTCATCGCCGCGATGACGGCGATCGCCTTTCTCGCCGGGATCGTGAACAGCTACGGCGCGGCCT
>CAZBTQ010000509.1:0-1156 GCA_964494405.1 uncultured Iamiaceae bacterium
TCTCGGCCGCGCCCAGATTGCCGCCATGCGTGTCGAGTTCATACCAGCAGGGCGTCCCTTGCAGCTTCGCCATTGCGCTCCCTCCATCTCGGTTCCGATTCGAACCCGGACAGCCTCGGGGATCCGGCCGCCGCCATCCAGCGGGAACGGCCGCCGCGCTCAGTCCCGGGTGAGCGTCAGCAGGCCGCCGTCGTACCAGGCGAGTTCCAGCCGGTCGCGGCCGAGCGGGCGCAGCGTCGCCTCGGGCCCCCAGCCGCCGTCGGCGCAGGCGACCGCGAGCGCGCCGCCCGCTGGCGCGAAGCGGGGCCGGGCGCAATCGTCGTAGGTCCCCCGCCCATCGGTCGCCGCGGCGTCCCAGGCGATCGAGCCGGGAGCGATCGTCAGATGCGCGCCGAGATAGGCGGGGTCGTCATCGACCAGCGCGGTGACGGTCATGTCGGGCCGATTGGTCACCGCCGTCACGGTCCAGCGCCCCGTGGCGGAGACCGGCTCCGCGGCGACGGGCGCGGCGGCGAGAAGCGCCGCGACGGAGAAGAAGCCCGGCCAGTTCATGACCGCATCCTTTCGCCTTCGGGATCGAACGGCGGCTCGGACGCGATCCGCGCCGGCCGCCGCCGCCCGAGGATCTCGACCTCGAAGAGGCCCTCCCCGGCAGCCTCCGCCAAGCCGGCGGGCAAGTAGCCCTGCGCCATCGAGGCCCGCACGAAATGCGCGTAGCCGCCGGAGGTGACCCAGCCCACCACCCGCCAGTCGCCGTCGCGGCGGCCGTCGGTCTTCGCCGTCGCGGCGCCCGAGGCGTCGAAGCGCGGCGCGCCGTAGCCGTGCGGCGGCGCGACGGCGCCCCAGTCGCGGTCGGTCCTGGCCCAGATCGGCTCGTCGCCCATCACGTCGGCGTCCTCGGCCGCGACGATCAGGCTGACCCGGCGCAGCCGCGGCCCCGCCTCGGCCTCGCGCGCGGCCGCCGCCCGGCCGATGAAGTCGGACTTCGCGAGCTTCACGAACCGCTCCATGCCGCCCTCGTAAGGCCCGTAGATCGGGCGCAGTTCGGCGAACCAGGTCGGGAAGTTCTTCTCCAGCCGCATCGACAGCAGCGCGCGCATGCCGAAATCGACGATGCCCTCGGCCGCGCCCGCCGCCTTCACCGCGAGATAGAGCG
>CAZBTQ010000510.1:0-1142 GCA_964494405.1 uncultured Iamiaceae bacterium
CGGTGCGGGTGAAACGGGTGAACACGCCGGTGCGGCGATCGATCACGCCCCGCAGGTCGCCGTGTGAACCGACGGGCCAGGTCGCCGGCGTCGGCCGCAGGTCGATCTGCTCCTCGATCTGGTCGAGCAGCTCGAGCGGTTCCATACCTGGCCGGTCGAGCTTGTTGAGAAACGTGATCACCGGCAGGTTGCGCGAACGGCACACTTCGAACAGCTTGAGCGTCTGCGGCTCGATGCCCTTCGCGGAGTCGAGCACCATCACGACCGCGTCGACAGCGGAGAGCACGCGGTAGGTGTCCTCCGAGAAGTCGCGGTGGCCGGGCGTGTCGAGCAGGTTCAGCTCGTGATCGCGGTACGGGAAGTTGAGCGCGGTCGACGTGATCGAGATGCCGCGCTTCTGCTCCATGTCCATCCAGTCGGAGGTGGCAGCCCGCCGGCCTTCGTGGGCCTTGACCGCGCCGCCGGACGTGATGGCGCCGGCGTAGAGGAGGAACTTCTCGGTGAGGGTGGTCTTGCCCGCGTCGGGGTGGCTGATGATCGCGAACGTCCGGCGGCGCGCCGCCTCGGAGATCACCTGCTGGGACATGACATGCCAACCTACCGAGATGGTCAGCCATCCGACTGCGACGATCGACCGCCACCGTCTGCGTTCGCTGCTCCACGACGAGCAGGCTCGCTTCGTGTCGCTGCATCCGCGCTCGGCGGAGCTCGCCGCTGCGTGTGCCGACCATCTCGTGGCCGGGGTGCCGATGCCGTGGATGACCCGCTGGCCCGGCGCGTTCCCGGTCCACGTCGCCGAGGCGTCCGGTGCTCGCTTCGTCGACGTCGACGGCATCGAGTACGTCGACTTCTGTCTCGGCGACACCGGGGCGATGACGGGCCACGGCGGCCAAGCGCTCGCCGAAGCACTGACGCGTCAGCTGGCGATCGGGTTGACGACGATGTTGCCGTCAGCCGACGCGGCGTGGGTCGGCGCCGAGCTGGCGCGGCGGTTCGGGGTGCCCAAGTGGCAGCTGGCGATGACCGCCACCGACGCCAACCGGTTCGTGCTGCGGTTCGCCCGCCACGTGACCGGCCGGCCGAAGATCGCGGTGATCGACTGGTGCTACCACGGCACGGTCGACGAAACGCTCGCCGTGCTC
>CAZBTQ010000511.1:0-1139 GCA_964494405.1 uncultured Iamiaceae bacterium
CGCGGTTGGCCGCGGCGAGGAGGCAGCCGACGGTGTCGCCGCGGGCGAAGCGGTGCGCCCCGCTACAAGCGCCTGACCAAGAACGCGCGGGGCGACTTCGAAAGCGAGTTGGAAACCCTCAACTGGTTGCAGACGAAGGTGCAGCCGGACAGCGGCACAGGCCAACGGTTGCTCTATGCTCTCGGGAAGAAGGAAAGCCCGCTCATCGGCACGGCCGCCGTGGTGGGCTACAACTCCCTATTCGGAGATTGACCGGCGCGTACCTCCCCGCTGGTCAGTTGCTGGGGCATTCCCCACAGTAGGGATGGGCAAGTGTCATTGCCAGTTCTGCACAAGCCCGGGCTGATTAGCCCGCCACGCTTCCCATGACGCATTGTTCGCGGCGACAGCGGCCCGGCGCTGCGCATCCACCATACGCGCCTGTTGAGCGTCAGCCATCACCGCCGCGCAAGCGTTGGTGTCGCCGGCGTCGCACGCCTCGACTACGACCGCGCGCGCGACGTCTTCCTGCGTTGTCTCATACTCGCCAGCGCAGCCAGCCAGAGCCAGCGCGGCGGCGGCTATCAGTATGCGCTTCATGATAAGTTCACTCCACAGCTATCGCCATCTGGTTTAGTAGATCGTCTATCAGGCGGTCCAGCGTGAATTCCTTGGTCGGCCCCCATCGCAGCGTCGGCTTCAACTCCCGACGATACCGATCAAGCAAGTCGCCGAGCGTCAATTCCCCATTCCCGTGGGGATTGGAGAGCACGGGCGCCGGGACGGGGAGGGCGGTGCCGGTTATCTCGGCCTCCACCTTAGCCGCCCAAGCCTCCGCCTCCCCTCCAGTCCCGAAGCTCTGCGACTTCCGAACGCCGCGCCGAGCCTCTTGGGCAAACCAAGATGCGCCTCTTTTCTGGACGCTCGTCATACGATTACACCTTTCAACCGGATCACTACATCAGAGGGCACTTTACATCAGTCCGCTTGGCGCCGGCAATGGCTAATCGATTGAGAAAACTAGGTAATTAGCGAAGGTTAATTTAAGTACACGCCATTGCCGATGGCGTGGACGGTCGCCTCGTGCCCGGCGTTGAGGAGCAGCACGCAGGTGGCGATGAGCTCGTCGGCGTCGAGGCGGTCGCCCTTCTCCTCCGCGG
>CAZBTQ010000512.1:0-1114 GCA_964494405.1 uncultured Iamiaceae bacterium
CCGGCAGCCGTACGGAACCGGGGCACGTCCGTTCCCGTTGATCCGGTCAGCCACGGATGGACATCCCCTGGACCTCCCTCCCCGGTTCTCGGGTGGAGTACACCCGCCCGCCGCAGATCCCGCCCATCCGCGATCTGTGGGTGCGGCTGCTGCTGAGCCCGGTCTTCGGCAGTGTCCTCCCGATGCTGACCGGCCTCGTCGACCCCGCACGTCACTCGGCGGGGTCGATGGCGCTGAGTGTCGTCACCTTCTCGATGGTCGCGTTCCTCGTCTGGGAAGGCAATCGACGTCTGCACTACCGGCTGTCGCGGCGTGAAGACTGGCTGCGCCGGCCGTGGCATCGCGTCGGCGTGCTGCTGGGAGTGATTGCCGGGTTCACCGTGCCGTTCTCCACGCTGCTGTTGGTTGCGTGGCAGCGGGTGTTCGACGACCCGGGCCTGACGCCCCATGCCCTGCCGGCGACGGTGGTCGCCATCGTCTCGCTGGTCGCCGTGATCACCACGATCTACGAGACGGTGTTCGTGCTGCGCGAGTGGGAGACGGATCGCATCCGCGCCGCCGAGGGTGAGGCCGCCCGGCTGACCGCCACGCTCGAGCGGCTCAGACGCGACGTCGGTCCGCATTTCCTCTTCAACAACCTCAGCGCGCTGCAGCATCTCGTCGAATGCGGCAACCCACGCGCCGCGGAGTTCGTGAAGGCCCTGAGCGAGACCTACCGATACGTGCTGCAGTCGCATGCGCGTCCGCTCGTTCCGCTGGCCGACGAATTGCGCGCGCTCGAGCTGCAGCGGGTGCTGGTGTCGGAGCGCTATCGCGGGCAGGTGCAGACGCACGTGGAGATCGCCACGCGTGAGGCGGAGGGCTGGATGGTGCCGCCCGCAAGCCTCGGGGAACTGCTGCTGAACGCCGTGAAGCACTCGCGTGTGGATGCCGCGCATCCGCTGGTCCTGCGCGTGTGTCTGGAGGGCGACGTCCTGCGGATCGACAACGTGATGGCGCCTGCGGCGTCACCGCCGGCCTCGACCGGCACCGGGCTGGCCAACCTCGCCGCCCGTGCGGAGCTGTGCACCGGACGCGCGGCGTCGTGGGCACGCGAGGACGAGCGCTTCGTGGT
>CAZBTQ010000513.1:0-1111 GCA_964494405.1 uncultured Iamiaceae bacterium
CCGCTGGCCTCGTGCCATTGCGTGAGCCCGTAGATCGCGAACGCCTGCGCGTAGACCTGCTTGCGATCCGCGGCCACCTCGCCCGCGGGGTTGAGCGACCAGAAGACGCCGCCGTGCTCCTCGTCCCAGAAGTGCGTCAGGAGCAGGTCGAGCGCCTGCCGCGCCGTCTCTTCGTAGCCCGACGCTGTGGCCGGGAGATCTCGCATCGCAACAGAGAACGTCCACAAGATTCGCGCGGCGATCACAGCGTGGCGGTCCGGTGTGTCGTCGATCGTCAGGTCATTGAGGACCTTGCCGTTGAGCCAGCCGTTCTCGTCGAAGGCATGGCGCTGCCAAAACGGAAGGACGTTGCTGACGAGGTCACGGGTAGCACGGTCACGAACGGCTCTGAGGGCGTCGTCGCCCTCGACGATGGCAGGCATGGCACCACGGTAGCGCCTTGGAGTCGAAACGTATCGATGGCGGGACGCAGCCCTACTGTGAGGGCATGAATTCAGCTGCGGCGCAGCCCGCACCGGATGGGCAGAAGCCGCCGACGCGGCGGCGCGTGTGGATCGCCGCGGCGGCGGGGGCCGCGTGCCTCATCGGCGGCGCAGCCGTGTGGGCGGCGTCTTCTGACGGCACCGCCCCGGCGACGTCCCCCACCCCGGCAACCACAGCGTCGGGCATGCCCACCGCCGAGCCGCAGGCGAGCGCCTCGCCAAGCCCGGCGCCGAGCCCCTCGATGGTGGCGGCGTGCGCGGCGCGGATGGTCATCACGAACGAGTGGCAGGGCGGCTACCAGGCGGATGTCACGGTCACGGCGCGTGGCACCATCACCGACTGGACGGTCACGCTTGACCTGGGGACGTCAACGGTGCAGGACTCGTGGAACTCCACGCTCAAGCCGGGTGCCACGGGCGCCGCCGCGGCCGCGAACGTTGACTACAACGGCTCCGTTGCGGCGGGCGCGGAGACCGCGTTCGGCTTCACCGCCACGGGCGAGGCGCCTGCGGACCTGAGCGCGGGATGCTCGAGCACCGCGGGCAACGTTCGTGCGGGCGGGAGCGGGCCCGACGAGACGCCCGGCGACGCCGTGGGCGCCCCACCCGCCACCTACACGTCACGCTCC
>CAZBTQ010000514.1:0-1110 GCA_964494405.1 uncultured Iamiaceae bacterium
AATAGATCCGGGTGAAGGTCAGCGAGCCGACGAAGGGGTCGTTCATGATCTTGAAGGCGAGGCCGGAGAACGGCTGGCCGTCATCGGCCGAGCGGGGGATGTTGCGGGTCTCGGTTTCGTCGCCCGGCGCGAAGCCCATGTAGGGCTTCACGTCCAGCGGGTTCGGCAGGAAGTCGATCACGCCGTTCAGCATGGGCTGCACGCCCTTGTTCTTGAACGCGGATCCGCACAGCACCGGCACGAACTTCATCGCCAGCGTGCCCTTGCGGATCAGGTTGCGCAGGGTCGGCACGTCCGGCTCGGTGCCGTCGAGATAGGCCTCCATCGCCTCGTCGTCCATCTCGACGGCGAGCTCGATCATGGTGTTGCGCATCTCGGCGGCCTTTTCGGCCAGCTCGGCGCGGATCGGCCGGTGCACCCAGGTGGCGCCGAGGTCGTCGCCCTCCCAGACCCATTCCTCCATGGTGATCAGGTCGATATGGCCCTCGAGATAGGTCTCGGCGCCGATCGGCAGCTGCACCGGACAGGGGGTGGCCCCGGTGCGGTCCTTGATCATGTGCACGCAGTTGAAGAAATCGGCGCCGATCTTGTCCATCTTGTTGACGAACACGATCCGCGGCACGCCGTAGCGGTCGGCCTGGCGCCAGACGGTCTCGGTCTGCGGCTCCACGCCGGCGTTGGCGTCGAGCACGCAGACCGCGCCGTCGAGCACGGCGAGCGAGCGCTCGACCTCGATGGTGAAGTCGACGTGGCCGGGGGTGTCGATGATGTTGAAGCGGTGCTTCGGCCCGTCCGGCGTGACGCCGTCCTCGGTGCGCTCCCAGAAGGTGGTGGTCGCCGCCGAGGTGATGGTGATGCCCCGCTCCTGCTCCTGCTCCATCCAGTCCATGGTCGCGGCGCCGTCATGCACCTCGCCCATCTTGTGGCTCTTGCCGGTATAGAACAGGATCCGCTCGGTCGTCGTGGTCTTGCCGGCGTCGATATGCGCCATGATCCCGAAGTTGCGGTAGCGGTCGAGAGGATATTCGCGGGGCATCGTGTCGTTCCTTAGGGTTCGCCGTTACCAGCGGTAATGGCTGAACGCCTTGTTGGCGTCGGCCATCTTGTGGG
>CAZBTQ010000515.1:0-1109 GCA_964494405.1 uncultured Iamiaceae bacterium
TGTTCGGGGTCATACGCGGCTCTCACGGCGACCACTCGGGCCGTTTCGTAGGCCGGGAAATTGACGAGCGACACCTCATGCAGCCGCACCGCGATCAGTTCACGGGTGGAACCGTCCCGCGACCATCGTTCACCGTCACCAGGGACGGTGAAGCCGATCGAGAACGCATCCAAGGCTCCATCGCGGAGCAGCTCGAGCGCTTCGTCGCCGGCGGTCGTCTTGGAGATCCGCAGCTCGCCGTACAGGCCGGCGGTGTCCTCGCGCAAGGTGTGCGCACGGCCCAACGGCATCGCACGTTCGTTGTGCAACGCGAGCAGCTTCACCCGGTTGGCGCCACGCTCGGCGATCGTGCGAGCGAACGCGCCACGACGGATCATCTCGGTGAACGAGCCGCCACGGACGTGGATCACGGCCGGGTGATCGAACGGGGCCACGATCCCGACGACCGTGCGGCCATCGGAACGAACCTCGATATCGGGCGGACTGTAGGAACGGGTCAACAAGTCACTCATGGACACTCCGGGGATGCGGACACGACGAAAGGTGTCGACGCTTCGACCGGCGTCCCCAGCCGACTCACCCGGGGGTACCGGTGCGTCAGGGCGACCAGCGAGTTGCTGTCGAAACGAACAATACCATCGGCTTGGATCACGGCGCCGCCATACCGCCGCAGAAGTCGGCCACGAGCGCCCACACGACCCGCTCCGCGCCGTCCGCGGCGAGCGCGAGACGATGCGCCGACTCGGCCGCCTCGGCGAAGGTCCGGCCGACCGCCAACTCGACGGTCAGCATCGCCCGCGCCATCGGCCAGTGCTCGTCGAGTTCGGGCTGCGCTGACACGAGACGCGCGAGCACCGCTTGGGGTGACTCAAGCATCGAGATCACCCAGCCACGAAGTGAGGCGCGCCCAGCACACCCATCGCAGCCGAGCCAACTGGTTGCCCGTGTCGTCGACCTCCGGGTCGAGCTCCATCGCCCGCACACCCGCAGCCAACGCCGCAGCGGATACGGGACGGCCCGCCCACTCCGCGACGAACGCTTCGATCTCGGGCCGGAACTCCGGATGGATCGCCACGTCGCCCAGCTCGGCCGGGACAGTGATGTTGTTG
>CAZBTQ010000516.1:0-1107 GCA_964494405.1 uncultured Iamiaceae bacterium
TGTGACGAGCGGGGACGTTGTCCTTGGCGGGACGGGCTGGGGTGATCCACCGGTGAGGTGAGCCCTCCGGGTGAGGCTGTGGGTCTCTGACAACTCACCCCACACCCGGGAGGGCTCGTGACTCACGCTAGAAGGCAGCACCCCAACGCGCGGTTGACGCCGTTGCACCGACTCAACATGGTCGCCTGCGTCATCGACAAGGGCTGGTCGGTCGAGTCGACCGCCGATCGGTTCCAGGTCGATGCGAAGACGGTCCGCAAGTGGGTCACCCGGTTCCGCGCTGAGGGCCGCGACGGTCTCCAGGACCGCTCCAGCCGGCCGCACCGCTCACCGAACCGGACCGTCCGATCGAAGCGCCGCGAAGTGCTGAGGCTGCGCCGCAAGCGCCGCTGGGGTGCCGACCACATTGCCCACCATGTCGGGCTTTCGTCATCGACGGTCCAGCAGATCCTGCGCAGCGAGGGCCTGGCCCGCCTCGACCACGGCGACCGCGCCGCCGACACCGAACCGGTCCGCCGCTACGAGCGCGACAACCCAGGTGAGCTGGTCCACGTCGACGTCAAGAAGCTCGGAGCGATCCCGCCCGGCGGTGGCTGGAAGGTCCACGGGCGCGGCAAGGCCCCGACAGGCGTGCACGCGAAGGTCGGCTACCGCTACCTCCACACCGCTATCGACGACCGCACCAGGGTCGCCTACAGCGAGATCCTCGACGACGAACAGGCCACGACCGCAGCCGCGTTCTGGAGGCGCGCCCACACCTGGTTCGCAGCCCGCGGGGTCGCCGTCGAGCGGTGCCTCACCGACAACGGCTCGTGCTACCGGTCACGGCTCTGGGCCGCGGCCCTCGCCGACACCGGCGTGACCCACAAGCGCACCCGCCCCTACCGGCCCCAGACCAACGGCAAGGTCGAGCGTTTCCACCGGATCCTGCTCGAGGAATGGGCCTACATCCGGCCCTGGACCTCAGAGCGCGAACGCCACCAGGCCTACGACGGGTTCATCCACTTCTACAATCACCACCGCTCCCACGGCGCACTCGCCTGGGCCACCCCGCACGAGACCCTCAAACGGCTCGCCGGGGACAACCTCCCCGCCGAGCACACCTAG
>CAZBTQ010000517.1:0-1107 GCA_964494405.1 uncultured Iamiaceae bacterium
TTGAACTTTGTGTCGGGTCAGACGGTGCCGAACAGTGTGATTGCGCCGGTGTCGGGTTCGGGTGAGGTGTGTTTCTACGTGTATGGGTTGGCGCATCTGTTGGTGGATGTGTCCGGCTACTTCCCGACGGGGACCGGGATCGTGTCGTTGACGCCGTCGCGGTTGTTGGATACGCGGGCGTCGGGGAAGGTGGGGTCGTTGGATGGTGCTGGTGGTCCGGTGGTGTTGAACGTGTTGGGTCGGGGTGGGTTGCCGGGTTCGGGTGTTGGTGCGGTGGCGTTGAATGTGACGGTGGCCGAGGGTGAGGGGCCGTTGGTGGGTGGTGGGTTTGTGACGGTGTATCCGTGTGGGTCGCGTCCGGATGCGTCGAACTTGAACTTTGTGTCGGGTCAGACGGTGCCGAACAGTGTGATTGCGCCGGTGTCGGCGTCGGGTGAGGTGTGTTTCTACGTGTATGGGCGGGCGCATCTGTTGGTGGATGTGTCCGGCTACTTCCCGACGTAGCGCCGACCTGACTCGGTGACGGCGGCTGCGTCGCACTACCTCGCGCAGAGGAACTTTGTTGCCGAGGTGGTGTTCTCGCAGCAACGCAACACCCAGTGCGAAGAACTACTCGTGAACGGCGCACGGCTGTTGGCACGTATCGACTCGGTGTCTGTGCGTAGTGAGTCCTGGAAAGCGTCTCTCGACACACCGAAGCGGACTCAGCGAGTGGACTGTGCCCCGCTTCCTTGCGACGGCCGCTGGGGGTGGAGGGTCCGAGCGACGAGTTCGACGGCGGCGGACGCGTCGAGAACTGCCGACGTCACAGATCGCCGTCGGCCACCAGCCGGTCGAGTGCTTCCGCGGCGGTCTCCCGTAGCCTGACCGGTGGAGCCGTGCGGAGTTCGTCGAGCCACTTGGCGGTCCGCGCGGCGATCTCGTCGTCGGTCAGGCCGTCATCGATGACGTCGAGCACCGGGCTTGCGGGGATGCGTGACGCATCGCTCATGAATCTCATCCTACGTCGCCTCGTCTGCAGGTGGGGTGCGGATCGAGTGGGCGAACCACGATCGAGCTTGTCAGATATTCTGTGTAAGGAGTGTCTCCCACACGAATATTTGATTG
>CAZBTQ010000518.1:0-1095 GCA_964494405.1 uncultured Iamiaceae bacterium
AGCGCATCGACCGCAACGAGAAGATCGAGCCCAAGGAGTGGATGCCCGAGGGCTATCGCAAGACCCTGATCCGCCAGATCGGCCAGCACGCGCATTCCGAGATCGTCGGCCAGCTGCCCGAGGGCAACTGGATCACCCGCGCCCCGACGCTGGAGAGCAAGGCGATCCTGCTCGCCAAGGTGCAGGACGAGGCCGGCCACGGCCTCTACCTCTACTGCGCCGCCGAGACCCTCGGGGTCAGCCGCGACGAGCTGATCGAAAAGCTGCACAGCGGCGCGATGAAATACTCGTCGATCTTCAACTACCCGACGCTGACCTGGGCCGACATGGGCGCGGTCGGCTGGCTGGTCGACGGCGCCGCGATCATGAACCAGGTGCCGCTGCAGCGCACCTCCTTCGGCCCCTACAGCCGGGCGATGGTCCGCATCTGCAAGGAGGAATCCTTCCACCAGCGCCAGGGCTTCGACATCATGATGAAGATGTGCGCCGGCACGCCCGAGCAGAAGGCGATGGCGCAGGATGCGCTGAACCGCTTCTGGTATCCGGCGCTGATGATGTTCGGCCCGTCCGACAAGGACTCGGTGCATTCCGCGCAGTCGATGGCCTGGCGGATCAAGATGAACACCAACGACGAACTGCGGCAGAAGTTCGTCGACCAGACCGTGCCGCAGGCGAAGTACCTCGGCCTGACCATCCCGGACGAGACCATCGTCTGGAACGAGGAGAAGGGCGGCCACGACTTCGCCGAACCCGACTGGTCGGAGTTCTTCGAGGTGATCGCCGGCAACGGCCCCTGCAACAAGGAGCGGCTCGGCGCCCGGGTCAAGGCCTGGGAGGACGGCGCCTGGTTCCGCGACGGGCTCAACGCCCATGCCGAGAAGGCCGCCGCCCGCCGGGCCGCGATCGCCGCCGAATAAGCCGGACAAAGAGCCAGGAAAGCGCGCAAGCGCGGCCCAAGTTTAGGGAGACAACGCATGTCCAAGGAATGGCCGCTCTGGGAGGTTTTCATCCGGGGCCAGCACGGGCTGAACCACCGCCATGTCGGCAGCCTGCACGCGCCGGACGCCGAGATGGCGATCCTGAACGCCCGCGACG
>CAZBTQ010000519.1:0-1094 GCA_964494405.1 uncultured Iamiaceae bacterium
GCAGGAAACACCGTCACGGTTCCTTGGGCACGCACGCGCTCGCGCCATGCGGCGAGATCGTCCGCCGGCCAATCGGTGACGACGTCGAACATCTCGAGGTCACCGCCCTCGTAGGTGCCAGGGTCGGTCAGCTGCACCACCAACGCCAACTTCCGGGTCGCCACGTCGCCATCGAGGCCGTCCTGGTGCCACGTGTAGAACGCGCCGGGTTCGTCGTAGATCGTGTACTGGAGGTCCTCTTCGAAGCCAGCCAGGTCGAAACGCCAGGTGCGGTTGGCCCGCACGACCAGCTGCGACAGACGGTCGAAGACCCAGCCAGAGTCGTCGTCGCGCGAGATCCACGCCACCCGCGAACGCCGCAGGTCGAGATCGGTCACGGCCTCGCCGACGAGCTCGCCGCCGCCAGTGTCGAGCGCGTCGCCGAGCGCTGCGATCGCTGCGCACTCGTCGGGCGTGAACGCCGCGTCGATCACCACGTGGCTCGTGTAGTGCATCACCGCGAGGACTGTACGTGCCGTGCTACTCCGCGGCCGCGGCCTCTCGGTCCTGGGTGACGGCGTCGAACTCGAGGTACTCCTCGCCGGTGTCGACCCAGTCCTCGAACTGGATGACCCCGATCTCCTCGAAGCGGCGGCGGAGCCACTGGTCGTCGCCGGCATCGAGCAGGCCGAGCTTCTTGCAGTTCGGCACGATCTTGGAGAAGAGCATCTGCTGGAAGATGTTCTCCTCCTGTGGGATGTCGAGCAGACCGGCGACGAGCGGCTTGACCGGGACACCCATCCGCTCCCACACCTCCTGCTGGAGGAAGCGGTCGCGCATGCGCACCGCCGCCTCGAACGCGAACTCCTGGCGCTCGCGCAGCTCGGCCATGGTGAGGCCCTGGTAGTACTCCTGGAGCGAGAGCACGCCGAACGCCACGTGCCGCGCCTCGTCGCTCATCACGTAGCGCAGCAGCTGCTTGAGCAGCGGCTCCTCGGTGAGCTGGTACATGAAGCCGAACGCGGCGAGGGCCAGTCCCTCGACCATGATCTGCATGCCCAGGTAGGTCATGTCCCAGCGGCTGTCGTTGATGATGTCGTCGAGCAGCGCCCGCA
>CAZBTQ010000520.1:0-1086 GCA_964494405.1 uncultured Iamiaceae bacterium
GGGTTTCCGCCGGGATCGACATGGCGCTGCACGTGATCGACCGCACTCACGGCCGCCCGGTTGCCCTCCAGACCGCCCGCCACATGGAATACACGCGGACTCCGTGATCGAATGAGTCGAGTCGTGCGTTGAGCCCGGCTCGCCCAACCGCAGCCTATACTTTGCTAGCCGCCGCCCTTGCCCTGGCCACTTGATGGGACCTGCCTGGATGGATTCCTCGCCAATCATCCCTCCCTACCACGACATGATGTGGCCAACTCTGTTGGCTCTCAAGGAACTGGGTGATTCCGCGTCGATCGAAGAACTCAATCAGAAGGCGTCAGCGATTGCAGGCTTTAGCGATGAACAGCTTTCGGTCCTTCACCTTGACGGACCGCGCACCGAAATCGAGTACCGCATGGCATGGGCTCGAACCTATCTCAAGAAGGTTGACGCCCTGGAAAACAGCAGTAAGGGAGTTTGGGCAATAACGGACCGTGGCCGCGATCTGACTCAGGCGGATATGAAGGGAGTACCAGCTCGTGTGCGCGCCATGTCAGCCACCAGCAAAACGAAGACGGGGGTTAGGTCCGCAATGCAAGGCGAGCGGGCTCTATATGAGGTCTCTACAGTCGAATCCGTCGAAGAAAACTGGAAAACGCAGCTTCTTGACGTCCTCCAGGCGATGCATCCCGCCAGCTTCGAGAAGCTCTGCCAGCGGGTGCTGCGAGAGTCAGGCTTCACCCAGGTGGAAGTCACGGGCCGCAGCGGTGATGGTGGAATCGACGGCCTCGGGGTTCTGCGCATTGCGCTCCTAAGTTTTCAAGTCTTCTTTCAATGCAAGCGGTACAAAGGGAGTGTCGGCGCAAGCTCTATCCGCGACTTCCGGGGAGCGATGGTCGGCCGAACCGACAAGGGTCTCTTTATTACGACCGGCACATTCACCCCTGACGCGAAGCGAGAGGCGACGCGAGACGGTGCGCCGGCACTCGATCTGTTGGATGGTGACGCTCTGTGTGACCTCCTCAAGGAGAGGCGGCTCGGCGTCCAAACCGTAATGGTTGAGCAGGTGACCATCGAATCAGCCTGGTTCGAAGCAATCTAGAA
>CAZBTQ010000521.1:0-1085 GCA_964494405.1 uncultured Iamiaceae bacterium
CGCGTGCGGTCGACTCCCAGCGGTCGATCTCCTTCGGGGAGAACGCGGGGAGCAGCAGCCGGCGTGCGCCCTGGTGGAACGGGGGGTCCGACGTGATGGGCGGCGCGTAGCCGATGGGGGCCAGGTCGACGGGCCGGAAGTCGTTGACGATGACGCCCTCGGAGCTGAAGTGCTCGGTGTCGCGGGCGATCGCGGTGACGTCGGCGTGGCGGACCGGCAGCCACGTGCCGCCGAAGCGCTCGCTGTGGGCGACCGGGCACGAACCACGCAGGTCCTTCCAGATCTCCGGCGCGTGCTGCGCGTAGTCCTGGTGGGTGTGGTCGAAGTCGGTGGCCCAGTCGTCGACCGGTGGACGGGCGGTGTCGGTCATCTCTCTCCCGGAAGCTCGTACATCCGGGAACTGTACACCGTAGAGCTAGGGGAGCGAGCAGGGACGAGGGAGCGGTCAGGGCGGATCCGCGAGGGCGTCTCGTATCCGCTGCGCGGTGGCCTCCCGCTCAGCGTCGTCGGCATAGGGATGGCGGGGACCGAGCCAGAGCCGCAATCCGTCGCCCTTGCGGCGCGGGATGACGTGCTGGTGCAGGTGCGGGACGCTCTGGCTGACGACGTTGTTGACGAGCAGCATCGACCCGTCGGCGCCGCACGCGGACTCGACGGCCCGCTGGATCACCTGGGTGGTCGCGGCGAGGTGGGCGACCAGCTCAGGAGCGAGCTCGTCGTAGGTGGCGACATGGGTGGTGGGGACCAGCAGCACGTGGCCGTGGAACAGCGGCCGGATGTCGAGGAACCCGACCAGGTCGTCGTCGCGCCACACGATCGACGCGTCGGCATCGCCAGCGACGATCGCGCAGAACGCGCAGGGCTTGCTCATCGCTCGCCGGTCACCGTGGGGCCCTCATCGTCATCGGATCATCGCGCGGCCAACGTCTCGCGGAGGGCCTCGCACAGGGCGTGCTGGTCGAGGTCGCGGTGAGGATCGCTGGGTGCGACTCCCCGGCAGTGGCACGCGACGACCATGTCGATCGTCGGGTCGACCCACAGGAACTGGCCGTAGATCCCCCACCCTGAGAACGCCCGGTCCGGCC
>CAZBTQ010000522.1:0-1084 GCA_964494405.1 uncultured Iamiaceae bacterium
GCGCCCGCGGGCGCGCCAGCCCCACTCGCCCGCGCGCCCATGGGCGCGGCGTGCCGGACAACGTCTGCGATGGTCACTGCGTGCCGGCGACCCGGCCCCTGAGGGCCGGTCCTGTACGCCGCACGTTCGGGGACGGGCGACACGGGTGACGGCTGCGAGCAGGTCATCCAACCGGTCGCGCTGGCAGCCCTCAGCCGTCGCCCATGCAGAACGGATGACCTGCCGGGTCTGCATAGACGATTCCTCCGCCCATGAAGGGCAAGGCGATCGCCCCAAGCGCGACCGCCCGGGCTCGTGCGTCGGCTTCGTCGCCGAGTGCCAGGTCAAGGTGGACCTGCTGCGGCCATGCCGGGTCTGGCCAGCGCGGCATGGGCGACACCGAATGCTGAAACGCCAGGTTCGGCTCAGAGCCATCCGCCCGGGCGATCTCGACCCTCTCCGGCGTGTCCATGAGCCACGTGGGCATGTCCATCAGCTCGGACCAGAACCGGGCCACGACGCGTGGGCTGAAGCAGTCGAACACGATCCGTTGGATGCGTGTCCCGTCGAGCGCGTCATCGACGTACACGCACAACGGGTGGCCAACGCAGTCCGCGTAGACACGATGAGCGCCGTTGTCGGCGAGCAGCGAAGCCCCATGCCGAGTCAGGGCCTCGTCCGCGGCACCGATGCTCGGTACGAGGACGTCGAGGTGCACCTGCTGCGGCCGGTCGGGATCGGGCCACGCGGGCGCTCGACAGACGCCGGTCTCGCACTCGAAGGCGATGTTCGGTCCACGCCCGTCGACCGAGAACACGAGCGGATCTACATCGTCCCCCTCGTCTGCTGGCCACCCTGCCTCGCGATACCAATCGCCGCGGGTGAGGAACCGCATCCCGAGCAGGTCCGCGTACATCCGAGCGATGCACCCGGCGCTACGGCCGTACTGCTCGAGCGTTGCGCCAGGAGCGTCGAACACGACGTTGCCGATCCTCGCCACGCTCGGCATCTTCGCGCAGGCATGGGTCAGCCCGCGCTCCCAACCACAGCGGGATCAGGCCAAGAGATGGCTGATGTCGATCACGGCCTGCACCACGAGCAGGCA
>CAZBTQ010000523.1:0-1084 GCA_964494405.1 uncultured Iamiaceae bacterium
CGGGGTTGGCCGAGGCGAACAGCATCACGTCGAGCGGCAGGCGGATCTTGTAGCCGCGGACCTGCACGTCACGCTCTTCGAGGACGTTCAGCAGGCCGACCTGGATCCGCTCGGCGAGGTCGGGCAGCTCGTTGATGGCGAAGATGCCGCGGTTGGTGCGCGGCACCAGCCCGTAGTGCAGCGTGAGCTCGTCGGAGAGGTAGCGGCCCTCCGCGACCTTGATGGGGTCGACCTCGCCGATGAGGTCGGCGATCGAGGTGTCGGGGGTGGCGAGCTTCTCGCCGTAGCGCTGGTCGCGGTGCACCCAGTCGATCGGCGTGTCGTCGCCGAGGTCGGCGATGAGGTCGCGAGCGTGGCGCGACACCGGGTTGTAGGGGTCGTCGTTGATCTCGGAGCCCTCGATGATCGGCATCCACTCGTCGAGCAGCGCGGTGAGCGAGCGGATCATGCGGGTCTTCGCCTGGCCCCGCTCTCCGAGGAAGATCACGTCGTGACCCGCCAGGAGCGCGTTCTCGAGCTGGGGCAGGACGGTGTTCTCGTAACCGAGGACCGCTGGGAACAGCGGCTCCCCGGCCGAGATGCGGGCGACGGCGTTGCGCCGCACCTCTTCTTTGACGGGGATGGACTCCCAGCCCGACTCGCGGAGCTGGCCGAGGGTGACAGGTCGCGACGACATGTGACCGACGCTACCGCCGACCGGCCTCGCACCGCGTCGCGACCGCCCGATGCGAGCGCCCTGCCACCGGTCCGAGATCGACGGGTAGCGTCCCGCAGATGCGCATCGTCGACCTCAGCGGCACGTGGCGCGCCGCCGTGGCCGACGAGGAACGACGGCGCGACTTCGCCGACCTCGGCACCGCCGACGACGCGGTGGCCGGGTGGTCCGACCTGCCGGTGCCGAGCCACTGGCGCTCGGTGCCCGCGTTCGCGCACACCGACGGCCCGCTGCTGACCCGTCGGCACTTCGACCTCGACGCGTCCGAGGGCCAGCGGTGGTGGCTGGTGCTCGACGGGGTCTGCTACCAGGGGGACGTGTGGATCGACGGGCGCTACGTCGGCGACACCGAGGGCTACTTCTTCCCGC
>CAZBTQ010000524.1:0-1083 GCA_964494405.1 uncultured Iamiaceae bacterium
CGTCAGGTGGGTAGTTTGACTGGGGCGGTCGCCTCCTAAAGAGTAACGGAGGCGCTCAAAGGTTCCCTCAGCCTGGTTGGCAATCAGGCGTCGAGTGCAATGACACAAGGGAGCTTGACTGCGAGACATACACGTCGAGCAGGTGCGAAAGCAGGACATAGTGATCTGACGGTTGCGTGTGGAAGCGCCGTCACTCAACGGATAAAAGGTACCCCGGGGATAACAGGCTCATCTTCCCCAAGAGTCCATATCGACGGGAAGGTTTGGCACCTCGATGTCGGCTCATCGCATCCTGGGGCTGAAGCAGGTCCCAAGGGTTGGGCTGTTCGCCCATTAAAGCGGTACGCGAGCTGGGTTTAGAACGTCGTGAGACAGTTCGGTCCCTATCCTCTGCAGCCGGAAGGAACTTGAGAAAGGCTGTCCCTAGTACGAGAGGACCGGGACGGACGCAGCTCTAGTGTGCCAGTTGTCCTGCCAAGGGCACGGCTGGTTGGCTACCTGCGGAAGAGATAAGCGCTGAAAGCATCTAAGCGCGAAGCTCGTTTCAAGATGAGGTTCCTCACCGGGTTAACCGGGTAAGGCCCGTGGTAGACCACCACGTTGATAGGCCGGAGGTGTACGCACGGCAACGTGTTCAGCCGACCGGTACTAATCGGCCGAGGGCTTGGATCTCTCTCACATTGTGAGGGTCCAAGGGTGTTCGTGCTCGCTATGAAGTTCTCAGGAGCAGGCTGCTCACAGCGCCGCTCTTGACAAGATTTCGGTGGCCATAGCGGTGGGGTCACACCCGTTCCCATTCCGAACACGGAAGTTAAGCCCACCAGCGCCGATGGTACTTGGGGAGAGATCCCCTGGGAGAGTAGGTCGCCGCCGGATTTCTACCGAATGGGCCCCCTTTCAAGGGGGTCCATTCGTCGTTTTCGACCCTGTGTTCAGGGGCGGATGATCGCTCCCGGTCCGGTAGGGTGCTGCGCCATGGCTGCCCCCTCTGACCGTCCCCCCTCTCGCGGAGCGAAGGGCCCGGGGCCGTCACGTGCCGGGGCTCCGCGTCCAGGTGGCAGCGGCCGTCCAGGTGGCAGCGGC
>CAZBTQ010000525.1:0-1082 GCA_964494405.1 uncultured Iamiaceae bacterium
ATCGGCGGATGGCGGCGGTGCTCGACCTGGCGGCCGGTCAGCACGGCGTGGTGCGGGACGACCAGCTCCGCGCCATCGGTGTCGACCGCAGCGCCTTGTTCCGGCTGACCGACGCCGGGGTCCTCGAGCCGTTCGTCGGACGGGGCATCCGTCGGGTCACCGGGGGCGAGCCGTCGCCGCACCAGCGGTTGCTCGCCTCGGTGTGGGCCGGGGGACCGCACGCTGCGGCGTCGCACCGAGCGGCTGCCTGGTTGTGGTCGATCGAGCCGATCACCAGCGACCACATCGACGTCGCGATGCCGCCTCGCTCGGGAAGGCGGCCGGCGGGAGCCATCCTCCACTACGCGAGTGACCTCCGGCCCGCGTTCGTCACCACCGTCGACGGCATCCCCGTGATCGAGGCGACGCTCACGCTCCTCGACCTGGCGTCGGTGGTCGATGCCGACGACCTCGAGTGCGCCTTCGACTCGGCGCTTCGACAAGGCCTCACCAGCTTCGCCCGTGCGAGGACCATCCTGCGACGGTTCGGGCGGCGGGGGCGCAACGGCACCGCCGCGCTGCGGGCCCTCCTCGAGGTGCGGGCCGAGGGCGACGGGATCTCCGACAGCAAGTTCGAGACCCGGATGGCTCAGGTCCTGCGGCGCGGCGGTCTGCCCGAGCCCACGCGCCAGGTGGAGCTGTTCGATGCCGACGGGTTCATCGGCCGCTTCGACTGCACCTATCCGCCGGCGACCCTCGCGATCGAGGCCGACAGCGTGCGGCACCACCACGACCGCGCCCGCTTCGAGGCCGACCGCGAGCGGCGGGTGCGGGCCGAAGCGATCGGCTGGACCGTCCCGACGTTCACCTGGCGCCATGTGACCCGGCGGCCGGCGTGGGTGGTCTCGTCGGTCACGGCGATGCTCGACGCCTCCGACTGGGACTGGCGCGGCGCGGTCCGCACTCGTTCCCGCCGCTGACCGCGCCGTCCCGGGCACGTCGCACCTTCGACTACCCCCCCCCAGATCTCGCGTCTCGATCGCGTTGTTCGCGACGCATCCGCGAGATTTCGGGTCGGGTGGACAGTGGGGGAGGGCGGCCGG
>CAZBTQ010000526.1:0-1081 GCA_964494405.1 uncultured Iamiaceae bacterium
GGAACTTCTCGAACGAGCCACAGTTCTCGATGCTGGCGGCTTCGAGGTCCCCGGTGGGCTTGTCGCCGCCGTCGGGTGACATGTTGGTCCAGAACACCGAGTGGTTGGTGTGGCCGCCCAGGTGGAAGGCCAAGGCCTTCTCAAGGCCACCGATGGCGCCAAAACTGTCGTTGTCGCGCGCCTCGGCCAACTTCTCGAGCGTGGTGTTGGCGCCAGCGACGTAGGCGGCGTGGTGCTTGGAGTGGTGAAGCTCCATGATCTCGCCGGCAATGTGGGGGTCAAGGGCCCCGTAGTCGTAGGTCAGATCCGGCAACGTGTAGTCGGCCATGCTTCCTCCTCCTTGTGCTTGCGATTCGCGGTAACGGTTCGAGCCTATCGCCCGCGTGGGGTCCTGGCTCTGGTACCTACTAGCGACAACCGGCCGCAGCGTCGGGCCATTCCACGCCGCGGTGATCGCTAGTGGTGATCGTGCTGGGCAGCCTCGTACTCCTCGCGCGTCACGGGCGTGATGCGCTTCTCGAAGTAGAAGTTGGACAGGCGTTGGCGTGCTCGGGCCAGGCGGTGGCCCTTGCGCTGCACACCCCGCTCGTTGAACTCCGGCTCGATCTCCAGCGGGGCGTAGTCGTCATACGACACACGCAGCCACAGTTCCTGATCCGTGAGCGGCTCGTGCACCTCGACGTACTCGCCGTGCTCGTAGCGCACGATGCGGCCGGTCTCGTGGCCGTGGAGCACCAGTTCGCGGTCCTTGCGCTGCAGGCCAAGGCACACGCGGCGCGTCACGATGTATGCCACCACGGGCCCCACGAACAGCGCCACGCGCACAAAGAGCGTGATGTCGTTGAGCGACAGATGGAAGAGGTTGGCGATGATGTCGTTGGAGCCCTCGATCACCAGGATCACGTAGAAGACGATCATGGCCACGCCGATGCCGGTGCGGACGGGCACGTTGCGGGGGCGATCCAGCACGTGCTTCTCGCCACGGTCGCCCGTTGCCCACGCCTCGATCCAGGGGTAGAGCGCCAAGAACGTGAAGAAGATGCCCGGGATGATGACGGCGGGGATGAGGACGTTCCACGAC
>CAZBTQ010000527.1:0-1073 GCA_964494405.1 uncultured Iamiaceae bacterium
CCATCGGCGCGATCGCGGCGCTCGGCGGTCTCCTCGGTGCCATCACCTCGCTGAGCTGAGCAGGCCGGTCGATCCGGATCGATGCCGAGCGGCTCCTCGACACGGTCGACCAACTGGTCGCGCCACCGCTTCATCACCCGGGCCTTCGGATGACCCGTGCCATGACGGCGCCGAGAACGACGAGCGCGGCGACCACAGCCCCAAGCCCGACCAGGACGGCGACCGACATGCCACTGTCGTCCTCGTCCGCCGCGCCCGCGGGCGCGGCCACGCCGTCCTCACCGCTGGCTGAACCCGATGCGGGTTCCGCGGAGGTCGTGGGCGCCTCCTGTGACGTCGGCGGTGCCTCCACCTCGATCGGCGCCGACATGACGACCTCGACTTCGAGCGGGCCGGCCGCGGTCGAGCGAGTGCCGCCGCACAACCCTGCGTAGTACTGCCCCTCCCCAGGTTCGAGCGCGAAGCCGTTGCTGGTCGCGAAGACGACGAACTCGCCCCGCTGGGGGATCTCGAGGCCACAGCTCGCACCGTCGACCTCCGACACGACCTCCTGGGTCGAGGTGACCTCGCCCTTGTAGACGCCGCTCACCTCGAAGGTCCACGTCGCCGGATCGCCCGACGACATCACGTCCTTCTGGGGTGGCGGCTCGTAGCCGACGACCTCACCGACGAACACCGCGTCAGCACGATCGAACGACTGGGCGTCGGTGAACCCGACGCAGCTACACGCCGCTGCCGGCGCCGCACCAGGGCCGACGACGACGAAGCCTGACACCAGCAGTCCGGCGACGAGGCCGATCCCCACCCTGGCCGTACGAGACATCGGTCCCCTCATCGCTCCACCCCTTCGACGTCGACCGTCATGACGGTAGGACGTGCGGCCGTGCCCACCGGTTCCCGGCCCTGGGACCCGACGATGTCAGCACCCCCGAGTAGCCTGGCGACATCGCCGTGGCACCGGCACTCGGAGCAGCCGCTCCCTCTACGAACGCTTCGAGACGGAGCCGCCACCATGGCCATCACCGAGAAGTCCCGACACGAGCTGTACCGCCGCCTCGAGGAGATCCTCGGGC
>CAZBTQ010000528.1:0-1068 GCA_964494405.1 uncultured Iamiaceae bacterium
TCTCACTTTCAACAGCCGGGAAGTGACGTCGCAGTGTACCGCCCCGCCGTCAGGGGCCCGTACGTCGTGGACCGACGCGGCCGGGTCGGTCGACCCGGCCGATCAGGTCGTCGATCAGCCGGCCATCCGACGGGTCGAGGCCAGCACCAGGCCGCCACCGAGCGACACGAGCAGCACGCCGCTGGCCAGCAGCACGCCAGTGGACGACCCCGTGTTCGGCAGGGTCTGCGCAGGTGCGGCCTGAGCCGGCACCACCTGAGCGGCAGCTCCCGATGCCTGAGCGCCGCTCGACAGCACGCCGCCCGCAACGGTGGTCGACGACGTCGAGCCGACGCCCCCGGCGACAGTGGTGGACGACGTCGAGTCGACCCCGCCGCCGACCGTGGTGGTCGTGTTGCCAACGGTGGTCGTGGTCGTGTCGACCGTCGTGGTCGTCGTCTGCTGGGTGGTGGCAGTGGTCCGGCAGTCGGTGGGGAGCGCCAACCACGCCGTGGTGAACTGGAGCCAGTCGATCGGGTACGTCGTACCGGACCAGTACGCGTAGATCTGGAGTCGAACCAGCGTGGCGCCTGCGGGCGGCGCCAACACCGTCTGCGCTGCAACCGTGTGGTCCTGCTCGGTGAGGGGCTCCTCGGCGATCAGTACCCAGTCTCGATCGGATGGCGCGAGATCAGCCGTGGCGCCGTACTCGACCGCGACGAACCCCGGCGACGGGTCGACCGTCTGGTGCCGATAGGCGACCCACGTCCAGTCGATGACGACATCACCCGAGGTCGTGCAGGCGACCGATACCTCGACCTCTGAGTGCCCGGCCCACGCCGAGGGCGCGAGGGCGACCGACGCGGCCGAGAAGGCGACGATCGCAACGAGGCCGGTCAGGAGCGTCCGTGGAGTGGTGAGGTGGTGCGTGCGGTGGGCCATGGGGAGATGGGTTCCTTGGAGGCGGGGTGTTGCCCCGAAGCACGACGGCGCCGGGACGGAGGTCCGGGGCCGGGTTCGCTCTGACTCCTCGTCGGCCATAGCGACCAATGCAGCCGACGGATCGATGTCTCCCCTGTCGCCGATGTC
>CAZBTQ010000529.1:0-1065 GCA_964494405.1 uncultured Iamiaceae bacterium
GCGCGGGCTGGTCCGGCCGGAGGATCGCGATGCGCTGGTGCAGGCGGCAAGGCAGTCCACCACCCACGAATCAGGCGCCGGCTCATCGCTGGTCAGCCTGCCCAAGGGCGGAGCCCGCTCCGCGCACTCCGAAAAGCTGATGCGCAGCCTGACCGCGCACCGCGTCGCGGCGATCCAGGCCGAACTGCTGTTGCGGCCGGACGTGGCACTGGCGGCGATCACGGCGCAACTGGCCTGCAAGCTGCTCAGGGACGGGTTCCGTCGCTGCCGTGGCGGCGACGAAGGGCTGACGGTGAGCGCGACGGAGACACACGACGCGCTGCGGCGCGCGTGCACCGACATGACCGATGCCGCAGCCTGGAAGCAGATGGAGCAGACCCGCATCGAGTGGATTGCGCGCCTTCCCGAGGATGGCGCGGCGCTGCTGCCTTGGCTACTGGCGCAGGAGCGTGCCACCGTGGTCGAGCTGCTGACCTTCCTCGTGGCGGCCAGCGTCACGGGTGTCGACGGCGTCGAGCGCGAGAGCCAGAGCACGGACGCGCTGGCCCATGCGCTCGCGCTCGACATGCGGCGCTGGTGGAAGGCCAGCGCGGCCTCCTACTTCAACCATGTGTCGAAGGCGACGACACTCGCCGCGGTGACCGAGGCCGCCGGCGCCAACGCTGCCGCACCGCTGGTCGGGCTGAAGAAGGAAGGGGCCGCGGCCGGTGCGGAGCAGGTGCTGGCCGAGAGCGGCTGGCTTCCCCGCTGCCTGCGCACGCAGTCACCTGCCGGACGGGGCGGGGGAATGCAGGAAAAGTAGCAGGTTGCGGCCGGTGGGGCCGAGGACGGCAGGGAGTACGAGCAACTTGACGCCGATCAGGTCGACTGATTGCGCGGGCAATCGCAGACGCCGTTTCTCATACGCTGGGCGGGCTTTCCGCGGCGGCGGGCGGCCCGCTCCGCTCGGACGGCTTGCTGCGCATGGCGGTGGCCTGACTTAAATAGACCATATGTGTAGCTGCACATATAGCAGAGAGTCTTTTGCCTGGCGGACGCGGCGCTCAGGTGTGGGCGATCGGAGCG
>CAZBTQ010000530.1:0-1064 GCA_964494405.1 uncultured Iamiaceae bacterium
CTGCGCACGCATCCGGTCCCGGGTGGGAACGCCAGTGGGCGGTCCTGCCGACCGGGACCACCCGCCAGGTCGAGTCCGGCACCGAGTCGTCGAGCTGGACCCGTACCGAGATGGGTGCCCCGTGGGTGCTGGTCGACCAGCGAGACGGCACCGAGGACGGCGCACAGATCCCGTGCGAGCAGCAGCCGCCCGCCGAGCAGCGTGAGGACGTGGTCGTGGACTGCGAGTCCGGGCTGGTCACCACCCGCACCTTCGAGACGCCGTTCGTCCTGGTCGGGTTCGAGTGGGTGCCGGGTGTCGAGGTCCTGGTCGCGTCCTCCCAGCGTGAGACCGGCGAGGAGTGCCCGACGCCGACCACGGTGCCGCCGACCTCGACGACGATCGTCTACGAGTGCGACGGGGACGGCGACGGGGTGAACGAGCACTCCTACAACGACCCATCCGACGGGGTGTGCGCCGAAGAGGCACCGCCGACCACCGTCCCCGCCCCTCCCGCCAAGGTCGTCGAGACGCAGCCCGCTGCCGAGACGCTGCCGGTCACCGGCCGGGGACTGGACCTCGCCATCTTCGGTGCGACCGCTCTCGCCATCGGTGTCGTGCTGCGTGCGTTCGGTCGGAGGCTCGCATGAACCGCCTCGATGTCATCGCCCAGCACATCCACCTCGGTTGCTGGTTGGACGACTTGCCCGGCGTGGTCCTGTACGTCGGGTACACGTCGCCCGTCCCGCAGGTGCAGCTCACCGACGCCGACCTCGATGAGTTGACCGAACGCCTCGGTGAGCCTCGCGTCAACACGTCGGGACGTGACGGGACCCTGTTCGTCTGGTCGCACCCGGAAGGGTTCGACGTCCAGGTGTTCGTCCGAGAGCCGGTCGCAGCGTGATCGCCCGCACCTGCTCGAAGCGCCAGGCCGCGGTGGCGATGGGTCGTTCCCTCGCTGCGGACGGGTTGGCGGTCCCGTCGACCGAGGTCCTGTTCCGTGCGTTCGAGACGGGTCTGGCTGCGCTGGTGCGTGCCGAGGAGCACGCCGACCGGGTCGAGGACGCCCGCTACGACGTGGTGTC
>CAZBTQ010000531.1:0-1054 GCA_964494405.1 uncultured Iamiaceae bacterium
GGGGTCACGCCCGCGGCTCCACGACGAAGCACCGATCCGACAGCTCGCCCAGCGCGTACTCCGTGTAGTCCATCACCCCTTCGTAGAGGCTCCGGCACTGCTCGGACCACTTCAGGGCATCGGGGTCGGAGATGCGCCGGTGCACCTGGAGGATTCCCCCCTCGAACACCCGGTACTCGGCCCACGAGCCCGGGAAGTCCTTCACCGCGGCGACCTCGGTCCACGGGAACGCGCCGGTCGCCGAGAAGTGGCGCACCCGGTTGCGGTGGGTGTGGCCGCAGAAGTAGCCGACGATCTCGGGCCGGCGGGACACCGCCTCGACCAGCGCCTCGGACGAGTCGGGGTCGATGCCGAAGTAGTCCACCGAGCGCGTGAGGGCGTCGGGCGACCAGGGGTGGTGGTGGCCGAACACGAGCACGGGCACGTCGCTGCCGGCCGCGTGGTCGTCGAGCCACTCGAGTTGCTCGGCGTCGAGCCCGCCGCCGGCACGGAACGGCTCGGTCGTGTCGATCATCAGCAGACGAACGCCCGGCAGGTCGACCCTCACCGGGTCCGCGGGCGCGGTCGTCTGGCCGAGGTAGGCGTCGTGGTTGCCGCGGATGTGGCGCAGCCGGTCGCCGAACGCGCCCTCGTAGACCTCGACGAACCGGTGGTACTGCTCGTCGGATCCGTCGGCGGTGAGGTCGCCCTTCACCAGCACCACCGCAGGGTCGAGCGCCACCATCTCGGCCACCGCGCACCGGTTCATCAGCTCCGGGTACGGCTCGGCCCCCACCGGCACCCGCTGGACCGGCGTGTCGAGCCCGTCCATGTGCCCGGCCTCGGTTTCGCCGAAGTGCACGTCGTTGACGGTGGCGAAGCGGCACAGCAGCTCGCCGCGCGCGGGCAGGGTGCGCACCGCGAGCCCATCGAGGTCGTGGGCGGTGTCGGGCGTCAGGCCGTCGTAGCGACGAACCTCGGCCCCGACGTGCACGACCACCTCGTCGTCGGCGACCGTGCTCACCTCGGGGCTGCTCACGCCCGTCAGGATGTCAGAACGACGATCAGAGCGACG
>CAZBTQ010000532.1:0-1054 GCA_964494405.1 uncultured Iamiaceae bacterium
GGCCGGGTCGGGTGACCGGTGGCCGGTGGGGGTTCGCGTCAGCCGGTCTGCTTGGCTACGGCCGCGGCTGCGGCGAGGGCCGCTTCCACGTCGCCGACGTAGCGCTGCTCGAACGAGGCGACCGGCACCGCTTGCATCGCGTCGTCGAGCTCGTAGCGGACCGGGATGCCGGTGGGGATGTTGAGGTCGGCGATGTCAGCGTCGGAGATGCCGTCGAGGTGCTTCACGAGCGCCCGCAGCGAGTTGCCGTGGGCCGCGACGAGCACGAGCCGCCCGGCCTGCAGGTCGGGGACGATCGCGTCGTACCACCACGGCATCATCCGCTCGACGACGTCCTTCAGGCACTCGGTCGCGGGCAGCACGTCGGCCGGCAGCGAGGCGTAGCGAGGATCATGCGAGGGGTGCCGCTCGTCGGTGGGATCGAGTGCGGGAGGCGGCACGTCGTAGCTGCGACGCCAGATGTGGACCTGCTCGGCTCCGTGCTCGGCAACGGTCTGCTTCTTGTCGAGGCCGGTGAGCGCGCCGTAGTGGCGCTCGTTGAGCCGCCACGACCGGCGCACGGGGATCCACAGCCGGTCCATCTCCTCCAGGGCGAGCTGCGCGGTCCGGATGGCGCGCTTCTGGAGCGACGTGTGGACGATGTCGGGCAAGAGCCCGGCCTCGGCGAGGGCAGCACCGCCGGCACGGGCCTCCTGCTCGCCGAGCCCGGTGAGGTCGACGTCGTGCCAGCCGGTGAACAGGTTGAGTGCGTTCCACTCGCTCTGGCCGTGGCGGATGAGGACGAGCGTCCGAGTGGTGGGCGATGCGGTCATGGTCGGGATGCTACCGATCCGCCGTCCGCGGGCCAGGCCGAAGACCCTCTCGGGAGGTTGTCAACCATGCACTCAACTTTTATCATGGCTCTACGTGGGTGACCCGTCGACCGGCGCGATCCGCCGGTAGGTTGCCCTCCAGACCTGTTCTGCACACCCCCACCAGCAACCACAGCAAAGGGAGCGTCCCATGCCCAAGGCCGTCGGCATCGACCTCGGCACCACCAACTCGGTCGTCAGCG
>CAZBTQ010000533.1:0-1034 GCA_964494405.1 uncultured Iamiaceae bacterium
CCCCGGGCACGACCTTGCCGCCCTCGGTGGCGGCGAGGGTGAGCGAGCTGGCGAGTGCGATCAACGGACGGAGTCCTCCGGGTGGACGATGACGACCGGCGTGCGAGAGTGCGACACCACCTGTTGGCTCACCGATCCGAGCAACAGCCCCTTGAACCCGCCGAGGCCACGCGAGCCGACGACCACGAGGTCGGCGTCAGCCGCCCGGTCGAGCATCGCCCGGGCCGGAAGCTCGTTGACCGGGCTGACGACGATGTTCACGCCGTCCGCACCGCCAACCCGGGCGAGGGCGGCCTCGACGGTGGCCCGGACATCGGTCTCGTCGTAGTCGGGCTTGAACTCGTCGGAGTGCTGGTCGAGGTACGACCACGCGATGACGACGTCGAGCTCGGCGTTCCACTGGCGCGCTTCGTCGATCGCCCACCGCAGGGCCTGGTCGGCGCCCGGCGAACCATCGACGCCCACAACGATCTTCTCCACGTCACTCCTCCTGGGTGGCCAGGGTCGGCCGTTGCGAGTGGCCAGCTTCGCCGACGCGAGCCGGGGCGGGGCAACATCCGGGCTCGCACGGCGCAGGACGTACCCCCATCGCACCCAGCGTGCGCTGCGTGGCGCCGAGCTGTCGCTCCTCGACCAGCTCTCGCACCATCGACACGAATCGGGGATCGGTGCCGGGCGTGGCCACCCGCACCAGCCGGATGCCGAGCTGGTCGGCGGTCGCTCGCGCCATCACGTCGAGGTCGTAGACGACCTCCTGGTGGTCCGCGACGAAGCCGATCGGCGCCACGACCACGCCCTCGACGCCCTGACCGGCCAGCGCCCGCAGGTGGTCGTTGACGTCGGGTTCGAGCCACGGCACCTGGGGCGGGCCCGAGCGGGACTGCCACACCAGGTCGGTGGCCAGGCCGGGCGCCGCCTCGGCGACCAGGCCGAGCGCGTCGCGCAGTTGCACCTCGTAGTCCGATGTCGCGGCCATCGAGGTGGGCAGCGAGTGGGCGGTGCCGAGGAGGCGCACGCGGGTCGGGTCGAGCGCG
>CAZBTQ010000534.1:0-1033 GCA_964494405.1 uncultured Iamiaceae bacterium
CGATCGGCGATCTCCTGGTTCGTGCACCCGTCGGCGACCAGGCGCACGACCTCGACCTCGCGATCGCTCAGGCCGTCGTCGCGCCGGGACCTGGCCCGCGGCAGCCGGGGCGGCGCGACGCCCAGCTCGTCGAGGTCGGCGGTCGCCAGGGCGGTCTCCATCGCAGCGGCGTCGGCATCGCCATCCAGCGCAAGGGCTCGACCGAGCGAGAGGCGGGTGCGAGCGGCCTCGAACCGAGCACCGACCCGCTGCCAGGCGGTCACCGCACCGCGCAGCGTCGTCGACGCCCCCTTCGCGTCGCCGGTGGCCAAGGCGACCAGCCCGGTGGCGGTCGCTGCCTGCGCGTCGAGGCCTGCGGTGCCGTAGGTGGCCGCCAGCGACGCCAGCTCATCGGCGGCCGCAGTGGCGCGATCGAGGTCGCCGGCTGCGATCAGACCTCGACCGCAGCAGGCAGCAGGTGGGCACGGGCGAGCGCGCCCTCGCTCCCGGCGAGCGTCCGCGTGACCATGGCCAACGCGGACGCGGGACGGCCCTGCGCGAGCCGAAGGAGCGCGAGGCCCGGCTGGGGGTCACGACCGAGCCGGTGAGCATCGGCGTACGCGACCTCGGCCCCGTCGAGGTCGCCGCGCTGTCGGCGCACCTCGGCCAGCTGGTAGTGCGCCTCACCGACCATGCCCACGTGGAAGGTGGCGAGCTCGTCGCAGACGCGGCGCACCTCGTCCTCCGCGCCCTGCCAGTCTCCCCGCAGGTGCAGCACCTGGGCACGGTGCACGCGGCAGATGCCCATGAACGGACCGGCGCCAGGCATCGCCTCGCACCAGCGGGCGGTGACCGACGTCCACTCGTCAGCGCGCTGCCAGTCGGCGAGCTCGTAGCAGAGCAGCATCAGGTTGCAGTAGATGTTCCCCGCCCAGCTCGGATCGAGCTCGTCGGACACCGCGGCCACCATGGCCTCGTCGAGCAAGGCCATCCCCTCGCGCACCGAACCCTGCTCGATGCGGACGCGACCCTCGACGAGCGCGGCGAGCGCGAC
>CAZBTQ010000535.1:0-1032 GCA_964494405.1 uncultured Iamiaceae bacterium
TGGCTCGATGAGGATGACGCCTGACCGTGGCGCCGACCAAGGTGTCCGATCATGCCGTACGTGGCCTGCTCGATCGATGGTTCCCTGAGGAGGCCGTTGTCTTCACCCGGATGGAGAGTGGCTCTTCGACGCCGGTGTACCGGGTTGTGCGGGGTGAGGATATCGCCTACCTGCGGCTGGCCGAGCATCCGGGTGAAATCCGCGATGGTGAGGTACAGGCCCATCGCCTGGCGATCGCGACCGGGGTCTGCGTCCCGGCGATCCTTCGCTGGGAGCCGGAGCCGCCTGAACTCGACCGCTCGGCCGCGCTGACGACGGCAATGCCGGGCGTCCCGCTGGGGGAGTACGAGGGAGACCCGTTGCCGGCGGCGCGTGAGGCCGGTCGCCAGCTTGCTCGCTTCAATGCGATCCCGGTCACGGGTTGGGGGTGGGTTGACCACGTGGGGGAGGATGGCAACCTCATTGCCGAACACCCCGATCGCGTGGGCTGGGCCATCGAATACCTTGCGGCGGTCGACACTGTGGTCGCCAGCGGGATACTCGATGCCAGCCTCCATGCGCCACTGCGGGATGCGGCCGGTCGTTGGGCGGCCCTGGCGTCCGCCGGGCAATCGTGCCTCGCGCACGGCGATTGCGACGGCAGCCACATCTACGTCGATCCGGAATCCGGCCAGTACCAGGGCATGATCGATCTCGGTGAAATCCGCGGCGCCGACCGCGCCTACGATCTTGGTCACGCCCTCATCCATCACCGGCCGGAACGGGCCATTGCCAGCGCACTGATCGACGGGTACCGGGAGATCGTACCGGTTTCCGACGACGAAGTCCGCACGCAGGCGATTGCGATCGCCATCCGCGCCCTGGCGATCCGGCTCGATCGCGAACCGAATGCCTACCGCGCACAACTGGTCGAGCGGCTTGCCACGATCCTGGCGGATACCCGGTAGTCATCCTTGTCATTCCGATCGCGTGCGAGGAATCTCTTTCGCCCACGTTCCAACCGGCATGGGTGTGCCGGGATACGGGCCGACA
>CAZBTQ010000536.1:0-1031 GCA_964494405.1 uncultured Iamiaceae bacterium
CCGACGAAGGGAGCCGTGTGCGGCGCGGAGCACGAACCATCTTGACGTTCGCCCTCGTCGCCAGCGTCGTCGCTGCGGCCCTCCCGACAGCGGCAGGGGCACAGCAGGATCCCGACCCGATCGGCGTGGCCAAGGCAGGCGAACCTTCGCCATGGCAGCCGGGGACGAGCACCCCTGCTGAGAACGGGTCCGCGGATCCGGTGCTGCGCCTTCAGGCAGCAGCCGACCACTCGGTGGACGGCACGGTCGAGGTCATCGTGAGCGTCGAGCCCGGGGCCGATCCCACCTCGACCGTCGCCGCTGCGCTCGATGCCGACCCGTCCGAGGTGAGCGGCATCACACCGGAGGCCGCAACGGTCGAGGTGACCGCTGAGGAGGTCGCCGTCCTCGATGCTGCACCGGGCGTTGCGAGCATCGAGCCGAACCGCCAGCTCGAGCTGTTCCTCAGCCAGAGCAAGAGCCGAATCGGCGCCGACGTGGCCCACGGCGCCAGCCGCGTCGGCGCCGGCACCCGCATCGCGGTCATCGACAGCGGCATCGACGGCGACCACCCCGCGTTCGCCGGCGCCATCAGCACCGCCGAGGAGAACTGCTTCGTCCCGATCACCGCCGACGACCCCTGTCCGCTCGGCCGCGGGACCGCCGGCGCCGGCGCGGCTGAGGCCTGCAGCGCAGGAGACTGCTGGCACGGCACCCACGTGGCATCCATCGCGGCGGGACGCGCCGGAGGCGGCGCCACCACCGGTGTCGCACCCGCTGCGCAGATCATCCCGATCCGCGTCTTCTACAGCGACGCCGCCGACCCGTACATCCCTCCCGGACAGACGTCGGCGACGACGAGCGACCTCCTCGCCGCCCTCGCCTACGTGCGCCAGCGCGACCTGGTCGACCCGATCGACGTCGTCAACCTCAGCCTTGGCTTCGCGCAGAACGACGTCGCCGGGTTCTGCGATCAGCTGAGCCCGAGCATCACCCAGGAGATCCGTCGGCTGCGCGACCAGCGCGTCGCGGTCGTCGCGGCGACGGGCAAC
>CAZBTQ010000537.1:0-1030 GCA_964494405.1 uncultured Iamiaceae bacterium
GGCACCGTCGGCGACATCGAGGGCCTGCCGTTCTTCGAGGCGATCCGCCAGTTCGCCCAGGACAAGCCCCGCGGCCAGTGCATCTTCATGCACCTCACCTTGCTCCCCTACATCGCCGCCTCCGGCGAGCTGAAGACCAAGCCCACCCAGCATTCCGTCAAGGAGCTCCGCTCAATCGGCATCGCGCCCGACGTGCTGGTCTGCCGCTCCGAGGGCCCGATCCCGCAGAAGGAGCGCGACAAGCTCGCCCTGTTCTGCAACGTCCGCCCCGAGGCGGTGATCGCGGCGCAGGACCTGAAGTCGATCTACGAGGCCCCGCTCGCCTACCACCGCGAAGGCCTCGACCAGGCCGTGCTCGACGCCTTCGGCATCTCGCCGGCGCCGCGGCCCAACCTCGCCAAATGGATCGACGTGGTCGACCGCGTCCACAACCCCGAGGGCGAGGTCAAGATCGGCATCGTCGGCAAGTACACCCAGCTCGAGGACGCCTACAAGTCGATCGCCGAGGCGCTGACCCACGGCGGCATCGCCAACCGGGTCAAGGTCCGCACCCAGTGGCTCGACAGCGAGCTGTTCGAGAAGGACGACGCGATCGCGCCGCTGCTCGAAGGCTTCCACGGCATCCTGGTGCCCGGCGGCTTCGGGGTGCGCGGCACCGAGGGCATGGTCCACGCCGCCCGCTTCGCCCGCGAGCGGCAGGTGCCCTATCTCGGGATCTGCCTCGGCATGCAGATGGCGGTGATCGAGGCCTCGCGCGACCTGCTCGGCGTCGCCGACGCCGGCTCCGAGGAGTTCGACCTCGAGAGCGGCGCGCGCCGCTTCACCCCGGTGATCTACCACCTCAAGGAATGGCTCGAGGGCAACCGCACCGTCCAGCGCGCCGTCACCGACGACAAGGGCGGCACCATGCGGCTGGGCGCCTACGACGCGGTCCTCACCGCCGGCAGCCAGGTCGCCGGGATCTACGACGCGACCACGATCTCCGAGCGCCACCGCCACCGCTACGAGGTCGACATCGCCTATCGCGACC
>CAZBTQ010000538.1:0-1027 GCA_964494405.1 uncultured Iamiaceae bacterium
GCACGATCCGGACACGTTCGCGACCGATCCGGACAAGAACATGACAAATAGGTTGACGGACCCGTTGCACGGTGGTTCAGTCAACGGACGGCGCAGGACACTGCGCGACCTCTGCACCCGCACCGCCGACCAAGGAGCAACCCGGACATGAGCACGCTCGACGCCAACACGGCAGGCCGCATGGCCCCCGCCGGCGTCGCGCGTCCGCGCGCCGGCGCAGGCTTCGGCGGCGGTCTCGGCATGTACCCGTGCGATTGGCGTCACGGCGTGTCGACGATCTCGTTCCAGGACACCTCGGTGTCGTTCACCGCCATCGCCAACCGCACCCACAAGGCCTGGCGGCCCACGGAGCACTCACCCTGACCCGCAACACAGGGAAGAGACGCACTCCGAAAGGCCGCCGGGATCTCCCGGCGGCCTTTCTCTTTCCCTGCCCGCCGGTTCGCCCAGCCACCGACCCCACCCCCGACACCTGCCCACAGCACCGACACCACCCACACCACGCGAACACGCCACGAGACCCTGGGGAACACCGCAATGATCACCGAACCCGAACTGGAACTCTCCCAACCCAGCTTCCCCGCCACTCCGGCGGGGTGGTGGGCGCAGGCCAGCTGCCGCGTCGAGGACGACGGCACCGGCGCATCGCTCGCCCACCTCTTCTTCTCCGAGGAGCTGCAGGACATCGCCCGAGCGAAGACCATCTGCTCGGAGTGCCCGGTCATCGCCCCGTGCCTCGAAGGCGCCCTCGAGCGTCGTGAGCCGTGGGGTGTCTGGGGCGGCCAGCTGTTCTTGAACGGCCGGATCCTGGCGCAGAAGCGCCGCCGGGGCCGTCCGCCCAAGGTCCCCCGCCCCGAAGACCAGCTTCCCGTCATCCCCATCCCCGAGCACCTTCGCACGGCGTAGCGCACGTCGCTGCACGTGCCGTCCCATCCCGAGCGGTGACCCCCCAGGCGCCGACTCGCGGTGGGACGGGTGCTCCTGAACCCGGCGGCCGGGCCCGACGCGTGTCGGTACCCGTCCCCCC
>CAZBTQ010000539.1:0-1025 GCA_964494405.1 uncultured Iamiaceae bacterium
GGCGGTGAGGGACATCAGCCGGGCTCATCGTCGTGGCCCGTGGCAGGTCGCCGTCGACGCCGCCGCTGCTGGCGTGCATCGCGCTGCTGGCGTTCGGTCTTGTGGCGGTGGTGCGGCGGGCAGAGGGGTTGCCCGTTGTCGGGGTCGGTGCGGCCGCCCTGTTCCCAGGGTTGTCGGTGGTCGATCTGGCAGTGCTCGGATGGCTCGGTGCACCCAGGGTGTGCGCAGGTGGGCTTGAGGATCTCGACCGCTCGCCGCGTGCCGGCCACGAAGAGTCGTCGGGTGCGGCCCAGCTCGATGATCCTGCTCGGCCCGTCGAACACCGCTCGTTCGATGTCGCAGTCGAGGAGCAGCGGCAGGATCTGCCCTGGCGTGACGATGGTGCCGGTGGAGAGCTGGGTGATGCGACCCGCCAACGTGTCGTGGTCGACGTGGACGGTGACCAGTGGCCGAGGTCGCTTCCCGTCGGCGGGCGCTGCGGTGGCGCGCAGGGCCATCTCGATGAGCGCGTCGTAGCGCCGTTGCGTGTCGGTGCGCCCAAGATCGGTCTTCGTCGCGGCGTCGCCGAGGCGGGCCCGAGCCTCCGCCCAGTCGTGCTCCCACATCTCGTGTTCGATGCGGTGGAGCGCCTCGCGGAACGTGGCCCAGCCGATCGGCTCGAAGTTGGCGTCGATCAGCCCGCACCCGTCGATGCCGTCTGACAGGTCGAGCCGGCGGCGGTCGTGGAGGCTGGTCGCGTCGTGCTCGATGCCGTCGGGGTCGACGGCGTGGCGCCAGTAGGTGATGGCCTGGACGAACTGGTCGTGGTCGAGCGTGGCGGCCCACTCGACGAACCAGTCCTGATCGTGGACGACCTGGTCGGGGTAGCGCTTGTGCAGCTTGCCGATCTGGTCGAGGTGCCAGGCGCCGATGGTGCCGGCTTCGAAGGCGGTGGCGATCGTCGGCAGCGCCCGCAGGTGGCGGCCGCGGCGGATGGTGGCCTGGCAGTCGCGGCCGTGGCGCCGGGAGTGGCGTCCGAGCCAGGC
>CAZBTQ010000540.1:0-1022 GCA_964494405.1 uncultured Iamiaceae bacterium
CGGCGGACGACGGCCAGTGGTTCTTCCACTGCACCGCCATCGCCGACGGCACCCGCTCCATCGAGGTGGGCACGCCGGTCACCTTCGAGGTTGTGGGCGGCCGCGTCGGCCGCTGGGAAGCGAGCGACCTGCGCCCCACGACCCGAGGGTCGACGTAGGGCCGAGGTGGTCGTGGATCGAACGACGGTTCGCGTGATGCGGATGTGGGCGGGCGCATCTCGGCTGCGACCGTCCATCAGGCGAGTTGGAGGCGCTCGGTGATCTGGCCGGTGATGTCAGCGATGAGGTCGAAGTCCTTGTCGACGTGCAGAACCGTCAGGTCGGCAAGCTCAGCGGTCGACGCGATCAACAGATCGGGGATCGACGGGGCCCGGTGCTGACCTCGCTCGGCGAGGATCGATTGGAGCTCACCTGCTCGGTCCTCGATGCGAGGCGTGAGGTACTCGACTGGCATCGCCGCGATCGGTGGCTCAGCGAGGAGCGAGCGATGATCCTCTGCCGAGCGGGCGGAGTAGCCGACCTCCAACCGGGTGACGGTGCAGATCCGGACGAGGCCGCGCTCGATACGCGTGGCCCACTCGGTCGCGTCGGCAGCGAGGTGGAGCCGCGTGATCGCTGACTTGTCGATGAGCCACGCGCTCACGACCAGGCACTGCTCATCACGTCAGGGTCATCGAGATCCCGGGCCTTCGACGCAACTCGTCGAAGTCGGTCGACCGTGATCGGGCCTGCATCGGCACGCTCGCGTGCGAGCGTACGGCGGAGGTACTCGGTGCGCGAGAGCCCGACTCGCGTGGCATTGGCGTCGATGGCCGCCAACACCTCGTCGGGTACGCCTCGGATCAAGATGTCGGTCATGGCCACCTCCAGGTTGATATCGGACGATATCAGAGGTTGGTGGGGTGGCGCGGCGAGGCACCCGGTCAGTGCTGCGCGGAACCGGGGGTCAACGCTCCGGTGGCGAATCCTGACCCTCGAGGGCGGCGCGCACCTGGACGAAGGCGAGCTGGATCTGGGCGAGG
>CAZBTQ010000541.1:0-1021 GCA_964494405.1 uncultured Iamiaceae bacterium
GGATCGAGGAGCGCGCCGAGCCGGCCGGCGGCGCAGCGGGCGAAGCGCCGGATGATCGCCTGCCGCCGGGCGCCGGCGAGGGGCGCGACCTCGGGCCAGCGCCCGATCTCGGCGTCCCAGGCGTCGGCGAGGATGAGCCCGGCGTCGGCGGGCAGGAGCTCGACCGGGAAGTCGGCGTCCACCGCCCAGAAAAACCGGTCGCACCATTCGAGATAGCCGCCCCACTTCGCATCGGAGACGAAGTCGGTGCGGCAGGACTTGCACTCGACGATCCAGACCTCGCCCTTCGGCCCGAGCGCGATCACGTCGACCCGGAGCCCGGGCGCCGGCACGAACTCGAGGAGCGTGGCGAAGTCGCGGCTGCGCAGGTGGCGGGCGACACCGCGCGCCAGCCGCTGGCCGGGAAGCAGGAGCGCCGCCATGTCGTCGGCCATATCTCCGGGCCTGTCGTCGGGCATGTCCCGGTTTTGTTCCCTCCCCGGCCGGGCGTCAAGCCCCTGCGACCTTAGCGGGACTTGAGGGTCCGGGAGGTCGGAGGTAGAGAGGTTCTAAAGGCCGTACCACATACGCAGATTCGGCCGCGGGGATTTCGAGGAGAGAGCGCCATGGCCGATGCCGCCCACGCCCACGCCGATCACCACGGCGAGCCAGGGTTCTTCACCCGGTGGTTCATGTCGACGAACCACAAGGACATCGGCATCCTCTACCTCGTGACCGCCGCGACCCTCGGCGTCGTCGCCGTCGCCTTCACCATGTACATGCGCCTCGAGCTCATGCACCCGGGCGTGCAGTACATGCTCGTCGACGGCGAGCCCAACGGCCACATCTGGAACGTCCTCGTCACCGGCCACGGCGTGCTGATGATGTTCTTCGTCATCATCCCGGCGCTGTTCGGCGGCTTCGGCAACTACTTCATGCCGCTGATGATCGGCGCGCCGGACATGGCGTTCCCGCGGCTCAACAACCTCTCCTACTGGCTCTACGTCTCCGGCGCGACGCTGGCGATCCTCTCGATCCTCGC
>CAZBTQ010000542.1:0-1020 GCA_964494405.1 uncultured Iamiaceae bacterium
CGCCGCCACATGCCTCACATCGCCAGTGCTCGGGCTGGGGTCAGTGCCCGGCGAGGGTCTCGCGGTGCTGATGGCTCGCCCCAGTATCGACCAGGTGGTCTGCCTGCTCGGCGAAGTGCGTGAACTGCACGTAGGCTTCGACGTACTCGCGACCCTGCTCGACGGAGTCCTCCGCCGTCTGGCGCTTCTCGTAAGCTACCGCGAAACGTTCCTCGACTCCGTGCCGGATCGCGGAGGCGAGCTCTTCCGTCAGAGGCTCCACGTTGCCGTCCTCCAAAGCCTGGTCGGCGGCTGCGATCGCCGGCTCGACGCTGCCCGCCGGCTTCAGCCCGGTGAAGCCCTCGCCCTCGCTCGCGCGGTGGACCCGGACCAGTGTTTCGAAGAAGTACTGGTCGGCAACGGCCTTGGCAGCGTCGGTTTCATCGCGCACCTCCAGCGTCATATCGAAAGCACTTTGGATTTCGTCCTCGTCCTCCGCGGTGACCCACTTGAGGACCGGGGTTATGTCCTGCGCCTCGAGGGCGCGCTGCGCGTCCGCGACGACCGGCCCATCCATGCTGTCGCAGTGTGCGAAAGCGGGACTGGCGAGAAGGCCGAGGGCTGCGGTTGCCATGAGTAGTCTGCGCATTGGGATGCTCCTTTGCTTGTCGATCTGCGGCGCGGCTCGGTTCGAGCCCGCCTCGACGAAGAAGGTAGGCTGTGCGAGGGTGCAGCGGGATTGGCGATCTATGAAAGGTGCGCTTGCATGGATGCAAAGAGTGAGAACTGGGACGATCTGCGCATCTTCCTGGCAGTGGCGCGCGCCGGATCACTCTCGGGAGCGGCACGGACGCTCGGCGTGAACCATTCCACCGTCTTTCGCCGCATCGGTGCCTTCGAGGCCGAGCTGGGTGTCCGCCTCTTCGAGCGACAGCCGGGAGGCTACCTGCTCACCCCCGCCGGAGAGGAACTGCGTGACGGCGCCCTGCGCGTCGAGGAGGAGATCGCAAGCCTGAGCCGCAAGGTGACCGGGCAGGATCT
>CAZBTQ010000543.1:0-1016 GCA_964494405.1 uncultured Iamiaceae bacterium
GGTTCAGGTTCCAAGGGTGTGATCTCAATCCCTCGCGGGATACCCCTGGCGGACGCGATCATCATGCTTCATGCTTCATGCTTCATGCAATGGACGTCATGCGACTTCCTGCTTTGTGCAGTGGACTTCGTGCGTCATGCATGGACCATGGACGCTGGAGTTGCCCGCCCTCGGCGAGACCGGGCCCACCTGATCCACGGCCTGTGACATACGCCTTGTGACTGCCTCGTGTTCGTCGCCCTCGCCCATGCCATCGGCTGGGGCATCCGCGGCAACTTCGGCCACGAAGACGGCGCGATGGTCCCCGGCGTGCTCCCGGCCCTGGCGCTCTGCATCGCCTGCGATAGCCGTGCGATGGTCCAGGGTCGACGTCGCCGCATCCGTTCCCCCACTACTCTGGGTGTTCGCCGCCTGGGCGGCACGGGCGTGGAGGCGAAGTCCTCCGCTTCTCAGCTACTCTGTGTGAATCCGTTACCTCCGTGACCTCCGTCCACCGTGGCATGAACGCTGCTGTCGCGGGCGCGTGCCAACGGAGGCGTACGGAGGGAACGGGTGCACAACGAAGCAGCAGAGCAGCGGAGGTCTCTGCTCCTCAGTGTCTCTGGGTGAACCAGCCTTGCGGCATGCCCGCGTCCCGCTCATCCTGAACGCGTCGTCGGCGAGCGCGTCACTCCCCACGAGACCGGTCGCAAGGCCACGATGGCTGCGACGACCGGGTCATGCGCCTCGAGGCGCCGGAGCGTGGAGGCGAGGTCCTCTGCTTCTCTGCTCCTCTGTGTGGAATCCGTTACCTCCGTGATCTCAGTTCACGGTGGCAGGAACGCTGATGTCTTCCTGGCCGCGTCCTGGCGAGCCTTCCCGTCCGCGTCCCGGCGAGACGCGGCCTACCTGATCAGGGAACGGGTTCGAAACGAATCGGACCGTCGTGGCCGATGACGCCGACAACGGCGAAGGGACGGGCCGCGCCTGCGGGTTCCGGCGCGCCGGTGCTCGTGGCCGGCGCCGTTCGCCAGTGC
>CAZBTQ010000544.1:0-1010 GCA_964494405.1 uncultured Iamiaceae bacterium
CCACCCACCTCACCCTGGCCGAGACCGCGCGCCGGATGGGCGAGGCGATCTGGTTGGAGGAGCGGCTGTTCGAGGCGCTCGGCGCCGCGGCGGCGTCGGACCTCCCGGCCGACGTTCGTGCCGTGCTCTCAGAGGTGAGCCGCCGGCACGCGTGGCGGGCCGAACAGGTGCGGGGTCGACTCCCCGAGGTCCCGGGCTTCGCCGCGGCCGACGTGGTGGCACCCACCACCGAGGCGTCGGGTGATGTCGAGGCGGTCGCCGCGGCACCCACCGCGGCCGAGTCGGTCGCGCTCGCGGTCGCACGCCCGATGACGCGGCTCGAGTCCGCGTACGTCGACCACATCGAACGTTGTTCGGCGATCTCCGACGCCTCGGTGGAGCGGACGCTGACCCTCGTCCTGGCGGACCTGAGGGCCGACCTGGCGGCACTGCGATCTGTGGGCTGACCAGCCACGACGTACGATTGTGCGCTCGTGTGGTGGGTGGTCTTGACCGGCCCGGTATCGTGAGGCGGACCCTGTACGTCCCACTTGTCGTGACCCGACAGCCAGGAGAAGGTGCAAACGTGGCCAAGGAGCGAGTCGAGAGGGACGAGGAAGATCTCGTCCGGCTCTACCTCACCGACATCGGGCAGTATCCACTGCTCACGAAGGACGACGAGGTCCGGCTGGCGCAGGCCATCGAAGCGGGCAACGAGGCACGGACCGAGCTCGACGCGTCGACCGACCTGAGCCCCGCACGCAAGCGCGAGCTGCGTCGCACCGCCCGTCAGGGCGAGGCGGCCGAGTCCACCTTCGTGCAGTCGAACCTGCGTCTCGTCGTGTCGATCGCAAAGAAGTACCAGGCCTCGGGCCTGCCGCTGCTGGATCTCATCCAGGAGGGCAACCTCGGCCTCATGCACGCCGTCGAGAAGTTCGACTGGCGCAAGGGCTTCAAGTTCTCCACGTACGCCACGTGGTGGATCCGCCAGGCCATCACCCGCGGCATCGCCAACACCGGCCGCACCATCC
>CAZBTQ010000545.1:0-1009 GCA_964494405.1 uncultured Iamiaceae bacterium
GACCCGCGTCGACCTGGACCCGCGTCGACCTGGACCCGCGTCGACCCGGACCCGTCGGTGTCACTTTGGTTCCACGTCCTTGCGACAACCCTCGACGCCGCGCGGCCGCGCCTCCGTCAGCTGGCTCGTCCGGGTTGCGCGCTCAGCGTGATCTCGGTTCCACGTCTCTGCGACAACTGTCGTGATCGGCGGCCGGCACCGACGTCGAACCGTGGCGTCGCCGTCACTGAACGCGACTCGACCTGGACGCGAGGTTCCATGACGCTGCGACAATTCGACACCCCCGGCCATGCCTCGCGTCGAGCCCCTGCGACAGCTCACGCAGGGTGGTCGCGAAGTTGTCGCAAGGACGTGGAACCGGATGCGAAGTGGGGTGTCAGTGCCTCGGCGTGTCAAGGCGACGTGCCGTGATGTGCGCGCCCGCGGGAGCGTCGTGGGAGCGCGCGCCCGCGGGCGCGTCCTAGGACTCGGCGGCGAGCTGGCGCAGGACGTAGTGCAGGATCCCGCCGTGGCGGTAGTAGGCCTGCTCCATCGGCGTGTCGATGCGCACCGCGACCCGCAGCTCGCGCCCGTCGGCGCGCACCGTGAGCTCGCGGGGGATCGGGTCGTCGGGGCCGAGCTCGGACAGACCGACCACGTCGAACACCTCGTGGCCGGTGAGCCCGAGTGACTCGGCCGACTCGCCGTCGGGGAACTGCAAGGGCAGCACCCCCATGCCGATCAGGTTCGACCGGTGGATGCGCTCGAAGCTCTGGGCGATCACCGCACGCACCCCGAGGAGCCGGGTGCCCTTCGCCGCCCAGTCCCGTGACGAGCCCGAGCCGTACTCGGCGCCGGCGAGCACCACCAGCGGCACTCCGTCAGCCTCGTAGCGCTGGGCCGCCTCGTAGATCGTCGTCTCCTCGCCGTCGGGCAGGTGGAGGGTGAACCCGCCCTCGGTGCCCGGTGCGAGCCGGTTGCGCAGCCGGATGTTGGCGAACGTGCCGCGGATCATCACCTCGTGGTTGCC
>CAZBTQ010000546.1:0-1009 GCA_964494405.1 uncultured Iamiaceae bacterium
TGACCACCGAGCGCGGGGCGTACCGGCCTGGGGAGACGGTGCATGCGACGATCCTTGCGCGCGACGCGGCGGCGGCGGCGATCGTGGGATTGCCGCTGACGGCGATCGTGACGCGGGCGGATGGGGTGGAGTTCGGGCGGTTCACCCTGCCCGATGCGGGCGCCGGCGGGCGGGCGCTGAGCCTGGCGCTCGATCCCGGGGCGCCGACGGGGGGCTGGCGGCTGGCGGTCTATGCCGACCCGCAGGCGCCGGCGCTGGCGAGCGCGGGGTTCCTCGTCGAGGACTTCGTTCCCGAACGGCTGGACATGACGCTGGCGCTGCCCGAGGGGCCGGTCGATCCGGCCGTGGGCGCGGCGCTGGAGGCGCGGGCGGACTTCCTGTTCGGCGCGCCGGGGGCGGACCTGCCGCTCGAGGGCGACGTGATGGTCACGCTCGCGCGCGAGGTTCCGGGCCATGCCGGCTATGTCTTCGGGCTGGAGGACGAGCCGTTCGGGACGGCATATGCGCAGTTGGCGGCGGGGCTGGCGACCGACGCCGAGGGCGCGGCGCGGATCGAGCTGCCGATGCCGGCGGTCGGGCCGGTGAGCCGGCCGCTGCAGCTGACCGCGACCCTGCGGGTGCGCGACGGCTCGGGGCGGCCGGTGGAGCGCAGCGTGACGCGGCCGATGCTGTCGGCGGCGCCGCTGATCGGGGTGCGGCCGCTGTTCGACGGCGCGGTGGATCAGGGCGCCAGCGCCGGGTTCGAGGTGATCGCTCTGGGGCCGGATCTGGCGCGCGTGGCGCTGGGGCCGGTGGAGTGGGTGCTGTCGCGGGTGGAGACCACCTTCCAGTGGTATCAGCTGGACGGCAACTGGAATTACGAGCCGATCACCCGGCGCGAGCGGGTGGCGACCGGTGTGCTGGACTTGGCCGCGGATGCGCCGGGGACGCTGGACCTGCCGGTGGACTGGGGCGGCTACGAGCTGCGGCTGGCGACGAGCGACGGGCGGCTGATCGCCACGAGCCTCGG
>CAZBTQ010000547.1:0-1006 GCA_964494405.1 uncultured Iamiaceae bacterium
CGAGGTGGCCGATCTCGTCGGTCCGCCGCATGTTGATCGGCTCGAGGATGACCTCACCGCCCGACGCGCCCGGGGACTTCAGTCGCTCGACCAGTGCCGGCAGCTGCTCGGTGGAGAGGCGATCTGCCGCCTCGGTGAGGTGGCGCAGCGGCTTCGTGATCCGTCGGGCCACGACGATGGCGACGATGCTCGACACGATGATGGCGACGATGGTCAGCACCACGTACAGCAACGCCTGCTGCTCGGTCTCGGATCGGATGGCGGCCACCTGATCGCTGACGTCGGTGAGGATCTGGTCCGACACGGCTGCGTGGGCGTCGATGAGCGAGCTCGACGACTCGATCCACTCCATCGGGGTCAGGACGGCGATGGGCGGCTCGAGATCGGCGAGGGCGTCGGAGATGGAGTTGGCGACCCCGTCGTGGTCACGGCCGGTGTCGAGCCAGTCGACGTCGTTGTACAGGGCGTTGACGACCGCGTCGCGGAAGTTGCCTGACGAGTTCGCCGCCTCCGAGGCGAGGAGGCCGCGGAGCTGGGCGGCCTGCTCCGGGGTGGCGATGGCGTAGTACAAGGTCTCGTACTGGCGGGCTTCGTTCAGGCCGCCCAGGAACTCCCGCCACTGCCGGCCGTCGACGTCGAACTCGTCGTTCGCGAGGGCGACGGTCACGATCGACTGGATCCGAGCGAACGCTTCCTGGGAACGACCGAGAGCGACGAGGCTGGAGAGATCGGCCGACACCTCGGTGACAGGCACCGCGTTCGACAGGGCGGTGTTGAGCTCCAACAGGGAGCTGATCGTGTCGCCGAACCACCCGTAGGCGATGAGCGGATCGAGCCCGCCACGATCGATGGAGCTGCGCATCGTGCGCAGCGCGCTCGTGTCGCCCGTCACCCTGGACTCCAGCGCGGTGACCACCGATGACATCGCCGGGGTCTGCTCGGCCGAGGCGACCGCGTCCTCGAACGCGGCGGCTGCGGCGTCGGTCGCGGTGCGCTGGGCGTCGAG
>CAZBTQ010000548.1:0-1004 GCA_964494405.1 uncultured Iamiaceae bacterium
GATGACTGCGCCAAGTTCCCTGGCCTCGTCGATTTCACCGTCTCCGATGGGGGAGGGTTCTCCGCCACCGAACAGACCGTCAGTCCCGATCTTCCCTTCGCGTTGTTCGACAACATCCCGGCTGGCCCGATCACAATCACCGAAACGGTTCCCAATGGGTACGCACCGCTCGCCGTCTGGTGTTCGGATGAGTACGGCGGCGATTCGCTGACCAACATCGCCAGCCAACCTCTCCTGAACGGTGACTCCATCGCCTGGGACTACGCCGAGGACTCGCGTCTCGCCTGCGTCTGGCTCAACATCCCCACCGGCGACCCTCCCGTTGGCGACAACGTGCTCACCATCCACAAATGGCGCTGCGACGCCGAAGACACCGGCCTCGACCCGGTCTGGCCGCTCGACAACCTGCTCGCCGCCTGCGATGAGGTCATGAACGACGTCGAGTTCACGCTGACCGCGCCGAACGGCATGTCCACGCAAACCACGGCGAACGGCATGGTCGAGTGGACGGGAGTGCCCGAGGGCGCCTTCTCGATCCAGGAAACCATCCCTGAGTACTACGACTATCCGGTTGTGTTCTGCGGCATTTCCATTCCCAACGGCGGCGGTCCCATGGTCCAGGTTTCCTCCGCCAACGGCCTGGTCGAAGCGTCGTTCGGCGTGCCGGGTTCCGCCTACACCTGCCACTGGTTCAACATCGACTCCGGTCCGAACACGATCCGGATCTACAAGCGTATCTGCCCGGGCGATGTGCTGTACGGCGGGCCGCTCGATCACTACAAGACCGAATGCACCCTGGCCATGCCGAATGTGACGTTCGATGTCACCACCGGCCAGGGCACGGTCTCCGATGTCACGAATTTCGGGGGAGTGGTCGTCCTCTCACCGATCCCGGCCGGGCAGTTCACCATCCAGGAAAACATCCCGGTTGGTTACGGTGAACCGATCGTCTTCTGCGAAATCCGTGCTCATTACGGCGGCCTGGACAACAGCAAGCCGGTGCA
>CAZBTQ010000549.1:0-1000 GCA_964494405.1 uncultured Iamiaceae bacterium
CGTTCAACGCGTTCCACGCCTCCGCGATGCCCTGACCCGTGAGGGACGAGACGGTCAGCACCTGGGTCTCGATACCCGCGAACCTCGGTCGCATCAGCCCCAGTGCGTTGCGGTGGTCGGCGGCCGCGCGACCGGCCGCCGCGGCCAGGTCCCCGTCGGCCTTGTTCACCACGATCAGGTCGGCCAGCTCCATGATCCCGCGCTTGATGCCCTGGAGGTCGTCGCCGCCGCCGGGCGAGACGAGGAGCGTGAACACGTCGACGAGCTCGGCCACGGCTACCTCGGACTGGCCGACGCCGACCGTTTCGACGAGCACGACGTCCATTCCCGCGGCCTCGCAGAGCAGCAGCGCCTCGCGGGTGCGCCGCGCCACACCACCCAACGTCGTGCCCGACGGCGACGGTCGGATGAAGGCGCCGTCGTGCTTGCCGAGCTCGGACATGCGGGTCTTGTCGCCGAGGATCGAGCCGCCCGAGCGTCGGCTGGTGGGGTCGACCGCGAGCACCGCGAGCTGGCGTCCGGCGTCGACGATCTGGAGGCCGAGTGCCTCGATGAACGTCGACTTCCCCACGCCAGGCGAGCCGCTGATGCCGACTCGGATCGCGCCGCCGACCTTGTCGACCAGCCGGTCGAGCAGCTCGATCGCCTGTGCTCTGTGGTCAGGTCGCGTGGACTCGACGAGCGTGATGCCGCGAGCCAGCGCGCGGCGATCCCCGCCGCGGATGCCTGCCTCCAGCTCGCCGAGATCGGTCAACTCGCTCAGGCGGCGCGGCGTCGGTCGGCGACCAGGCGCAGGACCTCGCGCGCCGCGGTCGGGATGTTGGTGCCTGGCCCGAACACCGCCGCCACACCCGCTTCGCGCAGCATCTCGTAGTCCTGGGGTGGGATCACGCCTCCGCACACCACGACGACGTTGCCCGCGTCGAGGCCCCGCAGCTCCTCGATGAGCTGGGGCACGAGGGTCTTGTGGCCGGCGGCCTGGCTCGACACGCCGACGACG